>JBKJQV010000079.1:0-12414 GCA_046593815.1 Sediminibacterium sp. | reverse complement strand
AGACGACAAACACTTTATTGGTCACCCTCATTTAAAAAAGGTAAAACAGGTAGATATGCTGCTATGTTTTTTAACAACGATATTACTAACTCTTATAAAATATTAATACAAGGTATTGATAAGAATGGCAGACTCATTTTTTATGAATCAAATATTAAATAAACTTTTTTTTATTGTGAAATAATTAATATCGTAGTTATAATCCCAACAAAAATTGCAATTACTATTTTATATCTTTCCCATAAATACTTAATCAATATTTCTTGCTTAAATCTTTTTAATTCAATCACTAATTGAGAATCGTTTTTAGCAAATTCAAGCCACTGCTTAATAATATTTTTTGCTTGAATATATTTTAAAAGTTTGATTGCAGCTCTTTGTTCATCCAGTATTTTTCTTCGTAATTCTATATTATTGAGTAAGTATTGATTTTTAAAGGAAATAAAAACATTGCATTCGCTTTCTAACCAATCTCTATCAATAAAAAACATATTCATTAATGATATTTTTTTATTTAATTTCTTAGCAGCTTCAAGGAGCTCTTCGCTCGAATGGAAGATTATTTGTGTTGAATTATTTTTGGTATCAAAAAAAGTTCGATCAAACTGTGATCTTCGATAATCAGAATTTAATACCTCATAAGCTTCTTTAATTAATTGAAACTTTTCTGAGTAAGCATTATTGCCATTATTTTTATCAGGATGATATTGTAATGCTAATTTTCTATACGCTTTTTTTATTTCAGGTTTACTTGCATTTGATGATACTTTTAATATTGCATACCAATTCGATTGAGCCATTCAATTTTGAATTAATGATTGTTTTCAAAATTAACATCATCTCCATCTAATAATTCTCGCTCAATCTCCTCCATTTGTACTATGTCCCAAGCTTCAGATTCTGTAGGCGTAATGTTTAATAATTCTGCAATTTCCATTTCCTCTAATTGGTCATTTATTTGTTTAGTTAAATTACAAATTACAAATGAAGCACTATTGTCATAAAATTGTTGCTGTAAATTCATAATTGTTTCTACTACATTTTCATCTATTTTTTCTATTAAACCCATATTTAACACAACATTTTTAATGGGTTGATGCAGCAAATCTTCGCATTTTTGTATCAATTCTGCTGCTATATTGGCAGTAAAATGAGACGTAATTGGTGTTGCAACAGTAAATTTTTCTTTGGTATCAATTTTGATTTCCATTTGCTTGTAAATGAATTAACAATGTGTGTATAAGTGAATTACAACTTCACTCAAAAATATTCGTTATAATTGTATAAATCCAAATTTACATTATGGATAATAATTTTTCAGCTCAAGTTAAAGAAATAATCTCCTTTAGTAGGGAAGAAGCACTAAGGCTAGGGAACGATTTTATCGGTACCGAACACCTTCTGCTTGGTCTAATTCGCGATGGAGATAATACTGCTATAAAAGTTTTGAAACAACTCAATATTGATTTGTATGAACTTCGTAAAGAGGTTGAATTGGCAGTAAAAGATAAAACTGGTAAAAATATTGCAAACATCAACAGCTTGCCACTAACAAAACAAGCCGAAAAAGTAATTAGGGTTACTGTTTTAGAAGCCAAAGCTTTAAAAAGCCCTTTGGTAGAAACTGAGCACCTTATGCTAAGTATCTTAAAAAATAAGGAGAATATTGCAACTCAAATCCTTAATCAGTTTGATGTTGATTATGATTTATTTCGTAACGAACTTGGAATGGTAGGTACTACTAACCCACCTCCAAGATCTGAATTCCCTGATGATAGTGATGATGATTTTGATGAAGAAAAGAAAGGTGCTGGATACCAACAATCTAAAGCGGGTAAGCAAGCTCCTGGTGCAGCAAAAAGTAAAACTCCTGTTTTAGATAATTTTGGAAGAGATATTACTAAATTGGCCGAAGCAGGAACACTAGATCCAATTGTAGGAAGAGAACAAGAGATTGAAAGAGTTAGCCAGATTTTAAGCCGTAGAAAAAAGAATAATCCAATATTAATTGGAGAACCTGGTGTGGGTAAAACTGCAATTGTAGAAGGATTGGCACTAAGAATAACGCAAAGAAAAGTAAGTAGGGTTTTGTTTGATAAGCGAGTTATTTCATTAGATCTTGCTGCTTTAGTAGCTGGTACAAAATACCGTGGTCAGTTTGAGGAAAGAATGAAAGCTATTATGAATGAACTGGAGAAAAATAGAGATGTTATTCTTTTCATTGATGAAATACATACTATAGTTGGAGCGGGAGGTGCTAGTGGTTCATTAGATGCTTCTAATATTTTTAAACCGGCTTTAGCTAGAGGAGAACTGCAATGTATTGGGGCATCAACCCTTGATGAATATAGAATGCATATTGAGAAAGATGGCGCATTAGATAGACGCTTTCAAAAAGTGTTGATTGAGCCGCCTAGTGTTGAGGAAACAATTCTTATTCTTAACAATATTAAGTCGAAGTACGAAGATTTTCATAATGTAACATACGGTGATGATGCAATTGATGCTTGTGTAAAATTAAGTGATCGTTACATGACAGATCGTTTATTGCCAGACAAAGCCATTGATGTTTTAGATGAAGTAGGAGCAAGGGTTCACTTAAAAAATATCAATGTTCCTGAAGAAATTCTTGAGCTCGAAAAAAAGATCGAAGATGTTAAAAACGAAAAGAATAAAGTAGTAAAAAGTCAACGTTTTGAGGAAGCTGCCTCATTACGAGATACAGAAAAGAAATTAGGCGAAGAATTAGACAGAGCAAAAAATCAATGGGAAGAAGATAGCAAACACAGACGCTACCCAATAACCGAAGAAAATATTGCTGAAGTTATTTGTATGATGACGGGTATTCCTGTTAAACGAATGGTTCAAGCTGAAACGGAGAAACTGCGCAGAATGAGTGAAGATATGCGGGGTATGGTAATTGGTCAGGATGATGCAATTAATAAAGTAGTAAGAGCCATTCAACGAAATCGTGTAGGCTTGAAAGATCCAAAAAAACCAATTGGAACATTCATTTTCTTAGGACCTACAGGTGTAGGAAAAACAGAATTAGCAAGAGCATTAGCTCGTTACATGTTCGATTCTGAAGATGCATTAATACGCATCGACATGAGTGAATACATGGAAAAGTTTACTGTGAGTAGATTAATAGGAGCTCCTCCAGGATATGTTGGTTATGAAGAAGGTGGTCAATTAACAGAAAAAGTAAGAAGAAAACCATATAGTGTAATTCTTTTAGATGAAATTGAAAAAGCACATCCAGATATTTACAATATTTTATTGCAGGTTCTAGATGATGGTCAATTAACTGACGGTTTAGGAAGAAAAGTAGATTTTAAAAATACCATGATAATCATGACTTCCAATATTGGTGTCCGCCAATTGAAAGAATTTGGAGATGGTGTAGGTTTTGCTACAGCAACAAGAATGCAAAATTCGGAAGACAATAATAAAGCAGTTATAGAAAAAGCGCTTAAACGCACATTTTCACCAGAATTCTTAAACCGTATTGATGATGTAGTAGTATTCAATTCTTTAACTAAAGAAAATATATTTAATATCATTGACATTTTAATGACCGGTGTTTCTAAGCGGTTACAAAATTTAGGATTTTCACTTGTATTAACTGCAGAAGCAAAAGATTTTATTGCTGATAAAGGCTATGATGTTCAATTTGGAGCAAGGCCTCTTCATAGAGCGATTCAAAAATATTTAGAAGATCCTTTGGCTGAAGAAATTATGAAAATGACTATCAAGCAAGGTGATGTTCTAATAGCAGGTTTGAATAAAGAGACAGGCCTATTGGTTTTTACTTTTCAGGAAAGAACTGAGGAGCAAGAAGAAAAAGCAGAATCGTAATTAATTCGAATACTTTATACCTCACAAGATTAAAAATTTGTGAGATATTTTTATTTAGAAGAACCCCATCTATAAGAATCGATATTTAGCCCAGCTAAATCTAACACTCTATCCACTACTGTATTAGCCAATTCTTCTATGGATTTTGGCAAACTGTAGAAGGAAGGGGTAGCGGGACAAATTATTCCACCTGCCAATGTTACTGTTTCCATATTTTTAATATGAATTAAATTATAAGGTGTTTCTCGAACCATTAAAATTAATTTTCTCCTTTCCTTTAACATCACATCTGCAGCTCTAGTTAAGAGGTCATCGCTAATTCCTCCAGAAATTCTTCCTAGAGTACCCATGCTACAAGGTGCTACAATCATCGTATTAAATTTGGCTGAACCAGATGCAAAAGGAGCAGAAAAATCGTATTTTTCATAAATTGCAAAAGGATAACTTTTATATGATTCGTTGCCTATTTCTGTTTGCCAAATATCTTTAGCATTCTTACTCATAATAATTCCAACTTCTTCATATTCGCCCTTTAAAAGAACGAGCTTATCAAGTATCAGTTTTGCGTATAATGATCCACTGGCACCAGTAATAGCAACAACTATTTTATTTGGCATAATATACTTTAGATATTAACAAAGCTACAGCCGAAAGGTTAATATATATCAAAAAAATACCTCTCTGCTTAGGCAAAGAGGTATTAAAACAAACTAATCCAATTTTATTTATACATTATTTCATAATATTCATGAGCCATTCTATTACTATCAAATTGAAAACGAACATCCATCATACCATTTTTCATAATTTGACGCCAGGTATCAAAATTATCATAATACATTGGAATGATTTGTTGCTCTAGAATTTCGTATGCTTTATGTAAATCATACTCATCTTGATCATGCTGAGTCATATTTTCGTAATCTGCTTTTGGCACTACAAATCCATTATTTCCATGATTTATAAATTCTGGTATCCAGCCATCATCTGTAGAGAAATTAACTGCACCATTCATTGCAGCTGTCATTCCACTTGTGCCAGAAGCTTCCCTTGGTACACGAGGATTATTTAACCAAACATCTGAAGCCTGCTTCATACGTTTACTTAGTGCTAATTCGTACCCAACTAATACTGCAACATTTTTATAATTTTTACTCAAGTGAACTAAATTATTAAATTCAGAAATTGCCGGATAATCTACTGGATAAGCTTTTCCAGCCCAAATAATTTGAACAGGATATTTAGAGTTATTCAACATTTTTTCGAAACGTTCCATATCATAAGTTAACATGCCAGCTCGCTTATAACCTGCAAAACGCCTTGCCCATACAATTGTTAAAACATTTGGGTCAAATATTTTTCCTGTTTGATCTGCAACAATTTCGAATGCGCGTTTTTTTAAGAATTTCTTACGGTCGTCATAAACAATATCATCTTTTGCTTCCAATGCTTTGTACATCTGCTTATCGGCCCAATAAGTCCAGTTCTGAGCATTTGTAATGGATGTAATTGGACAAATGCCTTCATAGTTTTTCCACATCTCTCTGCTAACTACTCCATGTAATGCAGATACGCCGTTTGCTTTTCTTGCAAATCTTAAAGCAGTTAATGAGTGATTGAATTGATCGTCAGTTATGCCAGTTAATTTGCGAACTTCATCAATACTTAAGCCACAGAAATAACTCATTTTATGGCATAAATAAATATCATGTTTTTCATTACCAGCTTCTTCAGGAGTATGTGTTGTAAAAACAAGGCGTTCCTTAACTTTTGCTAAGCTCTTGTATTTGTTGAGTAAATAAAAAGCTGCTGAAATTCCATGTGCTTCATTTAAATGATATACGTCAGGATTAAAACCTAACTCATCAATTAGTTTAGCACCACCAACTCCTAACAAAATAAATTGTGCAACTTTTGTTGCAACATTCGCATCATACAAACGATGCGTAATTGTTTGAGAAACATAATCGTTTTCTGGTAAATCGGTACTCAATAAAAAAAGCGGTGCACTGTTAAAAGTAGATGGATTTAAATAAAAAGCTTTGACCCATACTGGATGCCCATGAATCATTATTTGGAACTTGATATTTGTATCTTCTAAAAAAGAATACATCTTTTCCATCCAAGTTACTTGTAAAGTTTGGTCTTGATTTCTTGCTTGGTCATAATAACCATATTTCCAAAGTATACCTACGCCTATCATATTTTGGCGTAATTCATATGCACTTCTTAGATGTGACCCAGCCAAGAATCCTAGGCCGCCACTGTAAATTTTTAAAGGTTGATGAATTGCAAACTCCATTGAAAAGTAAGCTGCTTTTTTTGCATACTGATCGTTAATTGGATAAGGAACCTGGTAATTTCTAAAGCTCATGTTTATTTATTTGGTGAACAATGCAGTGTGCAATATATATGAAATTTTGGATAATGTAATTAATACACATTAACATCAGGGGATAACTTAATAAAATCAATGGATTTGTACATATTAAGACTTTTTAAGTCTTTTTGTTTTAGGATCTTTTTTCTTGATAAATTGATCATTGAAATAACATTTTATACCTCGGTGATTACCACAACTTCCTTGTTCTTTTATAGAAATCTCATTGCCTTCGAACACAAAGTCGATAATACATGGATCGCCGTTTTCATTAAATATTCCTGCACTATTCGATTTCATTTTTAATTCTCCTTTTAATTCACCAGTACAGCTTCCATCATTTTGTTCAAAATGAATAAAAAATTGATAGATACTAGCATTTTTACCATCACGAATTGATACATAATTTTTATTGTCTTTAATGTAATCGCCACTATATTTATTTTTTTTCGAAAGCGTATCTATTGGATTAATAATTACTAATTTTTTAGGATCTTCATTTGTATCATTAATCACAACCATAAATATTCCATCATCACTATAAACCCATCCTGTTCTAGAAAATAGTAATTGACCATCTTTTCCTATTTTTTCTTTACTCAATAGAAAAGTAGGTTCCTTATTAATTAATAAAGTATGAAAGTATTCATCTTGATGATTATTATTTAATAATTCTTTAGCCCCTAAAAATTTGTTCTTTTTATTTATTATAAATATGGCTAATTGTTTTTTCTTTTTTTCTGATATTAATACAAGAAAGTATTGCGCATTTTCTTTTTCAATTCTACCAATTGGATGTAAGATAAATTTTCGGTTATTTCCTGTAAGGTTATTGAATGAACTATCCGGAAAGAATTGAAGAAATGCTTTTAGTCCAATTGTTATAGTATCTGCTGATTTTTCTATATTGGTATCTGATACATTATAGGGGAGTCCCATTGGCTAAAAAATCCCAAAAAAGTCCTTCTGTTTAATAGGAACTTCTCCAGAAAGATCTATTTGCTTCTCTTTACAACTAAAAACAAATAGAATTGAAATAGCATAAACCCATTTATTCATAAATGAATATTTGCAATAAAAATAAGATATAATCTGAATGGGTTAATTTTTTGTTTGTTGAGTCGGGCGAATAAATTTAAATTTAGCCCAAATTTCTATGGTACAAAGAATACATCCCGAAAACTCATTAAGCGAAGTTCACGAAACGGTTGATACAACTCTACCGCGTAAAGGGTTTAAAAGGATTATGGCATACATCGGACCGGCCTACCTTGTTAGTGTAGGTTATATGGATCCAGGCAATTGGGCCACAGATCTTCAAGGTGGAGCCAAATTTGGGTACCAGCTTATTTGGGTATTGTTGATGAGTAATTTAATGGCACTTTTATTACAAAGTTTAAGTGCTAGACTTGGAATTGTAAGAAGAAGAGATTTGGCTCAAGCTAATAGAGAGGTTTACCCTCCATTCATAAACTTTTGCTTATATATTTTGGCAGAATTAGCTATAGCTGCTTGTGATTTGGCAGAAGTGTTAGGAATGGCTATAGGAATACATTTATTAACGGGAATTCCTATTGTTTGGGGAACTGTTATTACTGTTTTAGACACCTTTCTGTTTCTAATTTTGCAACGTTATGGTATTAGAAAAATGGAGGCTTTCATTATTGGGTTGGTTGTTGTAATTGGAGCTTCATTTTTAGTTCAAATATTGTTGGCTCAACCTCCAATGCTTGAGGTTGCAAAAGGGCTTATTCCTACAAAATTATCAAAAGAGTCATTATATATAGCCGTAGGTATTATTGGAGCCACTGTAATGCCTCATAATTTATATCTCCATTCTGCTTTAGTTCAAACAAGAAAAATATCACCCGATAAAATAGGTATCAAAAAAGCAATTAAATACAATATTATTGATAGTACTATTGCTTTAAATGCTGCTTTTTTAGTGAATGCTGCCATTTTAATTCTAGCAGCTACTATCTTTTTTAAAACTGGAAATACACAGGTTGCTAAAATTGAGGATGCTCATAGGTTACTTCAGCCATTATTAGGAACCGCACTTGCGCCAATATTATTTGCGGTTGCATTAATAGCAGCAGGACAAAGCTCTACTCTTACAGGAACACTTGCTGGTCAGATAGTTATGGAAGGTTATTTGCAATTAAGAATTAATCCATGGTTGAGAAGATTAATAACTCGATTAATAGCTATAACACCAGCTGTATTGGTTATATTAATTTATGGTGATCAAAAAGTGGATGATTTATTGGTTTTTAGTCAAGTTATATTAAGCCTGCAATTGGGCTTTGCGGTAATACCACTTATTCATTTTGTAAGTGATAAGAAAACTATGGGGGAGTTTGCAATAAATAAAACCACTAAATTATTTGCATGGGTTGTTGCTGCAATTTTAGTAATTCTTAATGTAAACCTAGTTTCGAATGAAGCCATTATATTATTAAATGCTGATATCAGTATTTTTTTGAAAATCTTGATCGTTATAGCAATTCTTTGCTTTATTGGGCTATTTTTTGCAATGACGTTTTATCCAATTATTAAGAAAAGGAAAGTAGCCAGAGTTGCATTAATGCATGGAGAAGTAATGCAGTTGAAAAATTTAGCAATAAATCAATTGACCAATATTGCTATTTCATTAGAGTTTACTCTAGCAGATGAAAAATTGATTGCATATGCAATTGCTCAAGGGGAAAATAGGGTTTCTTATACATTATTGCATATAGTTGAAAGTGTATCTGCAAAATACCTCGAAGCTGCTAGTGATGATGCCGAAACTAGAAAGGACAAAGAGCGTTTAGCATCCTATGTTGAACAATTAAAAAGTATGGGTTATAAAGCAAACGGTATATTAGGCTATCATAATAGGGTAAATGAAATTGTTCGTATAGTAAAAGAGTGTAATGCAGGCATGTTGGTTATGGGGGCTCACCGACATTCTGGTCTTAAAGATTATATATTTGGTGAAACTATAGAAGATGTTCGCCATCAACTTTCTATACCAGTCTTAATTGTGAATGTGTAGAGCTGGTAAATTCTCAAATAAAGTAATACATTTGTAACCCTTGAACCAATAAATTAGAATGAATGATACAGAAAATTAAGGTTACAAATCCGGTTGTTGAATTAGATGGAGATGAAATGACAAGAATTATTTGGAAATTTATTAAGGAAAAATTGATTTTGCCTTACTTAGAACTTGATATAAAGTACTATGATTTAGGAATGGAATACCGCGACGAAACTAACGACCAAGTTACAATTGATGCTGCAAATGCTATAAAGCAATATGGTGTTGGTATCAAGTGTGCTACTATAACGCCTGATGAAGATAGAGTTATTGAATTTAAGTTGAAACAAATGTGGAAGAGTCCTAACGGTACTATTAGAAATATATTAGATGGAACTGTTTTTAGAGAACCAATTGTATGTTCAAACGTACCTCGTTTAGTACCTAACTGGACTGCTCCAATATGTATTGGTCGCCATGCTTTTGGAGATCAGTACAGAGCTACAGATTTTGTAACAAAAGGTAAAGGTAAGCTTACTATTAAATTCGAAGGGGAAGACGGAACAGTTCAAGAATTTGAAGTGTATAACTTTAAAGGAGATGGGGTAGCACTTGCCATGTACAATACTGATGAGAGTATTAATGGGTTTGCAAGAAGTTGTTTTAACCAGGCTTTATCAAAAAAATGGCCTCTATATTTATCTACAAAAAATACCATTTTAAAGAAATACGATGGTAGATTCAAAGACATATTTGAAGAGATTTATCAGCAAGAATTCAAACAACTATATATTGAAGCAGGCATAACCTATGAACATCGTTTAATTGATGATATGGTTGCTAGTGCCTTAAAATGGAATGGTAATTTTGTATGGGCTTGTAAAAATTATGATGGCGATGTTCAAAGTGATACTGTTGCTCAAGGATTTGGTTCATTAGGATTAATGACATCTACTTTAGTTACACCCGATGGAACAGTTATGGAAGCTGAAGCTGCTCATGGAACTGTAACAAGACATTTTAGAGAGCATCAAAAAGGAAATCCAACATCTACTAATCCAATTGCATCAATTTTTGCATGGACTCGTGGGTTGGAATTTAGAGGTAAATTAGATAAAAATCAAGCGCTAGTTGATTTCTGTTTGACTTTAGAAAAAGTTTGTGTAGAAGTAGTAGAAAGCGGTAAAATGACCAAAGATTTAGCTGTTTGTATACATGGAAATAAAGTTAAACACGGTGAACATTATTTATATACAGAAGAATTTTTAGACGCTATAGATGCAGAATTAAATAAACAATTATCTAAGTAATTCTAAATCTCAATCCAAGTATGATCCGCTAATAGTTTTACAGAAGAAATAAATTGTTTAAATGGCCCAGACTTCCCCCATTCATTGGGTGCAACCATAGAAAGCATATGATCGCCACTATTCTTTTCATATAAATGATAAGTATGACCTATTTGGGGTTTAAATGTTAACCTTGCTTCATAAATCATCATACTTAATTCCTTTCTTTTTCTTATTTCTTGAGCTTGTTTTGCTAATAGCTCAACTTGTTGCCTTATTTGATCTAATTGCATGTTGGTTTGATCTTCCATCGCACTTAGCGCTTTGTGTTTAATTACACCTTCTTTAGTTGGTCTGATTGCAACTCCTGCAACTGAAGATGAATATGGTAACACACTCATTTGTTTATGGTATATCTCAATATTCTTAAATGGGGTTTTGTCAGTTTTTACTCCTTCTTGAGTAATTTTTAAATAGCCATTTGGCATTATTTCGTGTAGCAGATTTAAACTAACTACTTCAGATTTTAAAAATGTTATTTGAAATTGTACTGTATTAATAATATTAGCTAGATAGGAATCGGCCAACTCGTTATTTTCTAAAACTCTAATTGTGTTATCAGGTATAATTTCATACTGACTATAAAGAGCTTCATTATCAAAACTCACCCAATTGATACTAACAGTAAGCTCTTTTGAATCTTTTTTGCTTTCGATTTTATAATTTCCGCTCTTTGGGGTTGTACCCTGTTCGAAATTGCACTTTTCTGGAAATAATTGCCAACTAGCTAAAAAATTATACGCTTCTACCATATTATTTGTTCTATGTAAATGTGATTGAGTCTTTCAGTTATTGAGATTCAGAGTTATTATTGTTGAAGGTTATAACAGTTTCAAAGGCAAATAGTTCACCAACACAAGATTGTTATTAACTAAGTGCTTTTTTTATGATTATTCTTGTAATTATGGCAAGAACCTTTCCTGAGACATCTTTCTACCTTTTCCAAAATACATGGGATATTAGTGCGTTCCACATTTAAATATATTGGTATTGCGAGTTGATGGAAGCATTTGCTTAAGCGCTAAATTGACGAAGATGATGATCAAAATGCTTCCACTGCGCATATCCCCATTCTCCTCCTGTTAAATTGCCAAACATAGGATGTTTAATTGCCGCAGCATATTCGGGACCATTATGATAAAATTGATCAAAGGTTGACAATAATTTTGCTTTCTCTTCATCAAAATTTCTTTCATTTGTAATAATCATTTTTTTTGCAGTTGGTAATCCCTCCTTATATGGAGATTCACTAAGCACCATTTTTTTGATAAAAGGACCTAATAGAAATCCCATTAAATTAAATTTTGGCTTTTTACTTTTATCTAAAGCCAATTCCATTGCTTTTCTTAAATGTGCAAGTACCTGAGGTAAATTCATCTTGCCCCATTTCTGTTGATTTTCTGCAGTTAATGTTACAATTCTATTGCGAATTGAATCATAAGTAACTTGATCATATAGTGAAATTTTAGCCATAGATATTCAGTTTAAAAATTATTTCTTTAATTCTTGTTTCATAATACTTACAACTTTTTCTGCCCATCTTAAATGTGTTGTTTTAGAATAGTGCAAGCGATCATTTGCTAGTGATTGTAAATTATTTTTTTCTGCTCTTGTTTCATCTGTAATATTTATAAAATGTACTTTCATTTTTTTTGCAATATCAGAACACACTAGATTATAGTCATCAATTTCTTTACTAATTTTTTGAATATCCATTCCATTTGCAAACGGTGTATAACCCCAATCAGGAATTGATAAAACCATTACTCGATTTGATTTATTTCCTGCAAGATGAATTGTTT
>JBKJQV010000053.1:0-6553 GCA_046593815.1 Sediminibacterium sp. | reverse complement strand
CCTTTAAATTTATTAATAGGATCGGTTAAAACTGGCATTGGACAGTTAATGGGAGATTTATTGCTCACTATTGGGCTTGGAGCAATGCTGGGCAATTTGTTGAGCAGCACCTGTTTCTGCTATTAATTTGCCCAGCATTGCTCCAAGCCCAATTGTGAGCAATAAATCTCCCATTAACTGTCCAATGCCAGTTTTAACCGATCCTATTAATAAATTTAAAGGTATTCCAAGCCAAAAACCTGCTACTAGAGCTACAATTATAAATGCAAGAAAAGGATGCAACTTTAACCATGCTATTAATAGCATTAGTAATAATAAGCAAGTAGTAATAACCATTATAAACATGATTTTAAAGTTAATACTATCTTTGCGAAATGAATACAAAACCATCTAATGATCCTTTACACGGAAAAACCTTAGAATATATTGTTACACATCTTGTACAACATTTTGGATGGAAGGAATTGGGGGAAACCATTAATATCAAATGCTTTAATGATAACCCAAGTGTAAAATCTAGTCTCACTTTTTTACGCAAAACTGCTTGGGCGCGTAAGAAAGTAGAGGACCTCTATATTAGTATAGAAAGATTTTGATTATTATATTTTTATTAGGTTAGTTGTTTTAATAATATCTCTTATTGCATCCTTTAAAATATCCAAGTCTTGCTGAGTATTTAATGCTTGAATTGAATAACGCAAATACACATTTTCTCCATGCCTCATTACTGGTATTTCAATTTTATATTGATTGAATAAAAGTGTTTTTAATGTTTCAGGTTCGCTTGTTTTTATTGGGATACTAAATAATTGAAGTATAAAATCGTCGGTAATTGGAGCGAGTGGCTTGGTATTTAATAATTCACAAAAAGGAATTGCATTTGTTTGAACTAGTTCTCTGCATTCTTTAGCAACTTCGGGCCAATTATTAGCCTGCATAAATTCAAGTACAGTAGGTATCGTTAAGAAAGCCGAAAAGTCTCTTGTACCCTGAGTTTGGTGGTAATCTAAAAAACGTGAATGTGATGGAGATGTGCTATTAAAGCCCCAACTGATTACTAATGGATCAAATAGATTTTGTATTTCAGGTTTAACATACAAAAAAGTACATCCTTTTGGTGCCATCATCCACTTATGACATGCCCCTGTATATATATCAGCTCCTAGTTTTGTTAAATTTAATGGAACATGTCCCGGTGCATGAGCACCATCAATAAAAGTAAGAATGCCTTTCGATTTTGCTACTGCAATAATTTCTTCAACTGGAAAACGAAGCCCAGTTGAACTAGTAATATGACTAATAAAAATTAGTTTAGTTTTTGAAGAAACTCCTTTGAAAAATTCCTCAACAAAATATTCTTTGGTTGTTAGAGGTAAAGAAATAGGGGTGCGAATATATTTGGCACCTGCTTTTTCGCAATAATATTGAAGCGTTCTATCGCAAGCTCCATATTCAAGATCGGTTGTTAAAACTTCATCACCTGCTTTAAGCGGAAAACTTTTTGCTATTAAATTTACTGCGTAAGAAGGATTTACTAAATAAACAAGATCATCTGCATTACAATTAATATATGCACCTAAAGCAATTCGTGATTGTTTTAGATATTCTAAACCAGTTTCAACAATGAATTGAACTGGCTCTTGTTCTAATTCTAATTGATAAGCTTGGTATCGCTCAAAAATAGGCTTAGGAGAAGCTCCAAACGATCCAAAGTTTAAAAAAGTAATGTCTTTTCTTACTAAAAATTGTTCTCGTAGTGTATTTGATATCATTTGATAAAATTAGTTGATAGGAATTTAGTTACCAAAAGCTGTATTTTCGAGTATGGCATTTTTACAAATTGAGCATATTACAAAAATTGAGCAAGGAAAGGTTATCTTAAAGCCAATCAGCTTTGTTCAAGATCGGCTCCAAAGAATTGGTATTGCAGGCGAAACAGGGTCGGGTAAAAGCACATTACTTAAAATTATTGCGGGATTATTACAGCCAGATGGAGGAGAATTAAAGTTTAAAGACAATATTGTATTGGGACCATTAGAAATGTTGATTCCAGGGCATCCAAAAATTGCTTATTTATCTCAACATTTTGAATTAAGGAATAATTACAGGGTGGAAGAGCTCCTGTCGATGGCTAATAAATTAAGTCCTGATGATGCTTCAATCATATATGCTATTTGTCAGATTGATCATTTAATGAAAAGAAAGAATGATGAAATTTCTGGAGGAGAAAAACAAAGGGTTGCATTGGCACAATTATTAACTACAGCTCCTCAATTGTTATTATTAGATGAGCCATTTTCTAATCTAGATAGAGTTCATAAACAAATCATTCAATCTGTAATAGATGATATATGCACTCAACTTCAAATTACCTGCATTTTGGTCTCTCATGATGCTACCGATTTGTTATCATGGGCAGATCATTTGCTTATAATGAAAGATGGGAAATTAGTACAGGAAGGCACTCCAAAGCAATTGTATTTTCATCCCAATAACGAGTATGTTGCAGCTTTACTTGGAGAGTATAACCTTATTGATACGGATAAGCATGCTGCATTTGCTCAATTATTTGGTAAAAGTGCTGTAGGTAAAAAAGCAATGGTTCGTCCAGAACAATTTACAATAAGTAAAGAAGGGAATGTAGGTCTTTCAGGTATAGTAAAGAGAGTTTTGTTTTATGGAAGTTATTATATGGTAGAAGTATTATTAGATGGACTAATTATTAAAATAAGAACTTCAGCTTTTCAATTTTATACCGGTGATAAAGTATTGATAGGCATTTCATCATAATTTAAATCTGAATTAAATGAGTAAAAATAAAATTGCATTGGTTACCGGTTCTAGTGGAGGTTTGGGAAAAGACATGGCTTTAAAATTGGCTGAGAAAGGAATAGATGTAATTATTACTTACAAAACCAGAGAAGCTGAAGCCCTTGAAACAGTTGATTTTATTAAGCAAATGGGACAGAATGCAGCAGCTATTCATTTGGATATGAGTTTATTTAAATCGCTCGATGTATTTGTAAGTGAATTTAAAAAAATATTGAACGATGAATTTAAATCGGAAGGGTTTGATTTTTTAATCAATAATGCAGGAATGGGCGCAACTGTTCCATTCGAAAATGTAACTGAAGAAATATTTAATGAGTTTATGGACGTTCATTTTAGAAGCGTTTTTTTTCTTACACAAAAAACTTTGCCATTAATTAGAACAGGAGGAAGAATAATTAATATATCATCAAGCACTACTGGTTATTGCGTTCCCGGATATGCAGTTTATGCTTCTTTTAAAGGAGCAGTAGAGGTGTTAACTAAATACCTTGCATTCGAATTAGGCAAAAAAGGGATCACTGCTAATGCTGTTGCACCCGGTCCGGTTGAAACTGATTTTAACAATGCTGCGATTAAAAATAATCCCGATCGAAAAAAATATTTAGCTGCACTTTCACCTTTAAATAGAGTAGGACAGGCTGAGGATATTGGTGGTGTTATTGCTTTTTTATGTTCCGAAGAATCAAAATGGATCAATGGTCAAACAATTAAAGTAAATGGTGGTCTAGGATAAATATTTCCCCCAAAAATCAATTGTTCTTTGCCAAGCAAGCTTAGCTGCAACTTCATTGTATCTTGTTGGTGCAGTATCATTATGAAAAGCATGATTAGCACCTTCATAAATATATATTTCGTAGTTCACTTTATTTTCTTTTAATGCTGCTTCATAAGCAGGTATGCCCGCATTTACTCTTTCATCTAAACCTCCATAATGTAATTGCACTGCAGATTTTATTTTGGCTGTTGAAGCTGCATCGGGTTGGCGACCATAAAATGCAACTGCAGCTTTTAAATTCGGCAATTCAACTGCTAAGCTATTGGCCATAGCACCACCCCAACAAAAGCCTACACAACCAAATTTTCCATTGGTATCTTTTCTAGTAGTCAAATAATCGAAAGCCCTTTTAAAATTTTGAACATTTTCGTCTGGCTTTAAAGTTGCAAACTTTGCCCTTAGTTCATCATCGGTTTTTGGTAATTCTCCCAGAGGCGATAATATATTCGGAGCAATTGCTAAATATCCAGCTTGCGCGGCTCTTCTTGCTACATCCTCTATATGGGCATTCAGACCACGGTTCTCATGAATAATTACTACTGCAGCATATTTTTTGTTTTCTTTTGGTCTAGCAACATATGCACTCATTGTTCCATTTACTCCATCGTATGAAATTGTTTCAGTAAACAAATCATCTGTAGCAGTAATTGCAGCATTTGAAGCGTTCACTTCAATTAAAGGAAGAATACTCATTGCAGCAGTCAAGCTTCCAGTTATTAAAGTTAGTCGTTTAATAAATTCTGTTCTAGACAAGGGCTCATGTGTATATTGGTCATAGAGATTGATAATTTCTTGGTTCATTGTTTTTGTTTTTAATTAAAGTGAAATCCTTTTGCTTAGTTCGTCATCAATTTTACGAAAAAGGTGGTATGGCTTATAAATGCGCCAATCTAAAATTTCCATTAATTCTATAAGATAATTTATCTTTTTCTTTTTTAAATCTTGTTGTGTTGCCTCTGGCATATTCAATGCAATAATCCATCCATTTTCATCCATTACTTCTTCATACCATTCTTGGTAATATTCTTTATCACTACTATGAAAATTAAGTACATTTTCAGTTATCAAAATGAACTTCGTAATTTTTTGAACCAGTAATAGGTCTATAATTTCTCGCTTGAATTCCATGATGTCGTTTTCAATTGCGTCATTCCACTCGCCAATCATTTCTATTATGGCAAAGTTCAGTTCATAATCAACATAAATAATTTTTATATAGAGCGTTCTACTTCCAAAATCGTCCCACTGAGGATGTATGTAATAATTGTAAACAGTTTTCGAATATTCAAATTCACTATAGGTTCTTTTGTAGAATGGAGATTTGGGATCTTCTTCGGCTATGTATATATGCCTCCAATTATAAAATGGTTCTATTTCGTGCATTATTTTTTTACGGCTTCCACTGCTTTTTTAACGCTCCCATGTTTTAATAATAAATCTTTTGCTTTTTCATAATCGTTTAGCGCAAGACCATCCATAACCATTTTAACGCCTCTATCAACCAATTTTACATTGCTCAATTGCATGTTCACCATTTTATTATCTTCAACTCTTCCAAGTTGAATCATAATAGATGTTGAAATCATATTTAAAACTAGTTTTTGAGCGGTACCGCTTTTCATTCTTGTACTGCCTGTAACAAATTCAGGTCCTACAACTACTTCTACCGGAAAATCTGCTTCTAATGAAACAGGAGAGTTTGGATTGCAACATATACTACCAGTAATTATTCCTCTTTTCCTACATTGCTTTAATGCGCCAATAACATATGGAGTTGTTCCGCTAGCAGCTAAACCTACTACTACATCTTTATCGTTAATAAAATGTTTTTGTAAATCACTCCAACCTTCTTCTGCACTATCTTCTGCAAATTCAACAGCTTGGGTTATGGCTTTTTCTCCGCCAGCAATTAATCCGATAACTAATCCGTAAGGAACACCAAATGTAGGCGGACATTCACTTGCGTCTACAATACCTAATCTTCCACTCGTTCCAGCACCTATATAAAAAAGCCTTCCTCCTGCTAGCATTTTATCGCTTATAGCTGATGCTAATTTTTCAATTTCGGGCATTGCTTTTTCAACAGCATTGGGCACTGTTTTATCTTCTCTATTAATATTTTGCAATAATTCATGAATCGACATTTTTTCTAAATGGCGATAAGTAGAAGCTTGCTCTGTAACTTTTATAAGATCAGCCATACAATTTTTTTAATGATGATATTTGATCAATCCTGGCATAGGTGTTTTTAATACTTTGCCTAATTCTAATTCGTAATCGTTGCAAAGTTCCTTTAAAACATCTCTAAAACCAAATGCAATACTTCCAATAAAATGAATTGGATTGGTCCAGCTTTCTTTGTATTTATTTAAATGTGTAAAAAAGAAATCATTGAGTCCATCTTCAATAATATTTTCAATCATAAAATGTCCTCTGTTTTCTACTAAAAAAAGTGCGAATGAAGCCAAGTATCTATTTGGCAATGGCTTTTTGTAAACGTTGAATAATATACTTTCATGTGTTTCATTAAAGCGTTTTTCGAAACGATTATTCAAATCTTCATCAAAAGTTTTATACAAATAATATTGAATTACTTTTTTGCCTAAGTAAGCGCCACTTCCTTCATCTCCTAAAATAAAACCTAACCCTGGACTATTTTTTTCTATTTTTTTGCCATTAAAATAACAAGAATTAGATCCTGTTCCTAAAATACAAGCAATTCCTTTTGAAGTTCCACATAATGCCCTTGAAGCTCCCATTAAATCGTGGTTTACTTCTATTGTAGATTTTGTAAATAGTTGCTTAAGCACTCGTTTCATGCTTTTCAGGTTATTTAAATCTAGTAGACCAGTGCCATAGAAATATACAGCTTGGACTTTGGTATTATTGAGTTTAGGGATTAGTTCTTTAATAAGAATCTTTATAATATCTTCTTGAGATACAAAA
>JBKJQV010000028.1:0-36759 GCA_046593815.1 Sediminibacterium sp. | reverse complement strand
ATTCGATATTAACTGGCGAATCTCTTTCAGTTTATATCGAATGATTTCTCTGTAAATGAGTCGATATTAACTGGCGAATCTCTTTCAGTTTATAAAGATCAACATGCAGTAGATAATTTTATATATAGCGGAACAACTGTAGGAAGTGGATTAGCAATTGCTAAAATAACTTCAATCGGCTATTCAACTAAATTAGGAAAAATAGGAAAAAGCTTAGAAAGTATAGTAGAGGAGAAAACTCCATTGGAATTACAAATAAATCATTTTGTAAAATTAATGGTTGCTGTTGGTGCTATAGTTTTCATTATAGTTTGGATAATTAATTATTTTGCTTCTTATAATATTTTACAGAGCTTATTAAAAGCACTTACATTGGCCATGAGTATTTTACCAGAAGAAATACCAGTGGCATTTACAACATTTATGGCATTAGGTGCATGGCGTTTAATGAAAATGGGCATTGTTGTAAAACAAATGAAAACAGTTGAAACTTTAGGAAGTGCTACAGTTATATGTACTGATAAAACGGGTACTCTTACTGAAAATAAAATGAGTTTGGCAAAAATATTTATCCTTTCTCAAAATAAAATAACTGATGACAATACAAACTTAAATGAAGCTGAACAATACCTAGTTCAATCAGCAATGTGGGCAAGCGAACCTATCCCATTTGATCCAATGGAGGTTGCTCTTCACCTTAGTTACACAGCTTTAAAGCTAACCGATGAAAGACCTAATTTTAAAATGATTCATGAATATCCATTAGGAGGCAAACCGCCTATGATGACACATATTTTTGAAAATAATATTGGTAAAAGAATTATTGCAGCAAAGGGAGCTCCAGAAGCAATAATGAATTGTGCCAATTTAAATAGCCAAGAAATAAGTAATATTAATAATGCAATAAATTTACTAGCAAATGATGGTTATCGTGTTTTAGCTGTTGCAACAACAGAATTTAAAAGCAATGAATTTCCAGCAGAGCAACAAACTTTTTCGTTTTCATTTATAGGATTGGTAGCTTTTTATGACCCTCCAAAGAAAAATATACAAAATGTTTTAGAAGGATTTTATAATGCAGGGATTTCGGTAAAAATTGTTACTGGCGATAATGCAGCAACTACAACGGCAATTGCAAAAGAAATTGGATTTAAAGGTTTTGAAAATAGTTTAACAGGCGATGAATTAATGGTGCTTTCTGAAAATGAATTAGCAGATAAAGTTCAACAAACACAACTATTTACTAGAATGTTTCCTGAAGCAAAGTTAAGAATCATCAACGCTTTAAAGGCAAAAAATGAAATTGTTGCTATGACTGGAGATGGAGTTAACGATGGACCAGCTTTAAAAGCAGCCCATATAGGTATTGCTATGGGTAAAAAAGGGACTGAAATTGCTAAACAAGCAGCTTCTTTAATTTTATTAGAAGACGATCTATCTAAAATGCTTGATGCAGTTGCCACTGGAAGAAAAATATATACAAACTTAAAAAAAGCAATTCAGTATATCATTTCTATACATATCCCAATTGTATTAACTGTATTTATGCCTCTGGTACTGGGTTGGATTTATCCGAATATTTTTACACCTGTACATATCATTTTTATGGAGCTTATAATGGGGCCAACCTGTTCGATTATTTATGAAAATGAGCCTATGGAAAAAAATACAATGATTCAACATCCAAGGCCTTTAAGTACTACTTTCTTTAATTGGAAAGAATTAACCACCAGTGTAATTCAAGGTGTTGCAATTACTATTGGTGCATTATTAGCCTATCAATATTCTGTTCAACATGGGTTTACAGAATCACAAACACGTACTATGACTTTTACAGTTTTGATTGCAGCAAACATTTTTTTAACACTAGTAAACCGTTCATTTTATTACTCAATATTAACAACAATACAATACAAAAACAATCTAGTTAGTTTGATCATTCTCATCACCATTTTTATTACTGGGCTATTGCTATATGTTCCAATTTTAGCAGGTTTCTTTCAATTCGTACCATTAAAATTGAAGGAATTACTTATCTGTATTGAAATAGGCTTTATTTCAGTTATATGGTATGAAGTAGTTAAATTTATTAAGCGACAAAAAAATGAAATTGAAAAAATAAAGTAGGCTAAATATTGTTCATAGTTAGCGCAAATTATTTGTATCAACTCGTGTAGGGGTTTCCCTACCACTTATTATCCCTTTAGAACTTAAAGCAATTGATTTGATAATCTGAGTCATATTTGGAATATTGAGGGTTCCTATTTCATCAGAAACTTTATGATAATTAGGCTCATTATTCGGTGGATTTTCCATTTTAGCCGTTGAAATAGTATGTGCTGGAACACCCAGTCTGGCGAGAGTAGCATTATCAGAACGATAAAATAATTGTTGATCTGGATAGGGATCACCATAAAAATTAAATCCAGTCCCTTCTAAATTTTGTTGTAAAATTTTACCCATATCTGTTTTTTCAAACCCAGTTATATAAGCACTATTAGCACCCCATTTACTTTCAGTTCCTATCATCTCAATATTAAACATTGCTTTTACGTCATCAGGATTAAATAGTTTTGAAAAATAAGTAGCACCAAACCCACCTATTTCTTCAGCAGTAAAAGCTGCAAAAATTAATGTACGGGCATTATTATTCATTACCCTAAAATACTTTGCTAATAACATTACAGCTGTTGTTCCTGCTGCATCATCATTTGCGCCATTATAAATAGAATCGTTGTTCACCGCTTTTTTACTATCAATACCTAAATGATCGTAGTGACCAGAAAAAATAACGTATTCTTTTGGGAGGGATTTACCAGGAATAATACCAACCACATTACTCAGGGGTTGTTCCTCAATGTCATGTTTTGCTTGAAATGTGTAAGCAGTTGGAACCTGAGAAGATAAAACAAAAATTACAGAATTATCAGATTGAAATAATCCGGATTTTAGTCTTACCAATCTACTAAAAGTAGCCGCAAATGAAGTATCCACTAATACTATCAGGTTTTTTGGTAATGAACCGTATTTTCTTACTTCAGTATTGAAATTAGATCCTTTAGTAATATATGCAAGTTCATAACCAGATTTTTCATTGATCAACAAATCAGGCTTACAAGTAACTGCAATTATGTTTTTTGTATCAACAGATGATCCATTAATCATTCCGGATGCACTTATGAATTTTGCTTTCACCATTTTGAAAGATTGCAAAAAATTTCCATCTTGGGTAAAAGTTTGTAATCCTGCTTTTTTAAACTCATCAGCAATAAAAGCAGCAGCTTTCTCTATACCAGGAGTAAAAGTTCTTCTACCTTGCATATCATCAGAAGATAATGTTTTTTCAATTCTTTCAACTTCAGTTGCATTAATAATTATATCTATATTTTGGGCAGTTAATACATTTGCGCAAAAAACCAGGGTAAATAAAACAACTATTTTTTTCATAAGACTTAATTGATAATTCATAATTCTTAATTTATAATTCTAAAGACTCATCATCTCTTTAAACTTAACAGTTTGGCGGCGGCTGACTTCGATTTTTTCTCCGCCTTTTAAATCTAAAATTAAACCGCCGTTAAAATATGGTTCTATCTTTTCAATCCATCGAAGATTTATAATATGTTTCCTGTTTGCACGAAAAAACATACGATCATCCAATCTCTCTTCCAATGCATTAAGCGATTTTAGAATAAGTGGTTTATTGGTACCAAAAAATACTTTGGCATAATTTCCAACGCTTTCAAATAACCGGATTTCGCCTAATTTTACAAACCAACAACGCTCTCCATCTTTTACAAATACCTGATCAAACTCAGTTAAAGGGCCTCTGTTTGATCCTGTTGTCCCAATATTTTCTTTAAAAATTTCCGCTTGTAATTTTTGAATGGCATCTGCTAAACGTTTAGGTTCTATTGGTTTTAATAAGTAATCCAATGCATTAACTTCAAATGCTTTAATTGCATATTCGTCATAAGCGGTAGTAAAAATAACTTTTGGTGCTTTCTCAACTTCAGCCAATAAATCAAATCCGGTTTTCCCTGGCATTTGAATATCTAAAAAAATTAGGTCGGGATTAAGTGTTTCGATTTTTTCGATGCCATCATCTACATTAGCAGCTTCTTCAATAACTTCAATATCATTATGGTCTTGTAATAATTTTTTTAATTCGTTACGAGCCAATCTTTCATCATCAATAATAATTGCTTTTATAGCCATAAAAATAGTTGTTATTTTATTGAAGCATTAAATTCGTTAACAGGCATAATAATAGTAGCTTCTACGATATTGTTTCCATTATCTGTTATACTAAAGTTAGCCTTTTTTCCAAATAATAATTTTAATCGGTATCGGGTACTACTAATTCCAAACCCTTCTACATTTTCTTGGCTCGCTAAACTACCTGTATTTTGAACAATAATTTCGTGATGGTTATCCCTAAAATCAGAAATTATTTTTACAACTCCACCCTGCTTAAGCTTACTAATACCATGCTTTATAGCGTTCTCTACCAATGTTTGTATCATCATTGGAGGGATTGGTTGATCTAATGTATCATCATCTATATCATATTCAATTTGCAACCTATCTTCAAACCTAATATGCTCTAAAGCAAGATAATCTTTTACTATGTTTAACTCTTGTTCAAATGGAACTGTTTGTTGCTTTTCTGTTTGCATACTACTTCGTAAAATATTACTAAGCTCAGTTATTGCAGTTCTTGCACGCCCTGGGTTCTCATCTACTAATGCCCTGATACTATTTAAGGCATTAAAAATAAAATGCGGATTGATATGCGACTTAATAGTATTTAATTCAAGTTCTTTAACCAAACTCTCTAACTTAAATTTTTGAATATCATTTTTGTTGCCTAATTCTATATAATGCCATAAGTAATAAATTGATACCCAAACTAGTATTAATGGCGAATCAGATACTAGATTTACTAAAAATCGCTTATCGACAGATATTTTTTTAAGTGGATTATAAAGATGAAACAACTCAGCTAAAGCACTATTGGTTAAATTAAATAAAACTAAAATCAATAATAGTACAACAGTTAATAACCACCATTTTTGTGAAAGCTCAGGTGGGCGAAGGCCAAAAGTTTTAACTAGTAACCTTAAAATATGTGTAAAAAAAAGGCCAGAAATAATGATCAATAATAGCTTTGGGTAAAAAATACTATTAATTTGACTATCAAAAACAAAGGCAAAAAAAACCATTGTTAGCCCATATAATAACCATCCTCCTAACTGGCACCACCAATAGAGTACCTCTTTTTTCTGTTTTCGCATGTTATTCAAATGTAAAATAAGCAAGTACGCTTACCATGTTATTTAGGATTAATGGCAATATATACTGCTATTTGGCAAAAAATAGTTATTATTTGATGAACCTTCGATTAATAAGGATGTTCTATTGTTGGTAAGGGGCTATTAAGCTCTAAAATCGTACTTTTACAATCTAAACAGCCTTGCATGGAGTTCACACCCGGTCCATTATTACAAAAAATTGACAGCCCTGCTGATCTTAAAAAATTAGGGAAAGATCAACTTCACCAAGTTTGCAATGAATTACGTCAATACATTATTGATGTTGTAAGCGTTCAGGGTGGTCATTTTGCTGCAAGTTTAGGTGTAGTTGAATTAAGCGTTGCATTACATTATGTATACAATACACCATACGATCAGTTGGTGTGGGATGTTGGTCATCAAGCATATGGTCATAAAATTTTAACCGGTAGAAGAGATAATTTTTCTACTAATAGAAAATACAATGGTTTAAGTGGCTTCCCAAAAAGATCCGAAAGTGAATATGATACTTTTGGAGTAGGTCATTCTTCTACTTCCATTTCGGCAGCACTTGGAATGGCAATGGCAGCTAAGTACCGTGGTGAAAACAGAAAATCAGTAGCAGTAATTGGTGATGGATCAATGACTGCTGGGATGGCTTTTGAAGCGATGAATCATGCTGGAGTTGCCGACAGTGATGTGTTGATTATTTTGAATGATAATTGTATGAGCATCGATCCTAATGTTGGTGCTTTGAAAGAATACTTAACTGATATCAGTACTTCACCCACTTACAATAAAGTACGTGATGAAGTTTGGAATATTATGGGCAAACTGCCAATTGGAAAAAACTTCTCCAGAGAAATGGCTAGCAAGTTAGAAGCCAGTTTAAAAGGAGTAGTAAGTAAAAGCAGTAATTTATTTGAAGCGCTAAAACTTCGTTATTTTGGCCCTATCGATGGTCATAATATTTCTAACTTAGTTGATGTTTTAAAAGATCTAAAAGACATACCTGGACCTAAAATTTTACATATAGTAACTGTAAAAGGAAAAGGTTATGCATTGGCAGAGAAAGATCAAACTAAATGGCATGCACCAGGTTTATTTGATAAAGTAACTGGAGAAATTTACAAGAAAAAGATTGATGCCCCTCAAGCTCCTAAATACCAAGATGTGTTTGGGCATACCATAATTGAACTTGCAGAATTGAACGAAAAAATAATGGGCGTTACTCCTGCAATGCCAAGTGGTTCCTCTTTAAAATTCATGATGGAAAAAATGCCAAATCGTGCTTTTGATGTAGGTATTTGTGAGCAACATGCAGTTACAGTTAGTGCCGGTATGGCTACACAAGGACTTAGAGTATTTTGTAATATATATTCTTCTTTCATGCAAAGAGCTTACGACCAAGTAGTACATGATGTAGCTATACAAAAACTACCAGTAGTATTTTGTTTAGATAGAGCTGGGTTAGTAGGAGAAGATGGACCAACACACCATGGATGTTATGACATTCCTTATATGCGTTGTATACCAAATATGGTAGTTAGTGCGCCAATGAATGAAAAAGAATTGCGCAACCTAATGTTCACTGCGCAACTAGATAAAAATAATTACCCTTTTGTAATTAGATACCCAAGAGGCGAGGGTGTAATGCCAGAATGGAAAACTCCATTTGAAGAAATTACTATTGGCAAAGGCCGTAAATTAAAAGATGGAAAAGAAATAGCCATTTTAAGTTTTGGTCACCCTGGCAATTTTGCTCAAGCTGCTATTAGAGAATTAAGAACTCAAGGAATTGATCCTGCTCATTATGATTTACGTTTTGTAAAACCAATTGACAACGATTTATTACATGAAGTGTTTAGCAACTATTCTAAAATTGTAACAGTTGAAGATGGTACTGTTGTTGGTGGATTTGGCTCTGCAATTCTAGAGTTTATGAATGAACATAATTACAATGCAACAATAAAAATATTGGGTATTCCTGATAGGCTAGTTGAACATGGCACTCCAAAAGAATTGCATAGAGAATGTGCTTATGATGCAAGAGGAATTGCAGATGCAGTTAGAGAGATGATGAAAGACACTGTGAAAGTGAGTTCAAATATGATTCAATAGCTAGTTACAAAAACTATTCAGTCAAAAAAAACAATCTTATTATTATTTATATATTATACTGATTATTTTTCAATCTCATCTGAATGAATGCCTTCATCGGCTATATCAGCTTCTCTATTATCATTCCACTCAACTATAAAATTATTCATTCCCTGCCCCACCAATAATTTCATGAATTTCTGTTGAGATAATTCTAAAATGGATAAGAAATAGAATATTGCATGAACACGATCTAAACAATTTTCAAATATTTTTTCAAAAGCAACAGTTTTTTCTCTTCCTACAAAATCCAACATATAATCTCTTGTACCTTCCATTGTGTAATTGTACTTTACAACAGTATGTACAGGTTTATTTTGTCGATCGTGCACTCGTTGCATTACTTTTTCAAAGGCTTTCATCAATTTGAATAAAGTAATATTTTGGATTTCAGTTCCTTCAGAAGCTTCTTCACCAATTACCGCAATTTCCTTTTGGAGGTTTCCGCGTTTTACCATGAGCATACGCATGGCTTCCATTTCAGCCATTTGATTGGCTGCTTCTTTAAAGCGCTTATATTCAATTATTTTATCTATTAATTCCTGACGAGGGTCTACTTCATTACCTGATGCATCAATTTCTTTACGAGGCAATAATAATCGAGCCTTAATTCTCATTAAAGTTGAAATAAATAAGATAAACTCACTACTCAACTCAATATTGAGCTTTTCAGAACTATGAATAAAATCTAAAAAATCGTTGATGATTTTAGTTATTGGAATATTATAAATATCCAACTCATCTCGCTCTATAAAAAAAAGTAAGAGATCAAATGGCCCCTCAAATTGATCTAATTTAATTTGATAATTAACTGCACTCACAAGTAAACAAGTTGATTAATACAAAGAAACAGAAACAGGCATTAAAAATGCCTGTTTTGCTAAATAGTTATCCACCGATGCTATTACTTCCTTAAAGAATCCCTGATCTCAATCAATAAAGCATCTGTACTCGAAACAACAGGAGCTTCTGCAACTGGAGCTGGTTCTTCTTTTTTATTTTTATTAATTCCTTTAATTACCATAAAAACTACAAAAGCAACTATTACAAAATCCAAAACATTGGTGATAAAAATGCCATATTTTACAGAAACTTCGGCAATTGCGGGGGTTACAATTTTTCCAGCTCCATCTTTTACCGCTTCAATTGCATCTTTTAGTATTATTCTTTTATCATTAAAATCGATACCACCAGTTAACATACCTACTAATGGCATTACAATTCCATCAACGAAAGAAGTAATAACTTTTCCGAAAGCAGCACCCATTACAAATGCAACCGCAATGTCCACAAGGTTACCCTTCATTGCAAATTCTTTGAATTCCTTGAGCATTCCCATATTATAAATTTTTAATTAGCATGAAAGTAAACTTTTTCTTTTAACACTTTAATTAAACAATAAAAAATGCATCTTTGATCAAATTTATGTTGTGGGTCAAAAATTATTGAATTGGTTAATTTTTATTGCTCTTTGTATTATTTGGGGAAGCTCTTTCATTTTAATGAAAGTTGGTATGAACGTATTAAGTCCTTATCATGTAGCATCATTGCGCTTAATGAGTGCTGGAATTGTACTACTACCTTTTTCCATTAAAGCATTTAAACATATTCCAATAAATAAAAGATCATTGGTTATTTTATCAGGATTGTTGGGAAGTTTTTTTCCTGCATATCTTTTTTGTGTTGCCGAAACTAAAATAGATAGCGCTCTTGCTGGAATTCTAAATGCATTAACGCCACTTTTTGTAATTATAAGCGGAGTAGCATTTTTTCAATTGAAAGTAAAAATGTTGCAATTAATTGGCATTTTAATTGGTTTTATTGGGTTATGCTTATTAGTTGCATCGGGCGCTCATATTAATTTAGCATATTTTGGTTACGCATTTCTTGTTTTATTGGCCACCCTTTTTTATGGCATAAATGTAAATATGGTAGGAAAACATATGCATGGAATTGGCTCTTTAGAAATAGCATCCATGGCTTTTGTATTTTTAATAATCCCTTGCTTTTCAATATTATTGTTTACAGGATATTTCTCTTTGCCATTAAGTAATAATACCTATTTAGTATCCACACTTGCTTCATCTGTACTAGGAATATTTGGAACAGCAATTGCCTCCATTTTTTTTTATATGTTGGTAAAAAGAAGTGGTGCATTATTTGCATCTATGGTTACCTATGGAATACCCTTTGTTGCAGTAGCATGGGGTATTTGGGGTGGCGAGCAGGTTAATTTACAACAAGTGATTTGCTTATCTGTAATACTTGTTGGCGTGTATCTTGCCAATAAGAAATAATTAAATTGCCATAACTTCTTTCTCTTTTGCTGCGAGGTGCTTCTCTACTAATAAAATAAACTTATCGGTAACTTCTTGAATGTTTTTTTCAGCATCTTTTGCTGCATCTTCGCTCAATCCATCTTTTTGTAATTTTTTTACATTTTCAATCGCATCTCTTCTAATATTTCTGATTGCAACTTTTGCTTGCTCACCCTCCCCACTGGCTTTTTTTACCAATTCCTTTCTTCTTTCTTCTGTTAATGGAGGCATAAATAACCTAATTTGACTACCGTCATTTTGTGGAGTAATTCCAATATTAGCAGCCATTATTGATTTTTCAATTGCAGCCAACATGTTTTTTTCCCATGGTTGAATACTAATAGTACGAACATCCAATACTTGTACATTAGCTACCTGATTAATGGGAGTTGGGTTTCCATAATAATCTACATTTAAACCATCTAGCATTGTAGGACTGGCTTTTCCAGCCCTTATTTTAACTAATTCTACTTCTAAATGCAAAATCCCTTTCTGCATGGTTTCTGTTGCATCCAATAATATTAAATCTAAATCTTCAGTCATATTTCCTTTTATATTGCCGCAAAACTAATAAATCATTTCATAAATACTGCTAAACAAAAAAGCCCCCGACTAGTCGAGGGCAAATAATATTGTGCTTTAGTCTTTATCAGCCACTTTTACATCTATGGATTTATACGATCTAAAACTATTCATGCCTTTTCTGAAAATATTATCTTCTGGATCCAAATCAATATTTCCTTTAATGACTTGTAGTTGTTTTCTTGATGACTGATTACGTCGAAGAATAGCTACACCTGCAAAAAAGAGAATATTTTGTATTAAAATTACTTTAGTAGTTCCTAATGGTAGTGCAAAATAAGTTCCTATAACAAAAAGTATAGTTGATATAGATAATGTGAGCGTAACAGTCATATGTGTCATTCCTCTATCTAATAGTAAATGATGAATATGGTTTCTGTCTGGTGAAAATGGAGATCTTCCATGGATAATTCTTATTGAAAAAACCCTAAGAGTATCCATTAATGGAATAATTAATACGCCGAAACCCATTGCTGGTGAGGCTAAAACTGGGAGTATTCTAGAATTTTCTGCTGTATTAATAAAATGTATTACTAAGATAGCATTTACAACACCAATTAACATAGCGCCCGTATCTCCCATAAAAATTCTTGCTGGGGAATAATTATAAATTAAAAAAGCAGCCAAAGCAGCAGAAAAACTAAAGCCAAATAAAGCATAATAAAAATCGCCACCCATTAAAGCAAAAAATGCGAAAAAGGACGAAGTAATTACACCAATACTTCCAGCTAAACCATCTACTCCATCAATTAAATTAAATGCATTTATTACAACTATAATTGTAAAGAATGAAAGACAAATACTTATGCTACTATTTATTTGCTCTATGCCTAAAAACCCGTGCATATTATTGATTACCAAATTTGCTTTAAATATTAATATTGCCGCCACAGCTAGTTGCCCTAATAATTTCTTAAATGGCGTTAAAATCAAAATGTCATCTTTTATGCCAAAAAAGAATACTACCATAAATGAAGTAAGATAATATTGAAATGTAGAAGATGCAGCGATATCACTTAAATCAACCATAAGCAACAATCCCATAATAAAGCCAGCAAAAATACCAAGACCACCCAATGAAGGAACTGGTGTTGCATGTATCTTTCGATCACCAGGTAAATCAAATAATTTTTTCATATTTGAAACCTGAATAATCACAGGAATTGCATAAAATGTAATTACGAAAGCTATAACAGCCCCCAATAAAATATTCTCCATACGATTCGTTTTAAACGATTTTTTTCAAGGATTGGTATACAAATTTACCTTATTTCTTTCTAAGCCTAATAATTTGTAATATTATTCAACAATTTTTCCCTACGCAATACCAACTTATTAGTATTTACTTTTTATAATGATACAATTGGAATTATCTTCGCTGCTCAAACTATTTAACTACATATATGGCAAGTATTGAAGATTTAAAAAAGACTGCTAGTCAAATTCGAAGGGATATTGTAAGAATGGTTCATGCAGTACAAAGTGGACACCCTGGAGGTTCCCTTGGTTGCGCCGACTTCATGACTGCCTTGTATTTTCAAATAATGCATCATCATACTAATTTTTCAATGGACGGTGTAAATGAAGACCTATTTTTCTTATCAAACGGGCATATTTCTCCAGTATTTTACGCTGTTTTAGCAAGATCTGGCTATTTTGATGTAAAAGAGTTGGCAAGTTTCAGAAAAATCAATACCCGTTTACAAGGGCATCCAACCACACATGAACACCTTCCAGGAGTTAGAATTGCTAGTGGTTCTTTAGGTCAAGGGATGAGTGTTGCAATTGGAGCCGCCCTAAGTAAAAAACTAAACAATGATCCACATCTTGTTTTTTCTTTACATGGTGATGGAGAACTACAAGAAGGTCAAAATTGGGAAGCAATTATGTTTGCTGCGCATAATAAAGTAGATAATTTAATTTCCACTATCGACTTTAACGGTCAACAAATTGATGGTTCAACCAATAAAGTGCTCAATTTAAATCCACTTAGAGCAAAATTCGAAGCATTTAATTGGGAAGTAATTGAAATGAATGGAAATGATATGGACGATGTAGTAAAGATATTAGACAAAGCTAAATCGATGACTGGCCATGGTAAGCCAATTTGTATTTTAATGAGTACTGAAATGGGGAAGGGTGTAGATTTTATGGAAGGAAGTCATGAATGGCACGGAATTGCACCAAATGATGACCAATTAGCTAAAGCATTGAGCCAATTACCAGAAACATTGGGGGATTTTTAGGAATTAGGAGTTATGAATTAAGAGTTATGAATTAAGAGTTGCTAGTAAAGAGTTGTTAGGTTCTTAAAGAGTAACTACCATTACTTGTTTTTCTAGCAGTAATCCATGCAGCACCAAAAGCAATTATTCCAACTGTAGCAATTACCAAAAAGTAATCTATGAGCTCTGTTTTTACAGGGTAATAATTGATGATAAATGTAGAGCCCCCTAACTTTATTAAATGATAGGTAGATTGAAGCCAACAAATTGTACTTGCCAACAATAATCCAATACTTGTTCCAATTATTGCTAACAATAGTCCTTCAAGTAAGAAAATATTTTTTATCCTACTTTCATCTGCACCCAATGCTTTTAAAACGGCAATATCTTTTTGTTTTTCTAATACCAACATAGTTAATGCACCAATCATATTAAAAGCAGCAACAACTAATATTAAAGATAGGATACCATAAATCACCCACTTCTCAATTTGCATTACCACATAAAAAGATTGATTCTGTTCGTAGCGTGTAAGTATTTTATAGTTTGGACCAAGAATTTTTTCAAGTTGATTTTTTACTCCTTTTTCATCTCCTACAATGTTCAGCTCAACAGAACTAAATTCGTCTTCAGTCATATTCAACATGTACTTCAAAAAAGACAAATTAGTAAATACATATTTATTGTCGAAATCTTGTTGAATAACAAAAGTACCTGTAGGAGTTACGTTGTAAGAATTTAATCCATCTGTAGAATTAAAAGAACTGGCACTTTTATTGGGCATATATAATATAGTAGGGGTTAAAGAACGTCCAATATCAATACCAGCAGCATTTTCAATGCCTACACCCATTACAATTGCTGGACTCACTTTGGAGCCTAAATCGAATTTTCCACGTTTTACATATTTTGCAATATTGTTGATTTTATTATAATTTGGCTCCACTCCTTTTACAGTTACAATTGTTTGATAGTTACCCATTAACAATGCTTTTTCTTCTGCAATTAAACTATATGCAGTAACATTATTTATCTGTTTAATTTTTTTTAATTGTTCGCTGGAAATATGAAATGTTTTTGTTTGAACAGGAACAATTTTTATTGCGGAATAAAAATCACCATAAAGTCCTTTTACCAAATCTTCAAAACCGTTAAACACACTTAAAATAATTATTAAAGCTGCAGTACCTACTGCAATAGCGGTAATTGCAATCCATGCAATAATATTAATTGCATTGGTAGATTTTTTGGAGCGGAAATAACGCCAGGCAAAAAGAAAATTCATTAGTTGATTATGGGTTATTTATCTTCCCCTTCATTTATTTTCTTTAAAATTTCTTCCATTTTAAATACATAATCCAAAGTATCGTCATTGTAAAAATGTAACACCGGAATTCTTCTGAGCTGATGCTTCATTTTATCTGCTAACTCTTTTTTTATTTCCCAAGCTTTCGATTCAATTATTTTCATTACCGAAGCTGGATCTTTTACCTGAAACAAACTAATGTAAACCCTTGCTTCTAAAAGATCGGGAGTTACTTTAATACTTGATATAGAAACCATACCACCATCTATCATAGAGAGATTAAGCCTTCTAAAAATATCGTTAAATTGTTCTTGCAGTGCACCTGCAACTTGACGTTGACGTTTGCCTTCTTCCATTTTCTATCGTTTAATGGATGTAAAATTAGTTACTTTGCGGTGTTTTACCATTTATTACTATATGAAGCGATTTGAACGGATTTTGTTTTACTTGCGAACCCAAAAGAGAAATATTGTTTTATACATCGTATTTAACTTACTCTCTATCCTGTTTTCTTTGATTTCATTAGTAATGCTATCCCCATTCTTGGGATTGTTATTTGCCAAAGAAAAACTGATAACCAGTCAGCCATCGATTAGCTTTTCAAAGGATGGTTTGGCTTCAATTTTAGCCTATTTAAAATATTACCTAAGTAGTTTAATTCAAAATCATGGCGAAATTTATGCCCTAGGGTTCATTTGTATTATTATTATTATCTCAATTTTCTTTAAAAATCTATTTACCTATTTATCATACAGAGTTTTAGCTCCAATGCGCAATTATGTGATGACCAAACTCCGTTCTGATTTGTATGCCAAAATTTTGGAGTTGCCAATTGGGTTTTTTACAGAACAAAAAAAGGGAGATATTATAAGCAGAATGAGTAATGATGCTAATGAAATAGAATGGAGTGTTATGAGCACTTTAGAAGGATTAATTAGAGATCCATTAAATATTCTCATCATCCTTGGAGTGCTAATTTATATCAGCCCTTTGCTTTCTTTATTTTTATTAGTACTACTTCCACTAACTGGTTTTATAATTGGCAGATTGAGTAGGTCTCTAAAAAAACAATCTACTGCTTCAGCTGAACAATTGGGGAGTTTAATGTCGATTCTCGATGAAACACTTGGCGGATTAAGGGTTATAAAAGCATTTAATGCTGAGCGTATTTTAGGTAATCGCTTTTTTAGTACCAACAATAATTTAAATCATATCCGCAATAAAATGAACTTCCGTAGAGACCTAGCTTCACCAATGTCGGAGTTCATGGGTGTATTAGTATTGTGTAGCATACTTTGGTTTGGAGGTAAATTAGTTCTAGGGCACGAAGCTGGATTAGAAGCTAGTGATTTCATTAATTATATTGTTGTTTTTACCCAAATAATCAATCCGGCAAAATCATTATCAACTGCATTTTATAATTCACAAAGAGGTAGTGCTGCAATTTTAAGAATTGAGGAAATTTTACAAGCACCATTAACAGTTACCGATATACCAAATGCAATTACTATTCATCGATTTGAAAAGTACATTGAATTTAAAAATGTTTCATTTTCATATGACAATGTTCCTATTTTAAAAAATATCAACTTAATTATAGAAAAGGGTAAAACCATTGCCCTGGTTGGTTCTTCGGGGGCAGGCAAAAGTAGCTTAGCCGATTTAGTGCCAAGATTTCATGATGTAAGTGATGGTGAAATTTTAATTGATGGAGTAAATATCAAAAACTTTTCTTTGAACAGTGTTCGTAGTTTAATGGGCATTGTAACTCAAGAACCAATATTATTTAATGACACGATTGCTAATAATATTTCATTAGGTACAGAACATGCAACATTAGAATCAATTGAACATGCAGCCAAAGTAGCTAATTCGTTAGATTTTATTCGGAAAAAAGAAGATGGCTTTGATACTAATATTGGTGATAGAGGCAGTAAATTAAGTGGTGGAGAAAGACAGAGAGTAACAATTGCTAGGGCTGTATTAAAAAATCCACCGATATTAATTTTAGATGAAGCAACTTCTTCATTAGATACTGAAAGCGAGCGATTGGTTCAGGACGCAATAAATAATATGATGCAAAATAGAACATCAATTGTTATTGCACATCGTTTAAGTACAATTAGGCATGCAGATGAAATAATCGTTTTAAATAAAGGAGAGATTACCGAAAGAGGCACGCATGATAGTCTACTTTTACATGGAGGAATTTATAAGAAGCTAGTAGATATGCAGGAAGTGAAGTAAAGTTTTTAGGGTTTATAGTAAAAGAAAAAAAAGGTTCATAACACTTCTGTTATAAACCTTAAAAACTTAATAAACATAAATAACTAATCTATTCCATTGGTTTTACTAAACCTAATTTAGCTTCTAAACTTAAAGTAGCATGGGGCACAGCTCGTAAACGAGCTTTATCAATTAGTTTTCCAGTTACTCTGCAAATTCCATAGGTTTTATTATCAATACGGTTAATTGCTTTCTCTAAATGATCAATATAAGTAATTTGGCGACTAGCCATTTGGCTTAACTGCTCTTTTTCCATACTCATTGTACCATCTTCCATGGTCATATAACGAGCATCATCATTATCTCCACCCATTTCATCCTTACGAGTTATAAGTCCTTGTAGATAGGTTAACTCTTTTTTTGCAGCTTCTAGTTTTTTAGAAATCAACTCTCGGAATTCAGCCAAATCAGCATCATTGTATTTTACCAATGGACCCTGTGGTTTCTGTACCTCTTCTCTTTTTTCTAGAGGAGTATAACCTGGATTATATGGTTTACTGGTTTTAGTATTTATTTTAGGCACTTTTATATCCTTTATAGGACCATGAACTTTCTTCACTGGTTTCACAGGAGGTGTTGGTGGTGCTTTTATTACTGGCTTAGCTGGGGCCGGAGGTGGCGTTGGCTTTGCAACTGGAGCTTGGGCAATAGGTTTTACAGGTATTACTTTTGCAGGAATCACTTTTGCAACTGGTTTTGCAGGCACAACCTTAGCTACTGGCTTTGCCGGAACTACTTTTGGAGCAGGTTTTGCAGGAGTTTTAGCTACTGGCTTTGCCGGAATTACTTTTGGAGCTGGCTTTGCAGGAGTTTTAGCTACTGGCTTTGGAGCAACTTTTACAGTTGCTTTTACTGCCGGCTTTGCAATTGGTTTAGCAACAGATTTAACAGGTGCTTTTGCAGGAACTGCCTTTGGAGCAACTTTTACAGTTGCTTTTACTGCTGGCTTTGATACTGGTTTAGCAACAACTTTTGCTGTTGGTTTTGCAGGAGCAGCTTTTGGAGCTGGCTTACTAACAGCTTTTGAAGCTGGTTTACTAACTGCTTTTTTGGCCGGTGCCGCCTTTACTGACTTTGTAGGTACAGATTTAGGAGCTGGTTTCTTTGTAGCCATAGGGTTTATCCTTTTTTATTTACTAACACATTAAGCTTGATTTCATTGACTTCTATTGATATACCTTCATTTATTAGAGGCACCCAGTCAATTTTGTCAGCCAGAATTTCGCGGCAAATATAATCGTTAAATTTAATAATTGAAGTTTGCATTGCTGAGTTCTCCTGAACACTCACGAATATACGGTCTGTAAGCTCATATCCGCTCTCTTTTCTAATATTTTGTATTCGATTTACAAACTCCCTTGCTTCTCCTTCCTGTTTTAAAGCTTCAGAAAGAGTAATATCTAATGCTACAGTTAAAGCTCCTTTACTAGCTACACTCCATCCCGGTATGTCTTCGGCAACAATCTCTACGTCTGTAAGGTCAATTAAATGACTGCCAGATGATAATTCAAGTGTAAAATGACCATTTTGTTCAATTTGACTTATTTGGACTTGATCAAATGAAAGGATGATCGCTGCTGCTTCTTTCATTGATGCCCCCAATTTTGCTCCTAAAGTTTTAAAATTAGCCTTTACTTTTTTGTTAATTACTCCGGCTGTTTCCGTGATATATTCTATTTCTTTTACATTAACTTCTGCCTTAATCAACTCCTCCATCTTTTCGAGTTGCACTTTCATCTGTGCATTCATAACTGGAATCATTATTCTTTGTAATGGTTGTCTAACTTTTATGTTTACTTTTTTTCTTAATGATAATACCAAAGAGCAAGTTTCTTGTGCCAACTGCATTCTTTCTTCTAAAAATGGATCAACAACTTCTTTATTGTAAATAGGAAAATCAATATGATGCACCGATGTTGCATCATATCGTTTTGAAACAGCATTTAAATTAGTAAAAACAGCATCACTAAAAAATGGCGAGATTGGAGCTATTAATCGTACAACATTTTCTAAACACTCATACAATGTTTGGTATGCGCTTATTTTATCTTTTTCATATTCGCCTTTCCAAAATCTTCTTCTACATAACCTTACATACCAGTTACTCAATTGTGCATCAATAAATTCTTCTATAGCACGGCCAGCCAATGTTGGTTCAAAATCATCCATACTGTCGGTTACTTTTTTCACCAAAGTATTTAGTGATGAAAGAATCCAACGATCTATTTCTGGCCTTTCATTGAGAGGAATATATGCTTCTTTAAAATCAAATCCATCTACATTAGCATACAGTGTAAAAAACTGGTAGGTATTGTATAGAGTTCCAAAAAACTTTCGTTGAACTTCTTGAATTCCTGCTAAGTCAAATTTTAAATTATCCCAAGGAGACGCATTGGTAATTAAATACCATCTGGTAGCATCTGCCCCAAATTTTTGAATGGTTTCAAAAGGATTTACAACATTCCCTAAGCGCTTGCTCATTTTATTGCCGTTCTTATCCAACACTAGTCCATTACTAACTACAGTTTTATAAGCAACACTATCAAACAACATTACCGCAAGCGCATGTAAGGTATAAAACCAACCTCTAGTTTGATCAACGCCTTCTGCAATAAAATCTGCAGGAAATGCTTCACCACTTTCAATTAAATCTTTATTCTCAAACGGATAATGCCATTGTGCATATGGCATTGCACCACTATCGAACCATACATCAATTAAATCTGGAACTCGTTTCATGGGTTTACCAGAACTACTAACCAAAATAATATCATCAACATAGGGCTTGTGTAAATCAAGAATTCCTTCGTGCAAGTAACTTTTATTAACTCCTTCTCCTAATACAGCATTTGCTTTTTTAATACCTTCATTTAATTCGGCAATTGAACCAATACAAATAGATTCATCACCATCATCGGTTTTCCAAATTGGAAGTGGAGTTCCCCAATACCTACTTCTGCTCAAATTCCAATCTACCATATTCTCTAACCAATTTCCGAATCTCCCTTCTCCTGTAGATTTTGGCTTCCAATTAATGGTTTTATTTAATTCAACCATTCTGTCTTTTACAGCAGTTGTTTTAATAAACCAAGCATCTAATGGATAATATAAAATGGGCTTAGCTGTTCTCCAACAATGCGGATAACTATGCTCGTATTTTTCTACTTTAAATGCCCTGTTTTCTTTTTTTAGTTTTACACAGATATCAACGTTTACATCTACATAGGAGGCATCATCTTTATAATTTTTTACAAAGCGATTACTAAATTCTCCTAACCCATCAACAAACTTTCCTTCTCTATCAACCATTGTTAAAATACCAATGTTGAATTTTTTTCCTACTCTATAATCATCTGCTCCAAATGCTGGTGCCGTATGCACAATACCTGTACCATCTTCTGTAGTTACAAAATCACCAGTAATTATTTTAAAAGGTTTAGCATCTGGTGTAATTTCATGAATTGCTTTTAGCGAGTTTGCTTTGAATGGCAGCAATTGCTCGTACTCCAATCCCTCTATTTCAGAACCTTTAAAAGAATATAAAATTTTCCATGGAAGTAACTTAGCTTTTTCATCATATTCTGCAAAATTTCCATTTTCAGCTTCAGGTTTAAAAAACTTACCCAGTAAAGCTTTCGCAAGAATTACATTTACACGAATATGTGTATAAGGATTAAAAGTATCTACCAATACATAATCGATATTTGGCCCAACAGTTAATCCTAAGTTAGAAGGCAATGTCCATGGAGTTGTGGTCCATGCCATAAAAAAAACTTCAGCTTTTGCAACTTCAAAAAGGAAATTACTTTTATCATTTTTAGTTGCCTTAAACATAGCAACAGCAGAAGTATCTTTTACATCTTTATACGTTCCTGGCTGATTTAATTCGTGAGAGCTTAAGCCTGTACCTGCAGCAGGAGAATAGGGTTGAATGCTTACACTTTCATATAAGAATCCTTTTTTATAAAGCTCACTTAAAATCCACCAAAGGGTTTCTATATAATTATTTTCAAAAGTAACATAAGGGTTATTTAAGTCAACCCAATAGCCCATTTTAGTAGTAATATCGTCCCACTCTTTTTTATAACGCAGTACCGCTTCACGGCATTTTTTATTATAATCTTCAACAGATATTTTTTTACCAATATCTTCTTTGGTTATTCCTAATTCTTTTTCTACACCTAATTCAATTGGTAAACCATGAGTATCCCATCCACCTTTTCTTTTTACTTGAAATCCTTGCATGGTTTTGTATCTGCAAACCATATCTTTTAAAGTTCTAGAAATAACATGGTGAATACCTGGCATTCCATTGGCACTTGGTGGACCTTCATAAAAAACAAAAGGCTTTTTCCCCTCCCTTAAAGAAATACTTTTTTCGAAGGAATTATTAGCAGTCCACTTTGCCAAAATTTCCTGTTCTATACTCGGAAGATTTAATCCCGAAAACTCAGCATACTTCACACTCATACAATTTATCTGCCAGCCATAAGGCTCATTGGTTAAAAAATAGCTGCGAAGGTACGGATCTAACTCAAAGTGGGGGTATATTTAGACCATGAAGATTGTATTCTTTTCGGCACAACCATATGATAAGGAGTTTTTTAGCCGTTTTAATGTAGATCTATTTGAGTTAATATTTGTAGAATCGGCTTTGGATGTCAATTCAGTTGAATTAGCTAATGGAGCAAATGCCATTTGTGTATTTGTAAATGATAAGGTAACTGCGGAAGTAATTGAAAAGCTTGCATCAAAATCTATTAAGATTATTGCTTTAAGATGCGCCGGTTTTAATAATGTTGATTTGGGAGCTGCAAAGTTAAATGGAATAAGGGTTTGTAGGGTTCCCGCATATTCTCCCGAAGCAGTTGCTGAGCATGCTATTGCAATGGTACTTACTTTAAATAGAAAAACACATAAAGCCTACAACAGAGTTAGAGAACAGAATTTTTCATTGAATGGATTATTAGGTTATAACCTACATGGAAAAACAGTAGGAGTTATTGGAACAGGTAATATTGGTAAAGCATTTTCTCGAATAATGCTAGGATTTGGTTGTAGGGTTTTAGCATTCGACTTGATTGCTAATAAAGATATGGAAGCAATTGGAGTAGAATATCATCCATTGATGGAGGTTTTAAAAGCAGATATTATTTCATTGCATTGTCCTCTAAACGAACAAACAAAGCATTTAATGAATGCTAGCACCTTGGGTATAATGAAAAAAGGTGCAGTATTAATCAATACAAGTAGAGGAGGTTTAATTGATACTAAAGCGGTTATTAATGCATTAAAAACTGGCCAAATTGGAGCTCTTGGAATTGATGTTTATGAACAAGAAGAAAAATTGTTTTTTAGGGATTTGTCAACCGATATTATTCAGGATGATATGATTCAACGATTAATGAGTTTCTCAAATGTATTAATAACTGCACATCAAGCGTTTTTTACGGAAGAGGCTTTAAGTGAAATTGCAACTATAACACTTCAAAATATTGATCAATTATCAAAATTGGTTAATTTATCTTCTCAAGCTGCATTATTGGTATAAATATTATCTGATATTCGTGTAACAAAGTAATAGATTAAATGAAATTATTGTTGAAACTTATTGTTGTTGTTTGCTCAATTGCTTTTATTACAAGCAGTTGCAAAAAAGAAGTTAGCTTAGAAACTGGAGCTGCAAGTGGAACATCATTAGGTATTTTAACTGATAGTGTAGGCAATTGCAAGAACACAATTACAAAAGGCATTTACTATATCAACTCCGATTTAACCGATAGTAATTATGTATTGGTTAATGCTAAATTTACTGCTTTGGGTAAATACTTAATTTATTCTGACACGGTTAATGGAATGTGGTTCATTGATTCTGGTTATGTTGTTACTACAGGGGATAAAGTAATAAAATTAAAGGGCAAGGGTAGGCCATTTGCAACAGGTACAACTGACTTTAAATTTTATTTTGGAACAAGTAACTGTAGTTTTAGTTTAATTGTAATTGGCCCTAATAATGGATCTAATACAACAACATATTGTCCCACTAGTGCTTATGGTTGGATATTATATGGATTAGCACCTGGGTTTAGCCTACAAGGGGGCGGTTCTTTAGATACTTTTAGAACAACTGTTTCTCCTTATAATTTTAGTTATCTAGGCAAAAATTATTTTAAATACGAAACAACACCAACATTAGATACCCTTGCTTTTACTGGTAGAAATAGCATTGGTGAATACTATAAGTTAGGTACACCTGAATTTGATTATTTCTATATTTATGATACTGTTTTAAATAATATTTCTTATGCATATTTAAAAGACAATGTTGCAAAAGATGCTACTTGGAATTCAGATGAAGTAAGGGTGGGTATTCGTCAGCAAAGTGGTTCGTTGCTTTTTGGACAAGCCAGATTAAAATTTACTATTTTAGATGTTAATCAAACTGGGATTTATGCAGGAATACCAATGACTGATATTATTAAAGTAAAAAGAGAAATGCAGTTCCTTATTCCAGGAGATCCAAGTTTTACAACCTTACTTGTTGCTGAAGTTTCTTATGCAAAAGGAATAGGCTTAGTAGAGCAACGAATATATAGTCCTTCCACACCAACTAAGATTGATCAAACTTTAATTATCAAAGGCTTTAAAGGACTTTAATAGACAATAACTAGTTTTATTTATTTCAATAACTCGCAAGGCTTAAGCCCAGTATGCTTTTTAAAAGCAGCAGAAAAATGGGAGATAGAAGAATAACCCAATAAAGCAGACACATCAGTAACACTTAAACTTTTTTCATACAACAAATATTTTGCGTGCTCCATTCTTTGTTGCTGATAAAAATCAAAAATAGTAGTACCAAAAACTTCTTTAAATCCTTTCTTTAAATAGCACTCATTCATTGCTACTTTTCTACTTAATTCCTTAATAGTTATAGGATCACCAATATGTTGTAATAAAATTTCACGAGCTTGATAAATTCGTTCTCTACCACTTTCATCAGCAAGAAATTTGCAGGTAAAGCCTTCTTCTTTTTCATCAATTAAACACTCTAAACTATAAATAAGTAATTCATGTACTTTGGCATTTACGAATATATTTTCTAAAGAACCTGAATAACTATGATTTAATAGTGTATCAAGTGCATTTCTTTTATTTACGCTAACTGGAAAAATTTTTGTAAAAGCATTTGGATGTTTAAAAGCCAATACCTCATCTTTTTGATTATTTACTTTTACATTATGCACAAACTGGTGTAAAAAACTGGCTGTGAAGTGAAAAGTAAATACATCAATAGTTCGTTGTTTACCACCACAATTTAAAGTGGGTAATTCGGTACATTGGGAACAGCTTTTTTCGGAACAATATCTGTTACCTGTTGTGCAATACCTTAGTTCTAAATAATTGTCTTTGGGCTTTTTTTCATTATAATGGTAAACTAGCATTCCAGTATCATCTGCAATCCAGGCAGGATGCGCTAAATACCGGCGAATATTGTATTGAATTGATCCTGGAATATGTTGCTCCTTTTGATATAATAAAGTCCAATTAGGATCAATTGCACCTTCTTGTACCGTCTTTAATATGTCCATTACCTGATTCATCCTTGTGCAAATTTAATGTATAAACATCTATTTCCCTAAAATACCCAATTTTGATCTGTTAAAATGGGGAAAACTAGCCTAGTTTTTATAAACAAAACCCCTTATTTTTCAGTACATTTGCCAGCTTGCTAATTTTAACTAAAACGCAAGACAGACAAGACTTTTATGAGCGAAGAATTAGATAAACTACACGAAGCAGAAAACAAAAATTACGGCGCAGATAGTATACAGGTTTTAGAGGGCTTAGAAGCTGTTAGAAAAAGGCCAGCCATGTACATTGGCGATATTGGTGTAAAAGGGTTGCACCATTTAGTATATGAAGTAGTAGACAACTCAATAGATGAAGCTTTAGCAGGATGGTGTAAAAATATTTTTGTTACCATTCATGAAGATAATTCTATAAGTGTGCAAGATGATGGAAGAGGTATTCCAACTGCTATGCATACCAAAGAAAAAAGGAGTGCTTTAGAAGTGGTAATGACTGTGTTACATGCCGGAGGTAAATTTGATAAGAATACGTATAAGGTTTCTGGAGGTTTACACGGAGTGGGCGTAAGTTGTGTTAATGCATTAAGTACCAAACTAATTGTAACTGTTCAAAGAGAAGGTAAAATATTTGAACAAGAATATCATATTGGAATCCCTAAATATGCTGTACGCGAAATTGGTGTCAGTGATCTTACAGGAACAAAGGTTCACTTTTGGCCTGACCTTACCATTTTTCAAGAATCGGTTTACAAAAGAGAAATTTTAGAGGGCAGATTAAGGGAGCTTTGCTATTTAAATAGAAGAATAAATATTGAACTAACAGACCTTCGCGAAAAAGATGATGATGGTAAAGATTATCACAAAGTATTTTATAGTGAGGGTGGAATTGTTGAGTTTGTAGAAATGCTTGATAAAAATGCTAATCGAGTTCCAATTCTTGCTCAACCTCTTTTTGTAGAAGGATTAGATGAAAATACCAATGTTGCTGTTGAAGTAGCATTAACCTACAATAATGATTACAAAGAACATATTTTTTCATACGTAAACAACATCAACACCATTGAAGGTGGAACACATGTAACCGGCTTTAGACAAGCGCTTACAAGGGTATTTAAAAGTTATGGTGATAAAGAAGGATTATTTGAAAGAGCTAAAGTTGTAGTTGAGGGAGATGATTTTAGAGAAGGTTTAAGTGCCATCATTTCAGTAAAAGTTCCTGAACCTCAATTTGAAGGACAAACTAAAACTAAATTAGGCAATAGTGAAGTAAGTGGCGTTGTACAAACAACAGTTGCAAGAGCATTAGAAGCCTATCTAGAAGAAAATCCTAGAGAATCTAAACAAGTTATCTCAAAAATAATTTTAGCGGCTCAGGCACGTGTTGCTGCAAAAAAAGCACGTGATATGGTACAACGTAAATCTGTACTAAGTGGCGGCGGATTACCTGGTAAATTAGCCGATTGCAGTGAACGTGATCCTGCAAAATGCGAGTTGTATTTAGTGGAAGGAGATTCAGCTGGTGGTACTGCAAAACAAGGTCGCGACAGAAGTTATCAAGCCATTCTTCCATTAAGAGGTAAAATTTTGAACGTTGAAAAAGCAATGGAACACAAAATTTACGAGAATGAAGAAATTCGTAATATGTATACCGCATTAGGTGTAACTGTTGGAACCATTGATGATCCTAAAGCTTTAAATACAACTAAACTTCGTTACCATAAGCTAATTATTATGACCGATGCCGATGTGGATGGATCCCACATTGCAACATTGATTCTTACTTTTATTTTCCGCTATATGAAAGAATTGGTAGAACAAGGCGGCGTTTATATTGCTCAGCCCCCACTATATTTAGTTAAAAAGGGAAAAGAGCAGGCCTATGCTTACAATGAAGAACAACGAAAAGGATTAATAGAAAAACTAGGAGGAGGTAAAGAAGATAGTGTTACAACTCAACGATACAAAGGATTGGGTGAAATGAACGCCGATCAATTATGGGAAACAACCATGGATCCTGCAAGAAGAACCCTTAAACGTGTAACTATTGAAAGTGCGGCCGAAGCCGATCGAATATTTAGTATGTTAATGGGAGACGAAGTAGCCCCAAGAAGAGAATTCATTGAATCTCATGCTAAATATGCACGTATAGACGTATAAATGATCTAAAAACATTAACTTGTGCTAACTAACCAAGGTTCCCATTTTAAAAACAATTAAATTCTACAACTATGGACACTTCAAAAATGATTAAAGCATACTGCCTCAAAACAAAGGAAAAAAATGTTCCTATGCAAGATGCAGTAGTAACTAAAACTGCTAAAGGCGGTTACATGGCTGGCGGTCATGATGGAAAAGGCAATAAGATGGCAGCAATTATGAGTGAAGCAAAAGCTTTACAAGCAATTGCTGATGGTGTTGCTAAAAAAGGATTCTAAGTTTACTTACAATACTTCTTAAACCGATAGAAATTCTATCGGTTTTTTTATGCCCCTACAACTTCCTTATGCATTAACGTTAAGAACTTTAACATGGCTTCCATCCCTTTTACTTGATCTACAACTAATAAAAACATTTTACCAGCTTGTTTTAATCTAGCCTTATTAGTTCCAATTTGTAAATAGGCTAATATTTTTTTAAATACGTTCGATTCAAAATAAGGTGAATCCGGACGATTAATAAAATAACAACGGAGCGTATTATCTTTAAGTGTCATTTTTTCGAAACCCATTTCAACAGCCACCCATCTACATTTTACAGTTGTAAATAAATCCTCAACAGAAGACGGAATTGGACCAAAGCGATCAAGCATCTCTTTATGAAACTCAATTAAATCAACTTCATTTTCACAACTATCTAGTCGAGTATATAAACTTAATCGTTCCGTTATACTTTCTACATAACTATCAGGAATCAAAATTTCCAAGTCGGTATCAATGGTACAATCACTTACAAAATCATCTTGCTTGCTAATCTCTTCTTTAAATAAATCTTTAAAAGATGTTCGCTTTAATTCGCGAATGGCTTCCTCTAAAATTTTCTGGTACATTTCAAATCCAATCTCTGCCATAAACCCACTTTGTTCACCCCCCAACATATTGCCAGCACCACGTATATCTAAATCTCGCATAGCAATTTGAAAACCACTTCCTAAATCACTAAACTGTTCCAAGGTTTGCAATCTTTTTCTCGAATCAGTAGGTAAGGTACTCATTGGTGGTGCCAATAAATAGCAAAAAGCTTTTCTATTGCTTCGGCCTACCCTACCCCTTAATTGATGTAAATCGCTTAACCCAAATTGATGGGCATTATTGATAACTATTGTATTTACATTCGGTATATCCACCCCACTCTCTACAATATTAGTACATACTAACACATCATATTTCTTATCTATAAAATCTAAAATTCTTTCTTCTAATTCATGTCCTTCTAATTGTCCGTGCGCAAAACCAATGCTCAAATCAGGACAAAGGCCTTGAATCATTGCACTCATTTCGGGTAATCCCTGAACACGATTATGAATAAAGAAAACTTGTCCGCCTCTTTCTGTTTCGTAATAAATAGCATCCCTTATAAAATCATCATTAAATACCCTTACTTCCGTTTGAATAGGTTGCCTATTAGGAGGTGGGGTATTCATGATACTCAAGTCTCTAGCTCCCATTAAACTAAATTGCAATGTTCGGGGAATGGGAGTTGCAGTAAGTGTTAAACAATCAACATTGTTCTTTAAAGTTTTCAATTTTTCTTTATGGCCAACTCCAAATTTTTGTTCCTCATCAATAATCATTACCCCCAAGTCTTTAAACTTTACTTCTTTTCCGAGTAACCCATGCGTACCAATTATAATATCAATTTTGCCTTCTTGTACTTTTTGTAAAGTTTCTTTTTTTTCTTTGGCCGATTTAAATCGATTGATAAAATCTACAGTAACAGGAAAGTCCTTTAAGCGATCCTGAAAAGTTTTATAATGTTGAAAAGCCAAAATAGTTGTTGGAACTAGAACTGCAGCTTGCTTTCCATCAACAACAGATTTAAATGCAGCGCGAATAGCAATTTCTGTTTTCCCAAATCCAACATCGCCACAAACAAGCCTGTCCATTGGGGCCTCACTCTCCATATCTTTTTTCACATCAGCAGTAGCTTTACTTTGGTCGGGAGTATCTTCATAAATAAAAGAAGCCTCTAACTCTGTTTGCATATAGGTATCTGGAGCGTGCGCAAATCCTTGCTGGGCTTTGCGTTGGGCGTATAGCTTAATTAAATCAAAAGCAATTTCCTTGACTTTTATTTTTGTTTTTTCTTTTAACCTAACCCAAACATCTGAACCTAATTTGTTCACTTTAGGCACTGTTCCTTCTTTACCAGTAAATTTAGATATTTTATGAAGTGAATTAATATTTACATATAAAATATCACTGTCTTTATAAATAATTCTTACTGCCTCTTGAATTTTTCCATTAACATCTAATTTTTGCAAGCCACTGTAAGTGCCAACACCATGATCAATGTGGGTAACAAAGTCGCCAGGTTGTAAATCGCGTAAAGTTTTTAATGTGAGTGCTTTATTTTTATTATAAGCTTGCTTTACTTTATACTTATGATAACGCTGAAAAATTTGGTGATCAGTATAACAAATTATTTTTATCGAATTATCAATAAATCCTTCATGAATACTAGTACCAACTGGAATAAACTGTATTTCGGTATTGAGGTCGGTGAAAATACTGTTGAGCCGTTCTAATTGCTTTACTTGTTCGGCAAATATATATATGCTGTATCCAGCAGCCTCATGTGCTTTTAAATCTTTTATAAGTAAATCAAATTGGCGGTTAAATGAAGGCTGAGCCTTGGTATTAAACTCAATTTCATAATTGGCAAATAAGGGCTTATATCCAAATTCTACCAATACTTTTTGTTCAATTAATTTTTTTAATTCTGGTGCTTTAATAAAATCTGCCCATTGAATATCTTTTAGGATATGAGCATCTTCATCTTCTTTATTTTGTTGAAAAAGTCCATCCTTTTTCAGCAATAAAAATCCTTCTAAATCTTCTTCCTGCACACAAATTTTTTCTTCAATTACATCCCAATCTTTCATCCAAAGGATTGTATTGTTAGGTAAAAATTCAAGCAAAGAAATTTTTTCCTCAGCACCTGAACCAAAAGTATCTTTCAGTTGATCAACATTCGGAATAATATTTACTTGCAATAATTTACGTTCGCTCAATTGAGTTTCTGGATCAAATATTCGTATACTATCTACATCATTTCCAAATAATTCAACGCGATAAGGTTTTTCATTTCCAAAAGAATAAATATCTAAAATACCTCCCCTCAGAGCAAATTGTCCGGGTTCATACACAAAGTCAGTTCGTTCAAATCCATACATTACAAACAGATCCATCAAACTCTCAGGATTAATGGTATCATTGGTTTTGATGCTAATGATGTTGCTACTGATAGTTAAGGGCTGAATTACTTTTTCAAAAATAGCTTCAGGATAAGTAATGATTATTTTTTTATTTCCACCTCTAGCTAATTTAGTGAGTGCTTCTGTTCGCAACATTAAATGCGAACTATTGAGTAGCCTAAAATTTTTTCTATTTTTAAAAGACGATGGGAAATAAAATAGATCGAGCGCGCTTGTTAAATTTTCAATAGTATTATGAAAATAAGCGGCTTCTTCGGCATCATTCAAAATAATCAAATGATTTAAGCCTTGTGCTTCAGGATGAGAAAAAACAGCACTTACTAAAAATTCAGCACTGCTACCTTGAATGTTTTTTAGAAATATTTTTTGCGTTTCAGCAAATGAGAGCCTGCTCACCAACTGATGTACCAGGGGTGATTGTTGGTATTGCTCAATTAACCGCTCCAAATTCATATTCAATCCAAAACCTTACTTAAAAGGGAGCGCAAAGATAAGACTAATATGCTGCGTTGTTATTTACTAAAATCTTTATTTCAGTTAATTTACCCTCTTCTACCGTTACCAAAGAAATATTATTCCTAATATCAAAATTATTAGCAAAAAAGAGTTTATCAACCTGAACAAATACGGAATAAGTGCCAACAGGAAGTTCTGCTACAAAAGCGCCAGTGCTATCGGTTTGTACAGTTGAAATGAATTTTGTTAATACAGTATTGTATAAAGGTTGTAGATCGTGACGAGTAATTTGACTGATATTGGTAGGTTCATAAAAGAAAACGGCAGTTGGAAATCCTTTTGGACCAGACTTTTTAAGATCAACTGAAGGCATTTGGTTACCAGTTACTGATTGAACTACCCCTTTTATGCCTTGTTTAACCTTTTCAACTAAAATAGTAGAATTTTCAGCTTCTTTTAACTTTTGAGAAGGCTTACAGGCTTGAGAAAACGCTAAAATGTAAAAAAGAAAAAAAAGAATTGTACGCATACTACATTATTGATGGGTAAAGTATCTAATTTAGAGCAGTTTTATACTGCATTAGTATAAAGATGCAAAAAAAGTACCATTTCACATGATTAGAAAATTAATTTTATCGTTTTTAGGGATCATTTTATTGAGTTCATTGAGTTTTTCTCAAACGAGTTCAAATGAAAAAGTATTAAAACTAGTCTCTCAAAAACTAAAACTAGAATACGAGTTAAATTATGCCAAAGCATTATCTATGGCAAAATCTAAAAACTGGAGTTTATCATTTAAGTCTAGTGATGGAAATATAAATTATTTGGTTGGGGTTACCGACTTAGGATTTCCATTGTATATAAGTGCTAACAATAATACTATTGCTGCTGCTACTACAAGAGCCAATCAATTATGGCCTGGTGGCACAAGTGGATTAAATTTATCAGGAAGTTCTACCTCATTAACCAATAAATTAGGTATTTGGGAAGTGGGTGGTCCACTACTAACTCATGTAGAATTTGCCAATAGAATAATTCAAAAAGATGTTCCAACAGTTGATGAACATGGAACCCATGTTTCAGGTACTATGATTGCGGCAGGAATTAATCCAATTGCAAAAGGCATGGCATACGGAGCTCCCAATTTAATTTCATACTCTGCCGCAAATGCAGCTTCTGAAATGGCTACAGAATCAGCCGCTGGTCTGTTATTATCTAATCATTCATATGGTATAAGTACAATGGGTTGGACAAGGAATGCAGATCAAGGAAATAGATGGGAATTTTGGGGCAGACCAGGTGAGAATGAAGAAATCGACTTTGGATATTACAGTTCTTTAACTGCAATAGTAGATTCTATAACTTATAACGCACCATTTTATTTGTCTGTTTGGGCTGCTGGTAACCCAAGATCTACTAATGGGCCTGCTGTAGGTGAACCATATTTTCGTCAAAATGCTCAAGGAGTAATGGTTGCTGCAGGAAACCGTCCTGTCGGTATTAATAGCAATGATAGTTATGATGTTATTGGGCACTACCCACTTGCGAAAAATATTATTACCGTCGGAGCTGTAAACGGCATTCCTTCAGGATATGTAAAGCCTCAAGATGTGGTGATGAGTTCATTTAGCGCTTGGGGACCAACAGATGATGGAAGAATTAAACCCGATTTAGTTGCTGATGGTATTGGCGTAACTTCATCATCTAATCTCTCAAATAATTCTTACGCTACTTTACAAGGAACTTCAATGGCCTCTCCAAATGTAACAGGTTCATTGCTACTATTGCAAGAGTATTATAATAAATTAAAACCTGGTAATTTTTTAAGATCATCAACAATAAAGGGTTTAGCTATCCATAGTTCTGATGAAGCAGGAATTGCTCCTGGTCCAGATTATCAATTTGGATGGGGTTTATTAAATGTAGAAAGAGCTGCATCTGTAATTACAGGCTCAATACCATCTAATAATTCAACAACAAGTACAGATTTAATATTTGAGAATACATTAGCAAATGGAGGAACATTTACTCGCACAGTTGTTGCTAGTGGAAAAGTGCCTTTGAAAGCTACTATTTGTTGGACTGATCCCGTTGCATCTGTAAACAACAATGCCGCCACTAATTTAAATGATCGAACCAAAAAATTGGTGAATGATTTAGACATTAAAATAACACGTTCATCGCAAACATTTCTTCCATGGACTTTAGATGTTTTAAACCCAGCAGCAGACGCTATAAGAGGAGATAATATTACTGATAATGTTGAAAGAATTGATGTTGATAGTACTATTCCAGGCCAAACCTATACTATTACTGTAACTCACAAAGGAACACTAGCAAGGGGCTCTCAAGCATATGCATTAGTAGTTAGTGGTGTTGGAGGTTCTGCATATTGTTTATCAAAATCAAACCCAGGTGGAGGAGCATTTATTGATAGTGTTGCATTTGCTGGTATTAAATTTAAAAATAGTGCTGGTTGTAAAACATATACTAATAATACCAATTTGGTTGGTGATATTCAAGCCCAACAAACTTTACCAATTACAGTTAGAGTTGCTACTTGTGACGCTACTACTCAAAGCAGAATAGTAAAAATATTCATCGATTACAATAATAATGGCGTTTTTGATGCTGGTGAATTAGCAGCAACAAGTAATGTACTAACTAGTACTGCTCAAAATTTCACAACGAATATTACAACACCCGGAACCTTAGTTGTTGGAACAACTACCTTAATGAGAATAATAGTACAAGAAACACTAACTGCATCAGATATTAATGCTTGTTTTGATTATGCTAAAGGAGAAACACAAGATTATAGAGTTAGAGTTGTAAATCCTACAAATGATTTGTCTTTGGCTAATATTGTTTCTCCACAACCTGGTGATTGTGGCAATACACTACAATTTGTTACTATTAATATTTCTAATAATGGTTCAAATTCTCAGAGCAATATACCCGTTACTGCAACTATAACAAATGGCGCAACAACTGTTGCTACTTTAACTGCAAATTATCCTGGAACAATATTAGCTTTATCATCAGCAAATTATACTTTTCAAACTCCGTTTAATGCAGTTGCTGGAACTACTTATACAATAACTGCAAACGTAAATGCAGCTTCAGATCAATTTAGTGCTAACAATCAATTGGTTGCAACTACTCAAATTGCCGCTAAAACAACAGCACCAACTGGTGATGGAGTTATTTGTAATACAAGTGCCATTTTACGTGCGCTGAATCCAACTACTGCGAATTATTTTTGGTATACTAATCCTACATCAACTATTCCGTTTGCAACTGGCACCAATGTGGTTTCTGGAACCGTTCCTACAGATAGAACATTTTATTTACAAACAGAATCGAGGGCAGCTCTTGCTCCTGTTTCTAAACTAACATTTCCAAATGGTGGATATAATAATTTTGTTGGAAATTTCATGAATTTTACTACAACAGTTCCTCTTACAATTGAAACGGCAAGATTATATATTGGCAACTCTGGCAAAATTAGGTTTACAGTTGGTCAAAATTTTGCTCTTTCTGGAACAACTGGTGGATTTACTTATAATCGTGTTACAGAAACAACCTTAGATGTAATTGCTACAACTCCAACACCAACTCCAGGTTCAGTTTCGGAAAATAATCCTTTAGATTCTGGGGCTGTTTATGCATTAAATTTAAGAGTGCCAACAAGTGGTGATAAAATTTTAATTGTAGAATGTTTAGACGGAGCCACCATTTATAGAAATAATGGAATTACAGGTACAATTTATCCAATTGGTGCTAATAATATCATGAATTTTACGGGTAATAGTGCTTCACTTACTGCCGGAACGAATGCCAATAATTTCTTTTACTTCTTTTATGACACACGTGTATCAACTGGTTGTGCAAGCGATAGAATTCCAATTATTGCAGCACCTAATTCAACAGTAACTGTATCTCAAGCAGCAGATTCATTAGTTAGTAACATTAAAACAGGAAATTTTACATGGGTATTTAATGATACTGCAACAGTACTAGGAGCTAATGGTTCTTCTATTAAACCTACAAGATCGGGGAATTATAAAGTACAGGTTTCAGATGCTTTTGGATGTACTAGAATTTCCGCAAATGTGAATTACACCGTAACTGGAATAAATACAGTATCTGCACAAGAAATTAAACTAACAGTTTCTCCTAACCCAAACAATGGCGTATTTCTACTAAATTTTGAAGTTGCTAACAGGAGCGATTTATCAATTGAAATTCTAAATGCATCCGGACAAAGAGTATTTACTAATACTCAATCAAGCTTCATTGGCAAATATTCTAAAACCATCAACTTACAAAACTTAAGTAGCGAATTTTATTTATTAAAAATTCAACATGATAAGAAAACGTATATTGAAAAAATTATTTTACAACGATAAATACAAGAAATACTTAATGCAAACGATGCCATAGTTTTTAATCATTCTATGGCATTTTTTTTATTGATTATTCATTACATTGCAATAAAGATAAAGTATGGCTGAACCTTGGCGTAATGGAATTGTTACAAAAATTGAAAATGAAACACATAGTACTCGTAGGTTTTGGATACAAATTCCTGAGTTGGAGCGATTTGATTTTGAACCTGGGCAATTTGTAACGCTCGACCTTCCCATACATGAACAAAAAAATAAACGTTGGCGAAGCTACTCAATTGCTTCTTCTCCAGATGGCACAAATATATTTGAACTTGTAATTGTATTAAATGAATATGGATTAGGAACTCCATATTTATTCAATGAAATTAAAGAAGGAAGTGAATTATTATTAAGAGGTCCCCAAGGCAAATTCACCATGCCAGAAAATTTAGATAGAGATCTTTATTTAATTTGTACTGGAACTGGTATTGCACCTTTCAGATCAATGGTACATTATTTGCAACTACATAAAACACCTCATCAACAAGTTCATATTGTTTTTGGTTGTAGAAAATTCGAAGACGGATTGTACATCAATGAATTAAAAGCTCTTGAATTGGAATTAAACGGCTTTCAGTTTCATCCTTGCTATTCGAGAGAAACTGATATATCAGCTGGCCAATATCATGGTTATGTACATGATGTTTATGAAAAATTAATTAACAACAATAAAGGAGCAGATGGGAGTATTCCACCCGCTTATTTTTATTTATGCGGATGGAAAAATATGATTGATAGTGCCAAGCAAAAAATATTGGATTTAGGTTACGATAAAAAAGCCATCCATTTAGAATTGTATGGTTAAGCAATAGCGTTTAATACCAAAGCTTTTACATCACTTAAAGCAATTCTTTCTTGTTTCATAGAATCGCGGTAGCGAATAGTAACCATATTATCTTCTTTGGTTTGATGATCTATTGTAACACAAAAAGGTGTACCAATTGCATCCTGCCTGCGATATCTTTTACCTATTGCATCTTTCTCTTCATAAAAACATTTGAAGGAGCCCTTACATTCATCCATTAATGTTTTTGCAATTTCAGGTAATCCATCTTTTTTCATTAATGGCAAAATGGCTAATTTATTTGGAGCAATACGAGCAGGTAAATGAAGCACTACGCGAGTATCTGATGTTCCATCTTCTTTAGGAATAGTTTCTTCTTCATAAGCATAACACATTAGTAATAAAAACATTCTGTCCAATCCAATAGAAGTTTCTACAACATACGGAATGTAGTTACCATAAGGTTTTCCGGTTGATTCATCAATATCATTATCGAAATACTGTTGCTTTTTTTTACTAAACTCTTGGTGACTTTTTAAATCAAAATCTGTTCTACTATGTATGCCTTCCACTTCTTTAAAACCAAAAGGAAACTCATATTCAATGTCCAACGCCGCATCAGCATAATGCGCCAATTTAACATGGTCATGATAACGGTATTTATCAGCTGGCAATCCCAAACTCAAATGCCAATTCATTCTTTCTTCTTTCCAAAAATTAAACCATTGCATTTGTGTACCTGGACGAATAAAAAATTGCATTTCCATTTGCTCAAATTCGCGCATACGAAAAATAAATTGCCTTGCTACAATTTCATTTCTAAATGCTTTGCCAGTTTGCGCAATTCCAAATGGAATTTTCATTCTTGCTGTCTTCTGCACATTCAAAAAATTCACAAAAATACCTTGAGCAGTTTCTGGACGCAGATAAATAGTGTCAGACTCTTCGGCAACTGAACCCAATTGTGTAGAGAACATTAAATTAAACTGGCGAATATCTGTCCAATTAGCAGTACCACTAACACTACAAACAATTTTTTGATCAGTTAATAGTTGCTTTAAACCAATAAAGTCTTCTTTTGCTAATAACTGCTCCATTGAATAAATTAAAGCAACAGAAGCGGCGGCTTCTCCTTTTTGGTTTAACTGATCTGCTTTTGCTTCAATCAAATGATCAACCCTATACCTTTTCTGACTGTCCTTATTATCAATCATTGGATCGCTGAAATTATCAACGTGACCGCTTGCTTTCCATGTAGTTGGGTGCATAAAGATAGCAGCGTCAATGCCAACAATATTGTCGTGCATTTGCGTCATACTTTTCCACCAATAATCGCGAATATTCTTCTTTAATTCGCTCCCATTGGGGCCATAATCATATACTGCACTCAGTCCATCATAGATTTCACTACTAGGAAACACAAAGCCATACTCTTTGGCATGGGAAATTATAGATTGAAAATTATTGTCTGCTATACTACTCATAGAGGCGCAAAAATAGGTTTTTAATATTTTATCCAATAAAATCGGATAATTCAATTAAAAAATATAGCTTTAAAATCTCACTTATACTCTAAGTCATGATAAAAAAACTTCTTTTTGCAATAGCCATTATTCCAAGTTTTGTTTTTGCACAGCAAACAACTGAATATCCTATAGACTATTTATCTCCAGCATTTCATGCTGGAAGAAGGGCCGCTTTTAAAGAAAAAATGCCTGCAAATTCAGTCGCGTTTTTCTTTGCTAGTCAGGTTAGGGTAAGAAACAATGATATAGATTACCAATATGCACAAAGCAAAAATTTATATTATTTAACGGGGTTGGAAGAGCCAAATGCACTGTTGTTGTTGTTTAAAGAGCCAGTTACAATTTTAA
>JBKJQV010000039.1:0-7556 GCA_046593815.1 Sediminibacterium sp. | reverse complement strand
CCCAAGACAACATTCGTTCTAAGCTTATTTTTGCCTCTTCTGCTGAAACTGCACACATCCACTCATAGTTTGGGTCTCGAAATTTGTCTCGAAATTTCGAAGGGTCGGCAAGAAATGCTTCAACACTTCCACAAATAATTTCAATACGTCTTGCTGTAATTGGATTAAGCAAAATGTTTTCTAATCTTGTTACCCAACGTAGATTATCAGGTCGATTATTTTGCTTGTTCGTGTCAATATGGTCAACAACATGTTCTTTTGTTGGAGGTTCGCTATGAAATGCGGTCGCAATTATTCTGTGAACTCGAACAGAAGCAATTTCTAAATAGCCTGTTTTGCTATTTAGTTTGCCAAAAGTCCAATTATTGTCGGTTGGTCTCGGTCGTTTTCCGTCAAGTGGATAGCGCAATACTGCTCCATTATCACGAACAGAATAGCGTTCATTTTTGTAAAAGCATTCACTTTCTCGTTTAAAGTTTTCCAAGTCAATCATCTTTACTCTTAAATCTTTTGTCAGTTAGATGTTCTTTTAGCAGTAGGTTGTGGTATGCTGACAGCTAACTAATTAATTTTAATTAAAGCTTTCTTTAGCTCCCCTCTTTTATAATAAACTCGATTACCTATACCGTACGCAGTAACCTTGCCTTTTTTAGTCCACTGCCATAAAGTGGTGGAATTTATTTTTAAAAATTCAGCCGTTTCAGCTCTGGTTAGTAACTCTTCATCATTTTGCGATGAAATAAGTTTTGCAATCCTAGTTTCCATCTTATCAGCCAATTTATCAGCAATAATTTCTGTTAATTCCTCAACTGAAATATTTTCTACTTGGACGATTTCTCTTTTAATCATATTAAATAATGATTTATTTTTTATCCTCTTTAGGTGGCTTCTGAACATTTGGTTTTAAAGAACTATTTGGAGTAGGAGTCGTTCTAGCTAAATTAACTGCCTTACTTTTATTAGTAGGTGTCTTTTTGTCTTTTGCCATGTTACTTTTTTGGATTACTACTTGGTTTATTCTGAGGTGGAGCTGGAATAGTTCTTCCTTTTTCCTCAGTAGCTGGTTTTGGTTGTTGCTGTGGAGCTGGTCTGTTTTTTTGATTTGAATCACTCATATTATAAATATTTATTGTTGCAAAAGTTATTAAAAATACAATACCGATGATTAACGACCAAATAGAAACTCTGTTTAATCTGTTAATTATCTTGTTTCGGTTTTCAATATTCTTAAAAATTTCTTTATACTTTTCATCGTCGATCTCTTGTATTGTTATATCAGAATCAATTATTGATTTATAATGAGAATAGAGATTGGAAAGTAAAGTTACAACCATTAAAAACATTCCTATAATTACAAATGGTTTAAATATCGCTTTATCTAAAGCAACAATTTTTTCAAAAAAAGTTAATGATAACACAAGTCCGCCCGATGCCAAAAGATTAATGTATTTTTCAAAATCATCTTGGCTTTTACTTTTGTTTTCAGAAACGGAATTTCTATAATCAATCCATTCTTGACGAATTCTTTCCTCTTTATCTTCTTCTTGTTGTCCCATTCTTAACCATTCTCAATTATATCAATCTCTTCTTTTGTCAAGCCATATAACTCATAAACCATTGTATCAATGGCATTATCAGTGGCGTTAATTTGCATTTTTATGGCGTTCACTTTCTTCGCTTCGGTAGTGAAATAGTCTTCCCACTCGGCTTCTTGCGAAAGTGAAAGCTTCACTTTTTGTTTGGTTAATTCTTTGATAAACTCAGGATAAGTTAACAGGTACCAATCTTGTAGTTTTTTTGGTAACGTTTCTAACTCAAATTTACGTTGTAGCGTTCTTTGAAACTTTAATGATTGTTCCTGCTGTTCAACTTTTAAACATATCATTTGTTCAACTTTGTCAATGAAAGGTTTTTGTTCGTCCAATGAAATTTTTGGCACAGGAATTTGTGATAAGGGTATATTAAAATACTCTCTTGAATTACCTTTAGGCTTACCGATAAAACCATAGAACCAATTTATTAGTTTGGAATTCAGTAATGCTACAATAAATTTAGTTTTATAATCGTCAAGAATTATTTTTATTGCTCGAACATCACCCCCATTATTAAAATATTGATTATCATCATAAGCAAATCTGTTTTTGTCTGCTCTATATGGCACGAGTATTTTTTCTTTTGAATTAAAAACTTCTTTAATTGAGGGTCTATGCAATCTCCACCAATTATACTCTCCAGTTTTTGGACCTCTTCTTTCAAGAAGCATAATTTTATGAGATTCAAGATAATTAAATGCATTTGGATACTTTTCTTTAGAAAAATTATTGTCTGCATATATAATATATTTTTCATCAAATGAAACTGTGTATGAATCAACATCACTATTTTTTATACACTTCTGCAATGCTTCTTTTTCTATTTTATATTTGATAATATCTTCTTGATTTAGGGTGAAAATTTCATTTTTTCCAGTTTCAGTTCCTTTAGCTATTTCTGAAATTTCCCCAAGAGTATTATTGTCCCTTTTCAACTTATTGATTAGTAAAAGAATTGCATCATCTGCAATTATCCATTTATCAATTAAGTCTTCTCTTAAAATTTTTGATTCTTTATAGGAGTCAGAATTAATTGAAATTTCATTTAAGGGAATATTTAGAGGGTAAGTTTGAAACAAAACTGTATTTAAAACAGGCTTTTTATCTGCTAAAATTATTGCAGTATGCACATTTGCTTCTTTAAAAATATGATAGTTTTCAAAGTTTATTATCTGAGTTACATACTTCGATAAAAAGGTCCTAATCCCTTTCGCATATTCATTACCAATGAAATAGTTGGATGTTATAACTCCAAATATGCCTTTATCATTTATTATATTTAGTCCTTTATAAAGAAAATAATACATTAAATCATTGTAACCTGTATGAATTGAACTATATTCTTTTTCAAAATAATTATGGACGACTTTTGGAAAAGTATTAATGTTTACATATGGCGGATTCCCAATAATTACATCAAATCCACCATTTGCAAAAACTTGTGGAAATTCCTCTTTCCAATTAAATGCTTTATCTCCAGCAATAGCTTCATCATCAATTAAGGAATTACCACATTTGATATTGTCGTTTAAATCGTTAAGTTTTCTGCTAGTTTGTGCTGTTCTTAGCCATAAAGAAAGTTTTGCAATCTCTACACTTTCCTCGTTTAGGTCAACGCCAAACAAATTGTTTTCTAAAATGCTTTTTTCTACATCGCTTAACACAATTGCATCGCCGAATAACTTTGCTTGCAATTCATCAATAAAACGGTGTTCCGTTATCAAGAAATCTAATGATTGGTTAAGAAAAGCACCACTACCACACGCTGGGTCGCAAATGGTAATTTGTAATAGCCAATTACGATAATTAGTAAGTTTTTCTAATAACGGTTGTTTCGTGGTTTTTGTGCGTTTTTTGTCGTTATGATAATCTTCTTCAACTAGTTGTAGTTCGGCTTTTTTATCGGTGCAAAGTTTACCAATAGTATAGTCAACAATGTATTTAGTAATGTATTTAGGCGTATAAAAAACGCCGTCTTTTTTACGTTTCGTTTTCGTTTTATCAACTTCTTGTCCTTCAAGTTGTGCTTTTATTTCGTCTAATTCGTTCAATGAATTTTCAAAAATATGCCCAAGTATATTCACATCAACTTCACTAGCAAAATCATAATGACTTAACTTTTCAGTATATTTAAATAATACACTATCATCAATCTTAACGGTATTTAAAACGGCATCTTCTTTAAATAAACCGCCATTATACGCAAAAATTTGATGTACTTCTTTTGTTACAGAAGCGGTTTCGCTAAATGCTGGCAGAGTTACTTTTGCCCCTAAATTTAAATCGTTAAAGTATATTTTGTAACGGTCATAAAGCGAGACATCAATACGCATATCACGTAATTGTTGCCATTCTTTATTTATCCTGAATATAAGATTTGTCGGCAAAAGGTTTCTGTCCTCAGCAAAGAAAATAAACAGAAAACGGTCTAAAAGCTTTTGTGATTTTTCATAAAGTTCTACAGGCTCAAAATCATTATTTAATGCAACTAGATTATGGTATAATTCACGTTTAAATTGGGAGTAATCTCTGTAAAGACTTTTAGTAATAATATCTTCTTGACTAACTGATTCGTCTTTTAAAATTTTGGCAATTCCTTTTGAAAGATTTTCATGTGCTAGGCACAAATGCAGTAACTCAAATTCGGTTTCAGTCAGCGTAAACAAATTGAATTCAACATGTTCAATAGCATTATCAATATAAAAACGTAATTTTTCAAAATTTGACGTAATAATATAAACGCAATCAGGTTGATTGTTTTTATATCCAAACGCTTGCGTTTCTATCTTGCCTAAATCTGTTGTGTTTGTTCCTTTGAGTTCTATAACGGCTCTAACTTTGTCGTTTATTAAAATAGCACCATCGGCTTTTTTACTGTCTTTTACGTTTTTATATTCTGTAGTAAGATTGAAATTAGGTTGCGGATTTTTGGTATAACCCAAGATTGTAACAAATAAATCAATTAGAAATTCTCCCTGATATTGTTCCTCTTTACTATTTCTAATATTCTCCTGTATTGTAGCATTGAGAAAATGACTTTTGTAATCATGCCATCGACTTGCAATCAAAGTTTTATCCTGACCTTTTAAGTATATAGAAATTACTGAATTTTGAAATAATGGCATTGCAAACAGTTAAGGATTTTAATTTCTAAATTTAGAAAAGAATAGTATTGTAAAAGTAAAATTAGATTTTAGTTTTTAACAGTTTGCAAACGTGTATTGAATACGATTGCAATTCTATTGCAATAGTTTTGCAATATGCAACAAGCTAGTTTGCAATACTTATTGAGGGGATTGCAATTGTATTGCAATGATTATTATGTGGTATTGCAATATTTATTTAGGGAATTGCAATTGTATTGCAATGATTATTTAGAGGTATTGCAATGATTATTGTGGGGGATTGCAATGCGTGTTGAGTATGTTTGCAAAGCGTATGGAAGGAGTTGCAATTGTATTGCAATGGTTTTGCAATATCCAATAAGCTAGTTTACAATACCTATTGAGGGGTTTGCAATTGTATTGCAATGATTATTGTGAGGTTTGCAATTTACGCCTAGCGTGTTTGTAATGTGTGTTATGCGTTATTACAATGCGTATTTTGCGTGTTAGTAATGCGTGTTTTGCGTTATTACAATGCGTAATTAGTGAGTTTGCAATTGAATTGCAATTATTATGAAAAGGATTGAAATGCTTGTTGACTATGTTTGCAAAACGTATTATATTGCCACCCAATTAAATTCACCAAGTTATCTAATTCACATTCCATTGCTGCTATATAAATTTTGTACAATACATTAATTTTTTTTATTCAAGTTTAGAATAATGTTTTGTATTAACATAGAATTACAATAGAATTGAATTCTAATTTTGTAATCAAAATTAAAATCACAATTTTAGATGAAATACATTTTACTCTTTGCTTTTATAATTTTATCAGTAAATACTAATGCTCAAATAAAAATTTTGTTTGATGCCTCCAAAGCCGAAAGTGCAGGAAATGCAGATTGGATTATTGATTCAGATACACACAATATAGGGTTTTCATCTGGTCCTGCAATAGTTGGAACTGGAAATGAAGCCAACCCTCAAAGAATACCAACTCCTTTACAATCTAATATAATCGCATCAACTCCAGAAGATTATTGGAATGGTGGATTGTCTAATTGGGGAATTGATTGTGTAAAACAAGGCTATACAGTAGAAAGTTTGCCTTACAATGGTCAAATAACTTATGGCTTAACTTCTAATTTTCAGGATTTGAGTAATTACAAAGTATTTGTAATTGATGAACCTAATATTTCATTTACAGCCACAGAGAAAGCTGCTATTATAAGTTTTGTTCAAAATGGTGGTGGATTGTGCATTATTGCCGACCATACTATTTCTGACAGGAATAATGATGGTGTTGATGCCCCTCAAGTTTTAAATGATTTGATGAGTAATAACACCGTTCAAAATAATCCTTTTGGAATTGCATTTGATTATAATGATATTTCTCAAACGTCTTCTAATATTGCCAATCTGCCTACCAATCCTATTCTTCATGGAACGGCAGGGAATGTTACACAAGTAAAATGGTCAGGCGGAACAACAATGACTTTAAATAACACTCAGAACACTACCGCTAGTGGGTTAGTATATAAAACCAGCTCCAGTACGACTGGATTAACCAATGTATTATGCGCTTCAGCAACCTATCAAAACGGTAAAGTAGTTGCCATTGGTGATAGTTCTATTCCGGATGATGGGACTGGTGATAGTGGTGACACACTTTATAATGGTTATATTGTTGATGCAAGTGGAAATCATCAAAAACTGCTAATGAATGCCATTATTTGGTTAGCTACAACAAGCCCGTTGAGTGTTGGGGATTCTAGTTTAACCGATATTAAATTTACCATAGCACCTAATCCTATTCAAAATAATGAGTTGAAGTTTACTTATGTGAATTCTGAGCATGAGCCTACACAACTTACTGTTTATGATAATTTAGGTAGAACCATAAAACAAATGGCATTATCACACGATGAAATTAATTTGGACTCAATAGCTATGACTGGATTAAATTCGGGGGTTTACTTTTGTAAAATTTCTATGGCGACCAAATCTAAAGTCTTACGTTTTATAATTCAATAGCAATAAATTTTATTTTAAAACAGAATGTAAATAGATTTCACTACTATCATTACTTTTTAATTTAAAAAGTATACTGTATAAATGAAAAATTTGGTGTTGCTATCTGCTATTCTTTTCTATTTTTCAAACCTTCATGCACAACAGACAGATACCATGGTTGATTTGTCTTTAAGATTAAAAGAGATAAGTGTTCAGGAGTTTAAAATAAATGACAACCTTTCGTATCAATACCAAAAACCAAAGTTCTTTGATTTTATTGTTAAAATTCCACACGATTTTGGATTAATGGGAGCTGATTTCACTCAAAAAGACAATCTCATCTTGTTTGGTACTTCGGTCGGTACTACGGTAGCATTGGTTCCTTTCGATCAAAAAGTAATTAATAATTCTAGAAATTTTGGCCAAAAAATCAATTTTCTGTCTGGTCATAGTTATTCGGGTCCAATAAAAATGTTTCCAAATAACATTAATTCGGCTATTTATAGATTGGGAAATGGGTTTACTGCACTTATGGTTGGAGGAGGATTGTTAATTTATGGTTTGTCAAATGATAATTATAGAGCTATACACACTTCAAGCGAACTTATGGAAGGACTTATTACATCTGGAATATTAGTGCAACCGTTTAAGAGAATTACTGGTCGTGAAAGTCCAAACATAGCGGAAGAAAATGGTAATAATGGTGGCAATTGGCAATTATTCCCATCTTTTGCTGCCTATCAAAAAAACACTCCAAACTATGATGCAATGCCATCAGGTCATATTACAACATTAATGACTGCGGTAATGATACTTTCTGAAAATTATAAGGAAATAAAATGGA
>JBKJQV010000353.1:0-2683 GCA_046593815.1 Sediminibacterium sp. | reverse complement strand
TCTTCTTTTAGAAGAGAGAGTATGTTTTCAAAAAATCTTGAAAAAGGAGATTGTCTATTTATTTTCTAATAAAGAAATATTGAATGCCGATGTAGATAACAAAATTTATGAAATATTAGCTGTAGAGACTTATTTCCCCAATTTAATAAGTTTCCCTCATGATTGGTATAATGTGCAAATACCAAATTTGTGTACTAATAATTTGGCATTAGGTAAAGGAACAATTTTTAATTATCTATTTAATGATCATGAATTTTAATTTTTTAAAAAATTTCTTAACTATTTTTAATTTTATCTTTTTATACGGCACTTGGAATATCAATCAGCTATATATAAATTCTGAGCTAAAATTTGATTCAAAAAATTATGAACTTTCGAAGACTATATTTATAAATAATAAACTTCGACAGGATAGCAATTTCAATAAATATTTTTCAGATAAAAAAAATGAAAATACGATTGATACAAATGCTTTCAAACAAGCTGATAAAATATCTAAATCGATATCTTATCGTTTTGATACGAATGGGGAATATTTTTTTTCAAGTTTATTTTATTCAATACCCGGTACTTATACTTATTTGCAAAACAAAAATTTAATAATTTTGAATGACCACAATAATGGAAATTTACAAGATACTTTTTATATTTACATCACCCCTTCACTAATAAGTTTGACGTCTATTAGTAATTCTTTAAAATCTGAGATTCGATTGGAGAGATCAAACAAACAATAATATTAAACTACCTCAATATCAATTTTTGCAGTATTGCAACACCCTCCGAAGCAACTGCTTCAATTGAAATAATTTTACTGTGTGCGGGTAGGGAAGGAATTTTTTTATCGATAATATATTGTGCTACGTTTTTAGGAACATAATTTACCAAGCCCGCGGCTGGATAAACCTGTAATGAAGTTCCTATGATAACAAAAATATCGGCTTGTTCTACTAATTCAATTGCATTTTGAAGCATGGGCACATCTTCTTCAAACCAAACAATATGCGGTCTTAGTTGCCCTCCATCTGGTGCAAGGTCGCCAAGGTTTATATCCTCTTTAATATCAAAAATAGATGCATGATAAATATCTAAGACACTTCGCATTTTAAAAATTTCACCGTGTAGATGTAATACATTTTTACTACCTGCTCGCTCATGTAAATCATCAATATTTTGGGTGATAATTTGTACATCAAAATATTTTTCTAATTCAGCCAAGCCATAATGCGCATTACTCGGAAGGGCAGCAGCAACATCTTTCCTGCGCATATTGTAGAAGTCTAAAACCAGTATTGGATTTTTATTAAAACCTCTTGGTGTAGCAACTTCATAAACATCATAACCTTCCCATAAACCATCACTATCTCTAAATGTTTTTAATCCACTTTCTGCACTAATGCCAGCACCAGATAATACAACTAGTTTTTGCATGATGCTATTTTTTTTGTTCACTTAAGTCCATTATCATATCAAATTCTTCTAGTGTTACAGGTTGAATAGAAAGTCTGCTATTTTTTATCAAAGCCATATTACTCAAACGTTTGTCGGCTTTAACTGTAGCTAATGAAATAGGATTCTTAAGTTTTTTTACAGGCTTAAAATTTACTACTAGCCACGCTGGGTCTTCTGTTGTTGGATCTTGATAAGATTCTTTTACAACTTTTGCAACACCAATAATTTCCATTCCTTCATTGCTATGGTACCAAAAAGCTAAGTCGCCTTTTTTCATGGCTCTTAAATTATTTCGAGCTTGGTAATTTCTTACTCCATCCCAAAAAGTTTCTTTGTCTTTTACAAACTGATCCCAACTGTATTTAAACGGTTCTGATTTGATGAGCCAATAATTCATTAGTTAATTTTTTGCCTGCTAATATTCTTCAAAAATAATTCCTTCGTTTTCTAATTCTTTTAATACCGGAATATAAATTTCTTTGGTAATTGGTATATGTAACCCGCAAACAGCAATTTTGTTCTGTAAAATTAAATTAGCGGCAATTCCTAATGGAAGTCCAACAGTTTTTGCCATGGCGGTTTCCACATCATTGTTTCCTTTTACAATTAATGAACTATTTATTTTGTGGTGAGTGTTGTTTAATGTAAATTCTATTTCGTGTAACATTACAACCATGTCTTTTTCACCATGTTCTAATTTCCATTTATCTTCTAAAATAATTTGTAGTATATCAGCGCACGACTTATTTCCTTGATGGATTGATTTGTTGTTGTACAACCCCAAGAAATCGAATTGCTGATCGAACAAAGGAGTGTTGAGTGTTACTTTATTAGCGTTTAAATGGTCTCTTAAAAATCGTCCATAAGATAATTCTTCAGTGTCAACAATATCATCATCGGAGGTTAGTCCCGCTGCAATTATTTTTTCCCAACCGAAACAAAAATCTGCATACCGCAAAGTTGTTCTAATGAATGTTTCAGCGTCATTTAATCCATAAATGTCCAAATATCGGATAGAATCTCGATTTGGGTAATAAGCTAATTTGCCCAATCCCTTAATATCTACATCACCGCAATTGTTAAAAATGGTTGAATAATCTTTTTGAATAAGTTGATTATTTTCTTTGTATTTAGCTCCTACTTTTCCAGCTGTTACTATATTTCTGGGGTTCCAGCTAATTTTATAATGCCAAGGGTTGTCATCACTTTCAGGAGCAACCAATCCTCCACA
>JBKJQV010000291.1:0-6598 GCA_046593815.1 Sediminibacterium sp. | reverse complement strand
CTTTTGGTTGTTATCTTGTACATTTGTTTTTCAATCGGCAGCGGTTCCGGGCAGACGATTTTCAAATCCCCCAACATCGCAAAGCCCAGAAAGTTGGGTGTAATCTTTTTTCACCTCTTCAAACACCAAATAAGTCAAGGTTGATTATAACAAGAAAATGACAATTTATAAAATCTCACCTTTGCTTTTTTTATCCCTAGTAGGGCACTTTGTAAGTGCGCAAGTATCTTTTAGTAATTATGCACTGACTGGTGTCTCCATTATTGATGCAAACCATCAAAATGCGCTTGCGCATCAAACGTTATTGATTACCCATAACATCATCAGTAACATTTTTGTTGACGGAAGTAGACCAATTCCTGACTCATTTAATATAATGAGAATGGAAGGAAAATATTTGTTACCAGGTTTGATAGATGCGCATGTGCACGTGGCTACAGATCCTTCGGGAACTGATAAGCGTGAACATACACTAGATGTATTGCAGCGCATGTTACATTCTGGCATTACCACGGTAAGAGATATGGCTGGCGACGCACGCACATTGGCTGGTTTATCACGTGATGCTTTAACAGGCGATATTGTTTCACCTGATATTTATTATTCAGCGCTGATGGCAGGTCCTGTCTTTTTCAGTGACCCCAGAACAGGTGAAGCCTCAAAAGGTTCTGCATCAGGGAAAATGCCTTACATGCTTGCTGTTACAGATTCCACCAACCTTATGCTAGCAATCGCCGAAGCAAAAGGGACAGGTGCAACCGGTATTAAGTTGTACGCCAATTTATCTGCATCGCTGGTTGGTAAAATTGTTGCTGAAGCCAGTAAACAAAACCTAATGGTTTGGGGACATGCATGGCTCCAGATTGCTAATCCTTCTGATTTGGTGAAAGCTGGAGTACATTCCATTTCACACTCACCTTTAATCATTCACGAAAAGTTAGATACGATTCCATCGTTATGGAAAAACCAATATCATGATGATAAGTTTTGGGATAGTGTGACACCCAACTTTTCATCTTTGTTTGAGCTAATGAAAGTGCATCATACGATACTGGACGCAACCTTGCTAACCTATAAACAATGGGGAGAAGAAGATTCGTCCATGAGATATAATTATGAAATAGCGAAACGTATTACTGCCCAGGCATATAAAGCGGGAGTAACAATTGCTGCTGGAACAGATGATGATCAGAAAGAATTTGTTCAAAAAGAAATAGAGCTTATGGTGAAAGATGCAGGCTTTGCCGAAATTGACGCTATTATAGCTGCTACATTAAACGGCGCGAAAGTTTTGAATATCGATAGCATAAGGGGTACAGTTTCAGTTGGTAAAATTGCAGACTTGTTACTTCTCAATAAAAACCCATTGGAGAATATTAAAAATATAGAATTGGTTTATCTTGTTATAAAAGATGGAAAGATTTTTAAACAGTAATACTTTATGATTTCAAACTTCTACTTGAAAGGAAAAATTTAATCGTTACGAATAAATTAAGGCTACAGCCAACAAAGGCTTTGTGCAATTGGGGCTGAATGTTTAGCCACAAGCTATGTGCAATCGTCAGCAGTAGTTTCAGCGTCACAAACAACGCTGAGCAACAGAATAGAAAATGAACGTTTTATTTATAGATTGTAATTCAGTTACGAATAAACGGAACGCTATTCCCCCACCTGCACAAAGCCGTCCAACGTTAGCGGCTATATTTACTTCACATTAAAATCAGATTTTATGAAAAAAAACTTATTGATTGCACTCTTTGTAATTTTTTCTCAATATTCATGGGGGCAATCTATCAATTTAATTAACAAGACGGTAAGTGATAAAAATAGTAAGACACTTTATATAGGAGTAGAAAATGAATTCATTATCAGTAACGAAAATCCTATCACTGTTCAACCACAAATGGGAGTAACCATTGATCATAATAAGATAATAATAAGACCAACAAGTATAGGGCAACTAACCATTGTTTTTATTGCCAACAATGGTAAAATACCGATAAATTTTAACGTTACTCGTATGCCTAACCCACTTCCAGTTATTGGCGGTCAAGATAGTCGTCAAATTAGCAAAGATGTTCTTTTAACCGACAATTCAATTTCTTTGAAAACTACAGAAGGCAATTCATTTTTTATGAACTATGGTATAACATCTTTTACTTTAACATTTAAAGACAAATCTTATGATATCAAGGGAAACAAATTCTCTACAGAAATCTTAAGCGAATTTAATAGTGCAAAAATTGGTGACACATTCTCAATTGCCTCACTAGTTTTCATTAATAATGATATAAATAAAACACTTAATCTAAACAGCAAGTATGCTTATAGTATTAAATAATACATCCGCTAACATAGGCTTTGCAAAAGTTGGGCTTAAGAATTTCGCCCATCGACTGTTGCATTTCAATTTAACTTCAGTAATTTAGGCTTTAACTAATCGAGTCTTTAGTGGCCTAAGCGAGCAGTAGGAATGCTATTTTCCAACCTTCGCAAAGCCCGAGACGTTGTGTGCTATTCTAGAAGTCTTACTAAAAATTCTTATATTTGATTACAAATGACTTACCAAATTGATATACTAAATCCAAAAGCAAGTAAATTATTGAAGGACCTTGCAGATATGAAGCTAATTTCTATTACTGAAATGTCATCAGCTGACTCCTTTTTATCATTTGTAAAAAGGTTAAGAAAAAAGGCTTCGTCAAACCCACCTACTTTGGAAGAAATAACAAAAGAAGTAGAATTAGTAAGATCAAAACGCTATGCAAAAAATAAAGCATAGAATCATAATTGATACTAATCTTTAGGTAAGTTTCCTTTTAACAAAGGACTTTACGAAAATTGATAATTTACTAAAAGGTAATCATATTATATTATTATTTAGTCAAGAATTACTTGAAGAATTTATTTCAGTAGCCAAACGACCTAAGTTTAAAAAATATTTCTCTCTAGGCGATATCAAAGAATTGCTTTCTAAAATTAACAATAAAGCAGAATTCGTTAAAGTAAAATCCCAAGTAACTTTATGCCGTGATGCAAAAGATAATTTTCTTTTAGGCTTAGCAAAGGATGGAAAAGCAACACATTTAATTACTGGATACAAAGATATATTAATTCTCAATAGAATAGGTAAAACAGAAATTCTTACAATTACAAACTATCTTAAAATTGCATAGCACAGCACATAACAAAAGGCTTTGCAAAAGTTGGATTTTATAACATCGCCCATCAACTCTTGTATTTCAATTTAACTTTAGTAATTTGGCTTTAGCTAATCGAGTCTTTAGTGGCCAAGCAAGCAGTAGGAATTCTATTCCCCAACTGCTTCAATGCTTGTGTGTCATTTTAGTGGAGATTCCGCTTCGAAAGTTTAATAAATAAAAATTACCAGCATTTCGAGTACATTAGTTTTAGAAAAATTAATAGACAAAATAAAAATAACTAAGAATATGAAAATAATTAAGATGCATACACTGTACATTTTTACTTTACTAACTTTTAGCGGATTTGCTCAACAACAAAATAAACCTATAACAGGGGAAAAGGGCGTAATGCTAATGAACCGTATTGGACCATCAACATCGGAACTTTACATAGCCAATGCAGACGGAACCGATGAGCATAAACTTTTTGCCAATTCAGGATTTGACTACCATGCTTCATTTTCGGCTGATGGTAAATGGATTGTTTTTACATCGGAGCGTAACGGTTTTGGTCAGGCAGACATTTATCGTGTTCATCCAGATGGTAATGGATTGGAGCGGCTTACCGATAGTCCTTCATTGGACGACCAAGCCTCTCTGTCACCCGATGGCAGTCAAGTTGCTTATGTTTCAACAAGAGAAAAACATACTGCCAACATCTGGATACTCAATCTCAAGACAAAAAAAATGCAAAACCTTACTGCAAAAACGGGAATAGCTGGTGATTCTACCAAACCAAATGGCTTCTTTCATCCATCATGGTCACCCGATGGCAAATGGATTGCATTTTCCTCAGACCGCAATACAGAGTGGATAGGGCATGGCAATGGGTCGGGCTGGGAACATGTGCAGGAACTTCGTATTTATATTATGCATCCTGATGGTACAGGACTTCGATGTATTTCAAAAACAGGAGTTAGCTCTGGTGCTCCAAAATGGTCTCCTGATGGAAAACAAATTGTGTTTTATGAAATTGCAGTAGAAGATACTTGGGCGGCAAGAAGACCTAACCTCGCAAGAAAAGCAACTTCTCAAATAATATCGGTAAATATTGAAAAGGGTGAGCGAACTGAGCGAACTTCAGGAGTTGGTTTGAAATTATTACCTCAATTCTTAACGAATGAAAATATTGGCTATTTGACCAAAGCTGTTCCCAATGCAGGTCTAAACTATACGAATGGAACAGTGGTAAAGGGAGATATGCGTTCATCTTCTTGGTCAGCCGATGGAAACCAAGTAGTTTATGAAAAAGTAGATTTCAAAGCAAGACCGCAAGACCAGTTGCTTTACAGTTGGGATTCTAAATACGAAAATCGTTACACGGATGTATTTCCTAACTTTTCAAAAGATGGAAAACTTGTTATCACGGAGAAAGCCTTAAATTCTTCTATTGCAATTATGGATGCTGATGGTTCAAATAGAAAGCGAATTTTTAATGCAGATAGTGGAGCAGCATTTATGCCTACTTGGTCGCCAGACGGTCAATGGGTTGCCTTTGGATATGGAGGATATTTACAATCTCGTAAAAGTAGTGGTGCAAAAATTATGATGGTAAAGCGGGATGGAACTAACGCACAAGACCTTACAGATGGGTTGCCAAACTCAGGTTTTCCAAGCTGGTCACCTGATGGTAAAAAAATTGTCTATCGTGTTTGGGGCGGCAAGGACTTTGGATTACGCATACTTAACATCGAAGACCATTCGGTGAATATTCTTACTACAGAATACGATAATATACCATTCTGGTCACCCGATGGAAAGCTAATTTCATTCACACGTAAGCATGAAGGCAACAACTTCGATATCTATACAATAAAGCCCGATGGATCTGACTTACGCCAATTGACGACGTCACCAGCAAATGATGCACATGCCTTTTGGACTGAAGACAGCAAACATCTTATGTGGAGCAGTGGTATATATGGATTTAAAGATGAAGCCGCATTATATGACGACACTTTTCAGCCTTATGGCGCAATATTTATTATGAATGCAGATGGCAGTGATAAGAGGCAACTTACAGACAGTCCTTGGGAAGACTCTATGCCTGTTTATGTAAAAAAAAGCAAATAGCCTTAGGAGTAAAAACTCAGTTGGACAAAAAACTACTCACAACAAAAGTATTGCTGCAATTGGGGTTGGGACGTTGAAACAATAATCAGCAGTGCGTATCCAGGCTTTAGTTTCGGCGGACGGAATTCAGTTGGGCTTTTGTGAGTACAGGAAAAAAATAAACAACAATCATAACTTTTAAGGATTACTTCGAGGAGTTTCTGAGGAAGCAGCGCTAAAAAGTGAGAGAAAAGATTATTTGGACATTTTTACTAATTGAAGAAGTTCCACAAATTCCAGAAACTTATTTAAAACATTTAGAGGGTACAGACTGGCTTTATGAGATTCGCATTCAACTTGCAAGTGACATTTTCAGAATATTTTACTTCTTTGACGAAGGTAAATTAGTAGTATTAGCAATTGGATTTCAAAAGAAAACACAAAAGACACCTAAACAAGAAATTACAAAAGCTTTAAAAATAAAGGAGGAATATTATGAAAGCAAAAAATAACACAAAGACGCTTACCGTTTTAATTGATGAACAATATGGTAACAAAGGAACTCCTAAAAGAGACAAATTTGATAAAGGGTATGAAACTTTTAAATTAAGAGCAATGATTCATGAGGCAAGGCTTGAAAAATGTTTAACACAAGAACAACTTGCCGAAAAATGTGGAACAAATAAAGCCTATATTTCTAAAGTTGAAAATGACATTAAAGATGTACGTATTTCAACATTGCAAAAAATTATTGAAGTTGGTCTTGGCGGACATCTTAATTTATCTGTAACACTCTAAAATAACTTCAGATTAAAACAGCCACCAACAAAAGGCTTGGCAAAAATTAGATTTTATAACATCGCCCATCAGCTGTTGTATTTCAAATTAACTTCAGTATTTTGGCTTTAGCTAATCGCGTATTTTGTGGCCAAGCCAGCAGTAGGAATGCTATTTCCCAACCTTCACAAACTCACGTTATGGGTAAGCTATTTTGGTTTTTCAAATAATGTACGTACTTTTGAAAAAAATACACGTATTATGACTACAAAACTCACCTTGAGTGTTGAGAAAGATGTTATTGAGAGAGCAAAGTCGTATGCTAAAAATTCTGGACGAAGCCTTTCTGAGCTAATTGAGCAATATCTTGATTCTATCACCCAAGAAAATAAAAACCAGAAAGCGTCTCCAAAATTAATGAAATTAGTTGGGTCAGTTAAATTGCCAAAGGGCTTTGACGAAAAGAAAGAACTTCAATCTTATCTTGAGAAAAAGCATTTATGAGAAAAATATTTATAGATACCAATATTATAGTTGATCTTATTGCTGATCGAAAGCCATTCAGT
>JBKJQV010000271.1:0-7166 GCA_046593815.1 Sediminibacterium sp. | reverse complement strand
CATAGAATCTGTACTAAATGATGTTGGTTTATCACATACCATTAATCAAATGCCCTCAGAACTTTCTGGTGGGCAGCGTAAACGAATAGGTATTGCTCGCACACTTATCATGAAACCAGAAATTATGTTATACGACGAACCTACATCTGGTCTAGACCCAATGACCTGCATAGAGATAAATAACCTAATTGTTAAAGTACAGAAAGAATATAATGCCAGTTCAATTATTATCACTCACGATCTTACTTGTGCTAAATCTACTGCTAATAGAGTAACAATGATTAATGATGGTAAATTTTTAGTGCCAGGAACTTTCGCAGAAATTTTTAATGAAGACAACGCTTTAACAAAAAACTATTTTAATTACAATTTTATCAATATCAAATGAGCACTTTAAAAAACAACCGACCTGTAATTGTGGGAATATTTATACTCCTTGGCCTTGCAATATTAATTGTAACAATATTTACTTTGGGCGGGCAGAAAAAGACTTTTGTAAAATCATTTACTTTACACGCTGTATTTAATGATGTTGGTGGATTATTAAAAGGTGGTAATGTTTGGTTTTCTGGGGTAAAAGTAGGTACAATTAAGAAGATCAGCTTTTATGGACGAACTCAGGTAGAAGTAATAATGAGTATTGAAAATGAAGTACAATCTCATATCCGTAAAAATGCAATGGCAAAAATTGGTTCAGATGGTTTAATTGGAAATAAGATCGTGATTATTTATGGTGGTGACTCTACTATTCCACGAGTAGAAACTAATGATTTTCTAAATGCAGAATCTAATTTAAGTTCGGATGATATGATGGCAACCCTACAAGCTAACAATAAAAACCTTTTAGAAATAACAAAGAATTTTAAAAGTATTAGCAAAAAAATTGATAGTGGAAATGGAACATTGGCAACATTAATAAACGACAAAGCTATGGCTGGTAAATTGAATAGTACTATTGATAAGTTGGAAGCATCTGCAACTAATTTTAAAAATGTTTCTATGACCAGTAAAAATGTTTTAGCTAATCTTCAAAGTTTTTCAGGAAAATTAAATTACCCAGGCAATTCAATCAATAAATTAGTTACTGATACCATAATGTATGATAATATTAGTGCAACATTGTCGAAATTAGAGAAATCTGCAGAAGCGGTTGCCAAGTTTACTGCTAATTTACAACTGTTAAGCGAAAAGCTAAATCAAAAGGATAATATAGTTGGAGTATTATTGAATGATCCATCATCGGCCACAACTATAAAGAGTACTTTAAAGAATTTAGAAACAAGTAGTAAAAAACTCGATGAGGATCTAGAAGCTCTACAGCATAATTTTTTACTCAGAGGCTTCTTCAGAAAAAAGGAAAAAGCAAAAAATCAATAATATGAAAAAAATAACATTTTCTACTTTTATAATCCTTATCATTATTTGTTCATCTTGTTCCTCAACAAGAATTGCCAGTAGTTGGAGAGAGCCTGATAAAACAGTAGTTATTGAAAAATTAAATAAGGTATTGGTTGTAGCATTGTTTAAAGATGAAACAAGCAGGCATAGAGCCGAAGATCAAATGGCAAGTTACCTAAGCGGAAAAGGAATTGTTTCATATAATTACTTGAGTGCTAGTTTCAATAAAGAAAACGAAGAATATTTAAGAAAAAAAATTAAGCTAGATGGATTCGATGGTGCAGTAACCATGCGTTTAGTTGATGTTGATCAAGAAAAAATATATACTCCTGGTAATACTACTTATTACCCAACTTATTACAGAAGTTTTACAGGCTATTATTACAGAATCTGGTCTAATTATACTACGCCTGGTTATTACTCTACTACAAAAACCTATACTATAGAAACCAATGTATATTCAATAAAAGAAGATAAAATTATTTGGTCAGGTATTACCGAAACAACCAATCCTGATGGATTAAAAAAAATGACTGAAGAAGTTGTACAGGTCGTTTATAAGAAAATGGTTAAAGAGGGTTTTGTTAGTAAATGATAAAATAAAATATACTTATTTCTTTAAATTTAAAAAAACAACAATGAACCTTTCTCAAGATGTACAAGAATATTTACAATACCCTGTTCTCCAAAAAATGGATGCAACAACCGGTCAACCAGAAAATGAAGAATTATATGATATAGTCAATCAATCTGTATTAATAATTTTTTTAACAGGTTTGTATAAAGCTACTCGAACTAAAGCAAATGCCGAGGAAATACAAAAACTACAAAATGCCAATGAACTATTAGATAAAATCTTTAAAAGTAAAGCTGAAGTATTAGCCGCTATAGCCGAATTCACTAAAAAGCAAGAAAATTATATAAATGCTAAATTAGAAGAAGTTGCTAATGGTTATTTCCATGTAATAAATCAAAATGATTACGTAATAGAATTAAAAAAAGAAAACTCATTAGAAGATTTATTAACTAATGAAAGGCATATAATACTCCTTTGTTTATCGCCAGAATTGCATGCTGGCAAACTATTTAATGATGAATCTATAGATGACAATACCAATAAAATGGAAGGGCCACTATCATTCTTAATAAATAAAATAGAAGATTTGTTTTCCGAGGATGATTAATGAAATCAATTATTTAATTTAATCAAAGTAGTCTTTACTTTTAAAATGGATTCTCTTACGCATATAGTTATTGGGGCTTGTATTGGCGAAGCTTTTTTTGAAAAAGGTTTTGGTAAAAAAGCTATGGTTTGGGGCGCTTTGGCACAAAGTATACCGGACGTAGATTTTATAGCCACTTTTTGGTTAAACACTTCAGAAAACTTATTGGCTCATCGTGGTTTTACCCATTCTATTTTATTTGCACTTTTAATAATCCCTTTATTTGCATTAAATGCAGATAAAATTCATCGCCCACATAATATTGAGCTAAGAACTTGGTTTTTATTTTTTGGAACTGAAGTTTTTGCTCATTTATTTTTAGACGGGTTTAATAATTATGGAGTTGGATGGTTTGAACCATTTAGTCATATTCGTTTTTCCTTCAATATAATGTATGTAGCCGATCCATTTTTTTCTGTTTGGCCAGGTATTGCTTTTGTAATGCTCGTTTTATTAAATGGGTTTAGTGACAAAAGAAAGTTTTGGTGGAAGTTCGGCGTTTTTATTCCATTTATTTATCTCAGTTATTGCACAGTAAATAAGTTAAAAATTGATAGTGAAGTAAAAGAAATTTTAGCAAAACAATATATACCCTACACAAGCTATTTTACTACACCAGCGCCGTTACAAAACTGGTTGTGGTATGTAGTAGCAGGAAACGATAATGGATATTATGTAGGATTCAGATCCTTATTCGATAAAAGCAACAAAATCGATTTTCAGTATTTTCCTCGAAACGATACTTTATTGAAAACTATTCAAAATCAGGTTGATGTTCAAAAACTAATTCGTTTTTCAAAAGGGTTTTACACAGTAGAAAAATATAAAGATACTTTAGTATTTAATGATCTACGTTTTGGGCAAATTATAGGTTGGCAAAATCCAAAAGAAAAATTTGTATTCCATTATTACTTGCAATATCCTAATGATAATAAATTAGTTGTACAAAGAGGTCGATTTGATAAATGGGATTGGGAGACTTTAAAAATTTTCTTCACACGTATTGGAGGTAATTAATTTTGTTGTTTAAAATTGAAAGTAAACAAGTAAAAAGTTATTCTAATAAATTGATAAGCGCTCCAGTTTATTATTTTTTTAAAAATATTATTAGATTTGTTATAAGTTTCAGAAGTTATCCGAACACAATCATCAGTAATAATTTCCTCCAGAGTTTTACGAACTTCTCTACAAAATGTATTATTTTTTACATTCAAATTCAATTCGATGCTAGCATATGCGCTTAAGTCGTTAATGTTGTAAGAACCAATTGTCATAAGTTCATCATCGCATACTGCAACCTTGGCATGTAAAATATTTTTTTGATATTCATAAATTTCAATTCCTTTTCTTAAAAGCCAATCATAGAGCCATCTTTCAACATATTTACCAATGAAGATATCCGATTGTCCAGCAACAACAACTTTAATTTTCACACCTCTTTTTATGGCTTTTACCATTTGTATGCGTATTTTCTTACCAGGAGAAAAATAACTACATAAAATTACGATATCCTTTTGTGAGGATTGAAGCATTTTAATATAAGTTTCCGAAATTTCATTCTTACTTTTTATCCAATCATTGCGACGCATGCTTATTTTAATTTGACTTTCTATAGGTATTGATAAATCAATTGTTACATTTTCACATGTTGATATACCTATCTTTAGTGGGAATCCATTCCAAGTTTTCCAACAGAGAATACAAAGTTGCTGTGCAATTTCACCCTCAACATATAATGCAAAATCGAGCCAAGAGGGTTTTTTGGGTAAATCATTATAATGGTTGGCTATATTTAATCCGCCAACTAATGCATATTTGGAGTCTACTACAACAACCTTGTGATGTAATCGTCTACCAAAATAAAAGTTATTTGTTTTAAAAAATGGTTCGAAAAACCTAAAATTAATACCTGCTGTTTTCAATTTAGCAATAAAATGAGAAGACAAATCTCTAGAAGCATATCCGTCAGCAAGTAAATGAACTACTATACCTCTCTTTACTGCATTTTCTAATGCATATACAATCATATTCCCTGTATCATCTTCTGAAAAAATATAGGTTTGAATATGGATACTTTTTTTTGCTTTTTTTATAAGCCCACTTAATAAATTAAAATATATTTTACCACTATGAATTAATTCAACATGATTGTTTGTGGTATAATTGTCCGAAGGTAGTACGTTGTCGGAAGACATATTTTATATTTCATTTTCAAAGTAATGTACTATTTATAAAACAGTATAAATTAAAATAATATAATGTGTGATTAATATAATTATTTATACAAATAGTGTAGTACTAATCTTGCATTATAAACCTAGTTTTATAGGACGAAAATAAAAGTTTTGCGCATTTCTAAATAGAAAATACACCAATACACAATAATAAAGCGGTTCTATGATTATATGCTTGCTTCTATTTTTACAGATATCGAACTCAATGATGAGGTAGAAGGAACCTTGAAAGTTTTTAAAGGACAACTTTAAATTGAGTGAAGATTTGCTTTACATGGTTGTTGTTTTGCCGAGAGATGAGAAAGATAAGTTGAAAAATATAATAATAATACAAATATGAAAACCGAATTAGAATTGAATGAAATGATTTTAACTATTAGTAATAGAATTAGGGGTAATTACCCTGAATTATTGGAATTTCTAAATGAGATGCCTATAACAGTTCCTTATCAAGAAAATCCAGAAATAACTGTAAAAACCTTGACATCACATTACGATTCACTTGTAATATTATTAGAGAATTATGAGAAGAGTTCAACTAAAAAATATCTGTTAGATATAGCAGAAAATTTACCTGTAACCGAAATTGTAACTATGGAATTAGATAATTCATTTCAAAATTTGTTAACAGAAGCTAACAATATAACTATTTCATATAATGATGTTGGAGAAGGAATTGTTCCAGTTATATTTATTCATGGTTTCCCTTTCGATAAGACGATGTGGAGGGGACAACTTGATAGTTTAAAATCTTTACATAGATTAATTGCATATGATATTCGCGGGTTTGGTAAATCAACAGATGAAAAAACAATTCTAAACATTGATTTATTTAGTGATGATTTAGTAGCGTTTATGGATAAATTAAATATTCAAAAGGCAATACTTTGTGGGCTTTCTATGGGAGGATATATTTGTTTAAATGCCATCAAAAGATTCCCCGAACGTTTTGAAGCATTAATTTTATGTGATACACAGTGTATTGCTGATACAGCTGAAGCAAAAAAAAATCGGTACAAAGCAATAGAGCAAATTACCTTAGATGGTGTAACTGAGTTTAATGAAAAATTTATTAAAAATGTATTTCACCCTGATTCATTAACTAATAAAGTAGAATTAGTTGAAAACCTTCGAAGTAATGTGTTTGCAAATTCTAAAGATATAATTAATGCTGGATTAACTGCATTAGCGGAGCGATCCGAAACCTGTTCAGCTTTAGATGCTATTACTATTCCAACACTTATTATTTGCGGTAGAGAAGATCTAGTAACACCTCTTGTTCAGTCTGAATTTATGAACAACCATATTAAAGGCTCTACCTTAAAGATTATCAATAATGCCGGTCACGTTTCTAATCTTGAACAACCTGATGAATTCAATAAATGCATTTTAGATTTTCTGTATTCAATAAATAATAATTTTAACTGATACTCTAATTGATATTATTTGGGTGGAAAGTTTTAAATACTACTTAATTATTAATTATGCTTAAATACCTATTAGCTTTTGTCATCTTAGTTCATGGTCTTATCCATTTCATTGGTTTTGCTAAAGCCTTTAATTACGGTAATATTACCCAATTCACAAAACTAATTTCAAAGCCTTCTGGTATCCTTTGGCTACTTACTTCATTTCTATTTATATCTGCATCTATTTTATTCTTGTTTAAGAAAGATATATGGTTAATTTTTGGACTAACAGCAGTGGTCATTTCACAAATTCTAATATTTACTATTTGGAGTGAAGCAAAATTTGGCACTATTGCTAACATTGTTATTCTTATTGCTATAGTATTAAATTGGGGGAATTTTCGTTTTGAGAAAAGCTATAAAAATGATGTAAATGAAAATCTACAGCGTACTAATATGTTTAAAACAGATTTATTGACTGAAGACGATTTGTTGCCGTTACCTGACCTTGTAAAACGTTACTTAAAATATGCAGACGTTTTAAGCAAGCCAAAACTAAAAAATGTACGTATTGTATTTGAAGGACAAATGAAAGAAAAAGGGAAAGATTATTTCCCCTTTACTTGCGAACAGTTTAATTTTTTTGATGAACCCACCCGTCTGTTTTTTATGAAAGCTACGATGAAAGGTATTGCTGTACCAGGTTATCATAAATACAGCAATGCAAATGCTTTGATGGATATAAGGCTTTATGGACTTTTCCCTGTAGTAAAAAAAGCCGGTAGTGATATGGATCAAGCAGAAACTGTAACACTATTTAATGATATGTGTTTGATGGCTCCTGCATCATTAATCGACAAACGAATTACATGGCAGGCCATTGATAGTAGTTCAGTTAAAGC
>JBKJQV010000096.1:0-3545 GCA_046593815.1 Sediminibacterium sp. | reverse complement strand
GTATTGCATTGTTACAACGGCTTCTTCTGTTAAGCCCAATGATTTTATTGGCTGCACATAGAACACATCAGATGTATCATAAGTGTATAACATGATGTTTTTGATTGGGTCATCCGTCTTGTTTTCAGCTTTTTGCTTTTTAGTTTTAAAGTAGCCTGTTTTAGTTCCGATATCGAAACCATCATCTTTACTCCGTTTCCATTTTTTATTTAGCAAAATCAACTTAGCTGAAGGAGTATAAAAAAGCTTCATTAATTCATCGCCATCAACAGTAAGTTTAATTTTTGTAGCATCTACTAAGTTGTCAGAGGTATTTAAAAACATTTCTGTTATGTATCCTTCGGATGTTCGTATCTCTTCCATACATGAAATCCTCTCCGTATTTTCAGATTGAGCCTCTTGCAATTCAAGTAAATTTTGATGTACATCTTGATTGCTTGCATCAAAAGGAGCACCCGTTATAGGGTCTTGATTTATGCCCTTTCCTTCATTATTTAAAAACGCATAGCCTGTTGTTTTAGAAATTTTTATTGATGATAAATCAAGTGCAACATCATTAGGAGTAATACGATTCACTTTATATTTTCCACCATTGTGATAAATGAGATTGTTTGGTCCGAACTCTTTCAAGCCAATAAAACGAGGTCTTGAAATAGATTCATTTCTATCCTTACCGCCTAAGAAAACTCGAATTGGCAATCGGGTAAAATTGTAACCCGGAAGGAAGCCTTCTGAAGCTAAATACCTGAATGTATAAAACTCTGATAATGAAGAATTTTTGCTTTTTTCATTTCTTAGGATGTTTAATCTTTCTTCAGCTAGAAAATAAGACCTATTAGCAAGTTTTTTATCATCCACATCTTTTAAAATTGGGCTAATTTTTATATTATGGGCTTCATTCATTTGACGTAAGGCATCTAAATACATTTTTTTCCATCGTAAAAGTGCTTTTTCAAGTTTTGCAGGAACGGTTTTTATTTCTTTATCAAGCCAATATTGCGTAAACCATTTGGTTTCTCTTATTTCTTTAATACCTTGAATTACCCCTAAAACAGTTTGCATGATTTCATCAAATCTCGAATCAATTACATCTTGATATTTTACCTTTAAGTCGCTTTTCAATTCATAAGTTCCTCCAAGAGAACAATCAATTAGGTCGGTTAGAGATGGTTTAAATTCTTCAGCATTTAGGAATGAGAGAACGGTTGCATTAATATGAGAACGTATCAGTTCTTCATTGGTAAGGTCAATTCTTGGAGCCTGAACAATACCAGCAACCATTTTCACTGGATTTGCAAAGTAATGTTTATCATGTGGCGATACTTTTGAAGCATACGTGAATACCAATGCAGATTGGCCGCTACGGCCTGCACGACCACTTCGCTGTGCATAGTTAGCCGGGCTTGGAGGTACGTTACGCATATGAACAATGTTGAGAGAAGAAATATCAATCCCCAATTCCATTGTAGGCGAACAATACAATGCACTTAACTCTTTTGCCTCATTAAATTTATCTTCACGTTCAATTTTTTCTTCGTTCTTAATTTGTCCGGTATGCTCAGCAGCCATATAAGATTTTGGTAGTTCGGAAAAATCTTCTTGATAAAGTTTTTGAAAGTAGCTATGTGGTTTTGTCTTATGCTGATCACCAAAGAAGATGTTTGAAGTTTTATCAATAGCTACGTTAATCAAATCGCCTTTTTTCCAAAGCACTTCTCCCAAGATTAATTGATAGGTCATCTTATCTCCTTTCTCGGCATGTACAAGTTTGGGTTTTAAGTAATTCATATCACATAAAAGTTGCAACAATGAATTCATAAATTCTATATATTCTTGGTTGTTGGGTTGAGTTCCATTGCTCTTTCTGAACTCATGTTTTACAAATCTTCCCAATCGACTCATTGGGCCAATACTTTGAATAAAAACCTCTCTTGTGGCTTTATCGGCACCTTCTAAAGATAGAGAACTTGGAGCGTCCATTTTTTCACCCTTATCTAAAGACCATAGTTTATTTCTATTTAATGTGTTATTTAATTCATCTTGAACTCTTAGTCTATTTTCATAACGCAGCATTTCAATGTCTACAGCATAAGTACTTCTGAAATAGTTTAATACTTGGAGCACAAAAGACTTTCTGTTTTTTGAAGAATACTGATTAAGTAAAATTAAGTTAGCCCAGAGTGCATCCCTTTCAACATACTCATCTAATTTTTGATAAGAAACTTCAAGTAAAGCCGTCTGCTCTAAGTTTGGCAAAACATATCTCCATCCTCTTTTGAGGTCTTGTATAACTCGATAGGTTACGTAATTTCGTAATGCTTTTTTATTGGTTTCGCTTGGAATTAATGGATTGTTAGCTGGATTGATAGCATAATCTATTTCTGGTAGTTTTAGTTCTTCTTCAATTTTATAAACTAATTCAAATAGGGTTAAACTACGTTGAGTATTTCTTAAAACCTTTTCAATCGCTGAACGTAAGTGAACGACTTGCATAAAATCATTGAAATGTCCTGCTTGTAATGAAGCATCTTGCCTATTATCCGTAAAGCTCATTAACTTTTGTTCTTTCAGATTTTCATTTCCAAATTTCCTGTAAAGAGCCAATAAAGTTTGAAGAGTAATTAAGGTAGTGGAGGTAGAACGCCCCTCATTACCTAAAGAAATGAGTTTTGATTTTTCGCTGAGTTTTGGCTCCAAATAAATTAAACCACAAGTTGGGTCACAAATTAATGGAGCAGGCATAAACCAAGCCTTTTCTCCGCCATTTGGTGTATCTGAGAATGAGCCATCCTTTGATACATAAATTTCTTTTGGAAGCAGAAAATCTTTTGAGTTTTCAATTTTTCCTGATTTGTTTATCCATGCAGCTGGTAACATTTCAATGAAATCATTTATATCAAGTTTGTATCCTTTATCAAAAAGAATGTAGCCATCCTTATAATCATCCTGAAGGCGGCTTTTTACTTTCTTTACTTTATTGCCATCATTGGTTTTTAAGTCATCTTCATTTTTGGGATTCTGATTTTCATTAAAGTCCCTGAAGATTAATTTTGATTCACTGAAATCTTTTCTAACACAAATAAATTCTACACCACTAACCCTGCTAAATACTGTTTGAAAAACAGGAACTTCCGGTTCACTTTCAGAAAGTTTTACAAAAGGATTTGGTTCTAAAGTTATGTAACGTTTATCTGCATCTTCAAGGGTTACATATACATAACCAGTTTGTGAAATAAATTGATGCAACTTAAAAGGGAGGATGGTATCTTTCTTCTTATCCTTAGCACTGTCAATGTTTAGTTTTTCAGCCCAAATTAATATTTGAATAATTTTTTTTTCTGACTCTGTTTCACCTAATCCTGTTTCAAGTGAGAACACTTTTGCAATGTCTTTTAAAGATTTAGGTTCATTCCTTCTTTTATGCTCATCTTCATTTCTAACTGCAATGGTTCTTTCGAGCCATATAGCAATTGGATTTTCAAGTATTGCCTTTTTTGAAAAGTCTTTTATATCATCTTTAAAAGCCGATTTTAACGCCTCCTTTG
>JBKJQV010000369.1:0-19431 GCA_046593815.1 Sediminibacterium sp. | reverse complement strand
TAATTATTTTAGCCACCTGACCCTGGTGTCTGTCTATATGGAAACTTAAAAATTCAATTCTTTGATGAAAATCTAATGCTCCTGAAATTGGGTGCGGATGTGCTTGTAATCTTAATTCATCTTCTTTTAAATCATTCCCAAAAGCCTCGAGTAGCTCTTGAAGACTATTTAAAGAAAGCTTCCAAAATGCTATTGGTCCACCCATACGTGGGGCAGCAACAGGCGGTACTATTTCTTTGGGTTGCCATGTTAGTTCAATAACTTGTTCTATTGGCATATTTTGGTGGACAGATTCAAGCTTACTTTCCATTTTACCTTCTCGGATAGCATGTAGTGTCTTCCACATACCTACTATTCCTCCGTGCTCAGCCCAAAAAAGATGTTCAGTAATTTCTATAATATTCCAAGCATCGGGTTCTGGTTTCCATTGTGCCTGTTTTTCAGTTATACCATTAATCTGCTGAATATATAAATTACGAGATACTGATACTTCCAGAACAAGTTTTTGTACTTTATTCATTTTGTTAATTTTTTAAAAGTTAGCTATATTTAAATAAATAGGCATAATCCGATAAAGCATTTCATATTGGTTGTATCCGTTTGAGCTATTACTGAGAAAGATAATACTAAGATTAGTAAATTCAACTGAACTAATTGATAAATAAATTTCATGTTTGATGCAATTTTTAATAAAATGTATATTCTCAAACTGTATTAAAGCATAATTCCATTACCTAAACAGTTGGGGAATTAACAAATAATAATCAGCAACCAAGCCTAAATTTATAATTAAAAGTTGATGATATAAACTAATAGCATTCTACAACTGATAAATAGGAATAAGAATGCATATTTTTGTACTCAATTTTTATCATGACGAAATCTATTTGGTGTTATATTATTATCTCAATCTGTTTAGCCTGCAATAGTTCGGATAAAAAGGATAATTATGATAACAATATCAATACAACAACTGTTTATTCGGATACAGTGAATCCTATATTTGCCGCTGATTCACAGCAGAATTTAATTGATGCAGCAATTTTGAATGAGAACTTCCCTAAAACTATATATCGGGTAACAGGTCGGGAACTAGTTGATTTTGCAAAAACATTAATCGGAATTCCATATAAATATGCTTCTACAGATCCAAATATTGGGTTTGATTGCTCAGGTTTTATAACTTTTGTATTTTCCCATTTTGATATTCATGTTCCAAGATCTTCTATAGATTTTACCAATTTAGGCAAGGAAATTAATTTAGTAGATGCTAAGGAAGGCGATTTGATTTTATTTACTGGAACTGTAGACTCTATTAGAATTGTGGGACATATGGGAATTGTAACAGAGAATACAGATACACTAAAATTTATACACTCTACTTCTGGTCGGAAATATGGAGTTACCATAAGTGATTTTACCAATCACTATAAAGTAAGGTTTGTAAAAATTATTAGAATTTTTTCGGAATAACTTAATTGAAAATCTACCTTTTAGATAAGTAAAACCATTTTTTAAAATTAGAATTTTGCAGTTAACCCTATATAGAAACTTCTTCCTATTGATGGAATAATTCCTGGTCCTGGATATTCATCGGTTCTTCTTGTGAAGTATGATTTATCAGTCAAATTATTTGAACCAAATTTAATTGCATAATTATTGATTTTATAAGTAGCACTAAAATCTAAAACAGTATAAGCAGGTATATATCCGGCTATAGGGTCATTACTTGTTTTTGCATTGGAAGCATCCCCATAGGCATCTCCAATATTATTCATTTGTAAGGTTGTTGAAAGTTGTTTGCTATTGAATATTAAACCCAATCTGTTTATTGTTTCAGCAGCAGCTTCTACTCGGTTCCCTTTAAATTCTCCGCTTGTATATTTTGCATTTATATAGGCAAAAGAATTAAAAATACTTAACCCGTACTTAGATTTTTGATTGAGGTATTTTAAAAGATTAAATTCTATATAGCTCTCTATTCCTTTATGAACACTATTAGCAACATTCGTTCTGTAAGCATATTGATTGCTTGTTGAAGGATCAGTTAAAACTATTACACCTATTCTATTATTGTAAGCCATATAAAAAATACCAACATCAAAATTTAAAAAGTTTTTAATAGTTCCTCTATATCCCAAATCGGCATTGAAACCGTAAGCATCTTTTAAATTAGTATCTATTTTTGATGTTATACCAAAAGGGGTTATCTGACTGTAATCTATAGGACGGTAAGCTTGACTAAAATTCCAATAAATATTGGTATTAATTGTGGATTTATATTCCATTCCAATCCCAAACAGAGGATAGGTTCTGTTGCGGTTTTCATTTGAGCTTAGTTTTACGTTGTTTGATGTTTTATATCCCTTTGAAGTACTAAGCAAATATTCAAATCTAAAGCCGGGTGTAATTGAAAACTTATTGCCTACTCTAAAAATATTTTCAATAAAAGGAGCAATATTGGTAGTTGAGTAATTTAAGCTATAACCCCAATCCCCATTTATGGATAGGTCAAGATCACTTCCAGTTGTTCCCTCACCACCACCTTGTCTTTTAAACCATGCGTATGCATAACGTAAACCACCTGCTAAAGTTGATTGTTGATTTCCCAATTGATAATTTTGAGAAAACCTTAATTCAGTAGTTATATTATTCATGTCTTCTTTACCTACTTCACGAGGAACAAAAGCATTAGTTGAAGGATCTATTTCATCAAGAGCAGTTGGCCCACCATCTTCATTTCGCCATACCAAAGAACGGTTACTGAAAAGATAAGTTGTTTTTAAACTTATAGTGCTGTTTTCTGAAGGAGTATAATCAACATTGGCTGATATAATATTCCATGGGCTCTTTAACCAATTTCTTGTTCTTGTTGATATTTTAGAACTTACATTAAACAAGCTATCACTTAAGCCACCTGGCATTTTTAATTGATTACGTAAAAAGGAATATTCTACTCCAACTTTTACTTTTTCAGATACTTTATATTGTACTTTTCCAAAGCCAGAAAGCTGCCACTGCTGGCTGTTTGGGCGATAGCCATTTATGTTACGGTATTGTAAAAACGCGTAATAGCTAACCTTCTTATAGTTGCCACCAATAGAATTAAAAGAATTAAATAAACCAAAACTACCAATAGTTTGAGAAGTTGTAAATTCAAAAGGCTTATTTGCAGGAGCATCATTAATAACATAATTTACCAAACCACCAAACTGAGCACCAAATTGCAGTGATGCTGCACCCCTTACCATTTCAATTCTTTGCACGGCTTCCATAGGGGGAATATAATATGCTTCATTATAACCATAAACATCTGCACTTATATTGTATCCATTTTGGCGGGAATTCATTTCTATACTTTGGATAGGGTTCAAACCTCTAGTAGCAATTCCATTTGCAGTAAATCCGCCTGTTTCTGTCTCAACAATATTAAGGCCAGGTATTCGTCCTAAAATCTGCCTGGTATTATTAATCGCTTTATTGGCATCTAAGCTATCAACAAGAATTACTTCGTTTTTTTTACCTGAATATATAATTCCGTTTTTTACTTCGGGCATATGGCCTGTACCACGTATTGTTTTAAATCCAGTAACAATAACTTCATTCAGTGAATGTGTCTTACTAGTATCCTTTTTTTGTGACAAAGCTGAAAGTGGAAATGCTATAACTATTCCAAGTATTAATTTCTTTATATACATTCATCTGATTTTGTGCAAAAAAAGCTTATCAGCTTTAGAATGATTTGCTAAATCGGGAAAACGATTTACGGATAACGGAAACTAATGAATTGATGATAAATTAAGATATGTATATCTTAGTTCTGTAACGGAAGCTGAATTTATTGTTATATATGCTAAAACCATCTCACTGCTACTCCTGAATAAATTAAAGCAGAGGCATAAATGAAACCAAGTATAAAACAACAGATACTAATTTCAAACATTAGTCTTCCATTAAATTTATTTTTATAATTATTAGTAAATAAAGCACTAAAAGTATAACCGTGATAAGTCATATATATGCAATTAAATAGAGTAAGTTTTAAAACCATATTTGCACTACTAAGTATACCTGATATTGAAATTAGATGCTGGATCATAAGAATAATATTAATCTGGGCAGCCAAATAGGTATGCATCAGAAAATGTTCCCAATAGTTTAAGTTCCTTTTTATAAAAACCAACCAACTGATAAATGTAACTAGTGGAATCAAAGCAAAAATTAATACACTGGGGTAGTGAGAGAAAAGTGAAAGTATATTGTAATCTGTATCTACATGAGTTTCTTTAGATGCTATTTTAATAAAGAGAGAACTAATTGTTGATAGAATAATTACATAAGCAAACGGTTTAAAAAAGCGAACCCGCTTACCGTTGAGATATTCCAATAAAGCTTTGCCAGGATTTATCGAAAGTTCAAAAAAAGTATAAGGTAATCCTTTATCAATATGTAATACAGAGTGCGGTATGTCGTGAAGTATATAATGAGCATCAATCCTACTAGTAGCAGCGGATTGACTACAATTGGGACAGAAATTTCCTTTAAATTCTGTATTACAGTTTTTACAGTTAGTTTCGTTTTGCATTGAATAAAAATACTGAAACTTTTATAAGTTCATTAATTTTCTAAATTTCATATTAGATACTTTATTTTTTAGAAGGATTTGTCATGACTATATCCTTTTTTATTGGTATTGCTCTTTTATAGGTTTATATAAATAAAATAACCATAAATTAAACTCATTATTGTAAACAAAGACATTAAACCTAATAAGGGTAATGATTTCCAACGCTTACTTTTATATTGAACCACATTTAAAATAATTACTAATACAAAAGATGCTATTCGCGCTATAGAGATATCTTTCAATATTTCGAGGTTTGTTATGTTCCGTCCAATGATAATTAGTAATAAAGCTGAAGCTATAAACATTGATGCCAACAATTTTCGCGTTTGAGAAAAAGGCAATAAATCATTGTCACTTACAGGTTTTGAAAGACCTAGTTGAGGGCTTGGTGATATAAGTACAATTAGTCCGATAATCAAAAAGGCATAACCATCAAATTGAATATATAAATTAAAAAGATTGTTCATTTTACATTTGCTTAAGATGTTTACAATTTATTTGATTAGGGAAATTAGACTTAGTATTGGGTAAAATATCTAGCATTTGTTTATAAGGAATCTTATCGCTACAACTTAGTCTTGCTATTTGTTTAGCATTAGCTACTTCAGATGTAAGAAAAACTAATGTCATAATTTCTTGACTTTCCAATTGTTCAGGTTCAATCCAGTAGCCTCCCAATTGTATAACAGAAATTCTACCTCCACCGCCTGCACCTGCAATACCAGATGGAAAATTTTTAAAATAGGTTTTATCATCCCATATATTTCTCGAAATAAAGCTTAGATTTTCATTTTCTTTCACTTGATATAAATCAATAGATATTATCCCAACGCTTTTAAAACTATTTGCAAATGGTGTCCAACTTTTAATAAATTCTAAAGAGTCTAAAATTGTTTTAAAGCCAACATATTGAACTATATAATTTGAATTTCCGACCATTGTTTTAATAAATTTATGTTTAAATTATATCGTTTAACATAACGTTTAGCCTATTTCTATAGACTTTATTGATATTATTTAATTTCTTCACTTTTATTTTCTTTGCTTTTTCCACCCAAACATTTAGCTGTCCCGAAATAGGTCTTTAATTAGAGTCTATGTTTTGTTTAAGCATTTTCCACTTATTAGTTACTACCAAACAATTTAGTAACTACTTATTAAAATAGCTATACTCTACAAACTTTGCAATTCAAACTTACTTTAAATAAAATGAATATTGGTTTTAGCAGTACTGGTAAAGTGGCGTCAAATCTTGGAAAGATATTGAGTTTTCAGTATTAAAAGTTATAGGCTAAGGTAAATATGTTACAACTTGAATATTTAAATTTTAAGCTAGCTAATATTTATGATTTTTTGTTCTTCATGATCATATAAACCTATAATAAAAAATAGGGTTCCTTAATTAAAATAAAATATCCTTACTTTAAAAATATAAAGTTGCCTATTATTTAACATAATTCGGCGATTCACATTTTTGCCAATATTCTACGATTATTTTTATTGTGTGCGTTAATTTATCAATAGAATTTGGTTTTACAAAGAAACCTTGAACTGACTTAGAATATGCTTCAACAATGTACTTTTGCTCGGCACTTGTAGAAAAAAATAAATAAGGAATGCATTTTAACCTTAAATCTTCATTTGTATGAATTTTTTCTCTCAATTCCAACCCATTTAACTTCGGCATATTAATATCCGAAATAATAATAAACGGCTCTATTAAAGTCTTTGTTAAATATTCAAGTGCTTTTTCTCCATCTTCAAAATAAATTATTTCATTGCTAAAATTGAGGTCTTTGAAAACTATACTAAATAGTTCTTGATCCCCTCTATCATCTTCTATCAATATTATTGGACCTAACTTATTCATGTTATTTCTTTTGATTCAAAAAGATAATGGAAAATGCAATCTCTTGAAGTTACACTAAAAAATTGAGTGAATGCTATTTATTACAGCTATCTATAATTATTAAGACTTTAAGAATAAGGCGATTTTATATCCCGTTTACGAAAAATGTCGATCAAAACTGAATATTAAATATCAAACTTAAATAGCTATAAATAATTAAGCCATTTATTATTTTTATGGCGCTCCTTGTAATTTCCATACCATTTGCAGATCGGATAAAGCATCGCTACAACAAGAATCCATATCAAATAAATAACCAGAAGATTTACGCCATTCTCGCCTTTGGGCCTACCGAAATTAAATCCAAATATTAAATCTGAACTTTTAAACCCTTGAATAAAAACCATTGCAAACATGAGTGGGTGTATGATAAACCAATGAATTACAAAATAAAATAAAGGAACTTTTCCATAAACTATTAAAATATCCATGAATTTGCTTTTCTTTCCTTCAATGATCGAAAAAATTAAAAACATTACTCCTAAAGTAATCAAGCAAAATAAAAGTGAAGGTGGATATTTGGTTACATTAACAAAAGAGAGAAAAGTGAATAAACTGTTTTTCTGTGTAGACCAATGTAATGAATCACCATAAATATTAACGAATCGTATAATAACAAAAAAGAATAAACAAGTTAGACCTATCTTCAAAAATATTTTTTTTCTGTTTTCAATTGTTTGTTCAAATATTCTTGCTGCCGAAAATCCAACAAACATAATTCCTAACCACGGTATTGGAGGATACCCTACAACAAAAAATATTCCTTTGCCAAGAGGATAAGCATTTGGTCCAAATAATGGCATTAGTATTTGTTTAACTAAAGAAGTTTCGGCAAACGGAACTAACGGAAATAAATTATGCAAGAAAATGATTGTTAAACCAACAATACCAATTGTTTTTGTAGAACATTTCAATAGAAAACTAAGTATAATAAACCCAAATCCAATAGCTGATAATACATCAAAAAGTAAAACATTGAAATGAATATCAAACCACAATCCAAAGTTTACAAGAGAAAGATCTAAAACAATTAACCAAATTCCTCTTGTAAGTAAATGAATTCTACTAGCTGATAAATTATTTTTATTCTTGAATGAAATAAATGCTGATGCGCCAGATAAAAAAACAAAAGAAGGGGCACACAAATGAGTGATCAAACGCGTGAAAAATAAAAAAGGGGTTGTAGTGGTCAAATCCGTTGGCTGCTGAGTAATTGAGTTTACATGTAGCAAATCTCTAGTATGGTCTAATGCCATTATGATCATTACCAATCCTCTCAATATATCGATACTTTGAATTCGTTTCATTTTTTAAAGTGTAAATTTTATACAAAAGTATTTAGTGAAGCCGATTTCTTTAACCCGTAGTTATGTTAAAGTAGTCAACAGATTTTCTAAATAGTTTAATGTCATAGTAAATCCACCTTGGAAGCCCATTTCTATCATTTTCTCCATACGTTCAAGTGATTCATTTTTAATAGTAATATTAACTTTTGTTATTCCGTTGAGTTCGCTAAAATTCAAATCCCAATTAGAACCTGGTAATTCAGGATTTTCATCTTTGTCAGCAAATGCATTCAACATTTTGAAGTTGGTAGTTGGACTAATGAAAGTGAATTTCTGAATAGACCAATGTTCTTGACCTTCTGGACTTACCATAGCATAAAATCTTTTTCCGCCCACTTTAAAGTCCATATATTTCGTTTTTGATGCCCAAGGTTTAGGTGCCCACCATTGATCTAGAATTTCTTGTTTGGTAAAAGCATCCCATACCAATGAAATCTCAGCAGCAAATTCTCTATATATGAATACCGTTTTTGTTGATTTGTTAACAGTAAAGTCAAATGGCAAATTATTTTTCATTTTTTTGGTTTTTTAATTGTTGATAATACTTTGTCAAGTTGATTAAATCTAGTTTCCCAAATTTTTCTAAAATGGTTTAACCATTTATCAATCTCTTTCATTTTTTCAATTTCAAGAGAATAATAAATTTCCCTGCCCTGATGTTCTTGTTTTACTAGTTCGCATTCTGTAAGTATTCTAAGGTGTTTAGAAACAGATTGACGAGTAGTGTTGAAATTCTCTGCAATAGCGTTCGGTGTCATTGCATGTATTGCAATTAAGGTAATAATTGCCCTCCTTGTGGGGTCTGCTATGGCTTGAAAAATATCTCGTCTCATATTGTTTACATTTTTGCAAAACTAATCGATTGTAAATATATGCGCAACTAATCGGTTTCGCAAATTTATTTTAAAAATGTAATACAATCAGATAGGTGCATAAAGGTTATTTCAAACCAACTACTTGTATTTATCGGGTATATTACAGTAAATTATATTCATGTTTCAAAATAAAATAATTCTAACAGTAGCTACAGATCGTGATAGAAAGATAATATATAAAATCAGATACACTATTTACTCAAGTGAACTTAAACAACATCCAGAAAATTTGGAAGAGGTTTTAACGGATGATCTCGATTTAGTTAATCAGTATATAGTGGCAAAGTATCAAGGACATATAATAGGTTTTATTAGTATTACCTCTCCAATTTCTGAAAAATATTCTGTCGACAAATATTTTAGTCGCACCGCTGTTCCTTACACTTTTGATGAAAAGTTGTATGAAATTCGATTATTAACTGTTATAAAGCAAAGTCGTAATAATTATTTGGCAAATGTGCTAATGTATGCTGCATTTCGTTGGGTTCAATCTCATGGTGGTAGTTATATTGTAGCAATTTGTCGCTCAGATCTTGCAAAAATGTATATTAAAGCAGGGCTCCAGCTGTTGAATGTTAGAGCTCAATCAGGAAAAGTAACCTATCAATTAGCTGTTGCTACTATTGAAGATTTGCAAAAGATGATGCAGAAAAAAGTAACTATTTATAAGTCATTGAAAGGTAAAATTGACTGGCAACTCCCATTTATGTTTTTTGCACCTTCTGAATGCTTTCATGGTGGATCATTCTTTAAAGCTATTGGCGAGGATTTGCAAACATTACAAAAAGCTGAACAAATAATTAATGCAGATGTTTTAGACGCATGGTTCCCTCCTTCTCCAGAGGTTTTAAGTACATTAACAAATAATTTATCTTGGTTATTAAGAACATCCCCACCTACTCATGCTGAAGGAATAATAAAGATAATTGCCGAATCAAGGGGAGTAAACAAGAACTCTATTTTAACTGCCGCTGGGTCATCTAATTTAATATTTCTTGCACTAAGAAGTCTTTTAAATAGAAATTCAAATGTTTTAATAATTGATCCATGTTATGGTGAATATATTCATGTATTAGAAAATATTGTTCAATGCCAATTGACAAAATTTAATTTAAATCGTGAACTTGGTTTTATTGTAAATACCGATTTGCTTTTGCAAGAAATAAAAAAGGGGTATGACATGGTTATTATTATAAACCCCAATAGCCCTACAGGAGTGTATATTCCAAAAGAAAAGATGGTCAAAATGCTTTTACAAATTCCTCAGTCAACATTAATATGGATAGATGAAACTTATATTGAGTATGCTGGATTAAATAAATCATTAGAGCAGTTTGCTAGTAAAACAGAAAACATTATCGTTTGCAAATCAATGAGTAAAGTATATGCATTAAGTGGAGTTAGGGCTGCTTACTTATGTTGTTCACCACATTTACTCGAGACTTTAAAACACCTAACACCTCCTTGGTCTTTAAGCTTACTAGCTCAGGCTGCAGCCATTGCGGCTCTTAAAGATTCTGAATATTACAAAGAGAAATATACAGAGACCCACGTACTGCGTAATAATTTAAAACGAAAATTATTTGAATTGGGCATTACGGAAGTAATAGACGGAATGGCTAATTTTCTTTTATTTTATTTACCTGATTCATTCCCGCCAAAAGATATTTTTTTAGATCGATGTAAGAAACAAAATTTATTTTTAAGAGATGTACATAATATGGGAAAAAATCTAGGAAATAATGCCATCAGGATTGCTATAAAAGATAAAAATACTAATAACAAAATGATTGATATCATTGCCCAAACGCTTATTGATATTGAACATGTATTATAACAATTAGTATTTCCAATTACTTATATCTACTGATGTCTATCTCGTTTGGCAACAATTCCAAACATTGTTTTAATTACAAAAGCTTCTACTCCTAGCATTATTATGGCCACTATTGTTCCAATCCCGAATGTACCAGCTAAAATTGCAATTATAATACTTTGCGTTTCAATTAAAGCTCTCACAATTGTCATTATAGCAATAGTTTCAGGAATACCAACTAATGCAACTATAAGCAAAGCTAAACCTATTGCAAGGTTTCTTGCACCAAATTCGTAAGAAGCAAACTTTGCACTTATACTTGATATATCAACGCCTTGTAGCGTGTTTTGAAATAGAGCATCGAATTTGAAATAATTTGAAATGCCAAAAGCCAAGTTTGCTAATGCTAACAAACCAACTACTATTCTTGTCCATGTAGGAACTAAATTTTTTTGGTTCATATGATTAAGATTTTAATTGTTTAATTGCAGTACTCCAATCTTCTAAATGATGAACAGATTTTAATTGCCCGTTTTCTACAGTATGAAAATCAATCGTCATAATTTTAAAAGTCTTCGTACCATCCGTTGGAGTTCCCATGAAATCACCTTTAGGAGTTCCACTTACTAAACTACGAACTACATATTTGTTGCCTTCGTTAATCATATCTTGTGGCTCCCATTTTAAATCTGGAATTAATTTCCAGAAATACTCAACTTGTCCCATCAATGCAGGTTTACCTTTACTTTCTACCGAACCCGAAGAAATAAAGTCATCAGATAAAACATCAGTTAATACAGCTGTAGGTGTGGTTTCGGTATTTACAGTTAATGCTTTTCTGTAAAACGCTGTTAACGCATCTCTATTTTTATCCATCTTAATTTAATTGATAATATTAATTTAAAACACAAAGATGAAGCGAAATCTAATTTTTACATTGGACAAATCAGCCTTTGTATGGTACTTTTGGGAAAGTTTATTTTGAGAGATATTTTTCTCGAAATTCCATAGGTGTAGATTGTGTATTTTTTTTAAAATAACGAACAAAATATGCTGGATCTTCAAATCCCAAATCTTGGCCAATTTCTTTTATGGTAAGATGGCTATAAACCAAAAGCCGCTTTGCTTCCAATATTATTCTCTCGATGATGATTTCCTTAGGTGTTTTGCCTATAACTTTTGAAGTGGCTTGTCCGAGTCGTTTTTCAGAAACAAATAATTGAGAAGAATAGTCATTTACAGCCTTAAGTTGTATAAAATTAGTTTCTAATAAATCTCTAAACAGTAAAGTATAATCAAGGTCAGCACTTTTTTTAATTTCTTCAAACCCGAGTTTCCGCTTTTCCCTTTCGGCTAAAAGTAAAAAGTTGTGTAAATGATTTTTAAGGATAACAAGTTTTGAATTGTCTTTAGGTGAATTCAACTCTTCGCTAATATCGTCGAAAAGTGTTATAAATCGTTTAAGGGTTTCCCGATTTAGTTTTATTGTAGGCTGATTCGAAAGGTCATTGAATAAAATGGAACTTCGTAAAAATTTAACATCGGTAAAAAAGTCGTCTGTAAAAATGAGCACTCGTCCTTCATAATTCAATAATTGATCAAACTGATGTACACGGTCCTTGTCTATAAATAGCAAAGAAAAAGGTTGAATCTTTATTTTTTCAAAATCAATGTAATGTGTCGGTTGGCAATTTTCGAAAAGGAAAACATGGTAAAAGTTTGTTCTGTGAGGTGTAATTAAATGAGCTTTGTTTAATTTAGTTAAACTATCTAAAGGAACAACCTCAATTTGAAGCGGTACGTTTTGCTTAAATTTCAGTTTTTTTATTTCGTCCGCCATTTTAAATTTAATTGTCTAAAATTAGCAAATTGTCGATATGTAAATATTAATATTGATACTTTTATTATTTCTTTTAAATTATTAGTTTACTAATGAAAACAACTTCGCCAGATGCAAAATATTACCAATTGAAGTTATTTAAACAGAATTCTATTTTGGATAAATAATAAAGTTAGCATGCGTTTCTCTCTTTGGATTTTCCCCTAATTGATTTAAAACATTGTTAAGTAAAAACAAATCATTGGGTTTTAATGGTAAAATATGTTCATCAGGTTGAAACGTTGTTCCTATTGGATAGTCTTTGCCTTCAGTTTTAGCCATTTCTATATGATTACCCAAAATATAATTAACTTTATGCTCACTTACAAAGTCGTTCAAACGTTGAATACTTAATTTAAACGATTTCCAATCGTCGATATACAGCCTTCCAGGATAAAAACTATCACCTGTCAATAGTAATTTTGTATTATAATCATAAGCAGCAACCGAAGTAATTTGGTGGCCAGGAATTGGAATAAATTCTATTACTCTTCCTCCCAAATTTAATTTGCTATTCTTTAAAGGCCAGCTCTGAAAATTGAAAAAGTTCCTCACCTCATCAATTTTTAAACCAACAACCGTTGTTCTCGGTTTATTTCTAAATTGTATGTCCGCAGCTGTATGATCTCTATGAGAATGGGTATGTGCTACAATTAGATCAATATTACCATTGGTATCTTTTTCCCATTGATCTATAAGCTTTCTAACTGTTTCATAAAGTGGGAACTTTTTATCATCTTCAGTGGCACCTGTATCCATCAATAATGCTTTCTTACTCCCCATAAAAAGATACATAAAAGGAGCTTCATAATTAACACACTTATTTTGACGCAAAATCCAGGTACTAGAATTTAGACGTAAAACCTGTATCATAGGATCTATATTCTTGCTACAATCCGGAGCTCCGTGAATCCATACTGCATTATCTAGTTTTGAAAGCCTATTATCTAAAACCTTACAGGAAATAAAAATTGTGAATAGTACAGATAAAATAAAATAATGAGTTTTGTGTTGCATAGTACTTTTATAGTTTTACTTATGGTAATACTTATATTCTATCTAGTTCGTACTTTGTAAATTTGTTTTCTGTATCGCCTGTGTTTAAAGTTGTTGCAGGTTCAAATAGCATAATTGATACTTCTTGTTCTGCAACTGGTCTATGCTCAACACCTTTAGGAACGATTAAAAATTCGTTTTCATTTACTACAATTACCCTATCACGATATTCCATTTTGAAGCTTCCTTTGATTACGAAAAATAATTCGTCTTCATTATCGTGTTTATGCCAAACAAACTCGCCCTTAATTTTTGCAAGTTTAACGTGCTGACCATTTAATTCGCCAACAACTTTTGGGCTCCAATGATCAGAAAATAGACCTAATTTTTGTTCAAGATTTACTTTTTCCATTTGTTAATTTTATGTTTCAACATGTTGTGTTTCGCTTTTATGTATATCATCAATATATTGTTCTTTTAAATGGTCATAAAAGGAATGTCTGCTTACTAATGTTGCAATTAAGTTTGAAAACAATGCAGTGATCATGATATAAAAAATAACATTGTGACTATTGGTCATTTCCAAAACAAGAATAGATGAGGTAAAAGGGCTTCTTGTAATACTTGTTAAAAAACCTGTCATACCACATAATATTATCAGATTAGTTTCTGTGTCGGACAAATGAAACCAACCAGAAAACACAGCACCAATGCTAGCTCCAGCACTTAATGAAGGTGCAAAAATACCACCAGATGCACCTGTTGAAAATGATGCAATTGGTCCGAATATTCTTAAAATTGGCAAATACCATTCTACATGCTTTTGGTTAGTGAATAAAGAATTTACCATTATTTCTTTCCCCGAACCGAAGGTTTGAACATTTACAAATACAGCAAGTGTAGCAACAGCAAGTCCACAAATAACTATATAAATAATTGTTTGAAAGTTATTTTTCAATAATCTTTTTAATTTAAAAATGTAGAGTATAATGCTCCCCATTCCACTACCTGCTATTCCGGTGATGATTGCAATCGGGATGGTCAAAAGAATTATCCATGTAGGCAAACTATCCAAGCTAGGATAACCTAAATAAAGATAAGGGCCCAAAAAATTTAATGCAGTTAGTCCTGATATAATAACACCAGTAAGCAATGCAGATTTAAAAAAACTGAAATGCGTTTTAGTAAGCTCTTCAATAGCAAAAACAATTCCGCCTAATGGTGTATTAAATGCAGCAGCAAGACCTGCGGCTGCACCAGTTACAATCATATTTCGTTTAGATATTTTGGGATACCATTCAGGCAATAAATCATTTATTTTTTTAAAGATAGAAGCAGAAATTTGAATAGTAGGACCCTCTCTTCCAATTACACCACCTCCAAAAACCATGATTAAACTAGAAAGAATTTTTATAATTATAACCCTAACACTAAGTAGCATATTTACCTTATATGCATGTTTGGGATTCGATAATTCAATGGCAGCTGTTACTTGAGGAATACCACTACCTCTTGCATAGGGTGCATATTTTGAAACAATCCACCAAGCTAAAACAAAACAACTAGGCGTGATGATGAAAAATACCCAACTTGTTTTTTCATAAATAAGATGAGTTCCTAGTTCTGCCCAAAAAAATAATTTTGCATATAACACTGCAACTCCACCAGATACTAATGCACCAGCCCAAAATGGCAAAGCATTGAGTAGATTCTTTTTAAGATTTTCATTACGTATTAAATCAAACTTTGATTTTAATATTTTTCGTGTCTTATCTAAAAAATTCATAGTCAAATTTAAGGTAAAATCTACACGAGAGTTGCCAATAATGTTGGTCAAGAACTGTTTATCCTTTCTCGAACTTACTAAAATACATATACCAATTCCATTCCCAAGTATCTCCATTGTCATCCGAAAAAGCTTGGCTCCAAATTGGATTATTTTTATCTGTTACGTCCCATCGAAAAGCAATGACTATGCTCTTATTGTTTAAAATGTCTTTAGCAAAAAAGTGTGCAATATTATTCTCAAAAGAGCCTACAACTGGCGGCTGTAAAATTCCTTCGGTAGAGTCTGCCCAATAAATACTCCACAATTTAGTTTTTGGGTTAAAAAGTCGAACCGACATTCCTTCAAATGCTTCTCCATCAAATGTTGCAAGGTAATTGTCAACATTACCTATTCCATTTAAAATTCTATACATTTCTTGAGTTGATTCAAACTCTGACCACTCGTTACTATTACCTAAACGTATTTTTAATTTTCTATTTCTAAGATTCCACTTCCCATCATAAAAATCAAAATCATTTTTTGAGGAAGTAGGTGAAGCAGTAATTATTAACTCACCACTTACATCAAAGTTTAGTTTAGGAATTGCTAATAAATTCCCCATTGTTTCAATTAGTTTATATTGTTTCCAGTCGATCAAAGTTCCTTAATTATTCCTTTAGTACCCACTCCCATGCATCACCAATACCTTCATCATGAACTATTCCAGTATATTTAAATCCGTTTCGTTGTAAGATTGTTGTTGAGGCATTTTTTTCTGGGGATGTCTTTGCTGTTATTATAATTTGGGGATCAGTTGTTTTAGCAATTGAAATTAGTTGTTGACAAGAAAATGTTGCAATACCTTGTCCTTCATATTCTTTTAATGTACCATAGGCAATTTCTACCTTACCTTCTTTTGGTTGTCCTACAAAACCACCAACGCCTACAACTTCTCCATCACGAAATACAAAATATCCAATCCAAGGCGGATTATAACCAGTCTTGAAATAATATTCGGGATACGATTCAAAAATTTCTTGACAATAAGGGTTTGCGTAAATTTCTTTTGTTTTGTCTTCGTCAATTAGTAAAGGCACAAATGTCATTAAATTAAAAGTTAACTATTAGTTGATGTTGATATTCTATTTTTTCTTTGGCTTTGTTTCCTTCTTAGCTTTATCTTCTCTCTTTTTGCTTGAAATCGATTTTACAATTGTTTGCCCTCGAATAATCTGATTTTGGTCCTTAACTTTTGATAGCGAGTTTGTATATGCTTCTTTTACAAGTTTCTTGATATAAGCTTTGGGGAATTTTTTTTTGTCAGTCACGAGAATATATCGATACTGATTACCTTGCCCTAAAAGAATTTTATCGGGATCTGAAATTTCGTTTCCCCAATAAAACCCGAAGTGAATATTTTTACTTGAACGTCCAACCGCTATTGAACAAATAGTATGTCCTACTTTGTCAGTTGGACTCCATCCAAAAGCAACTGCATTATAATTATCATAAATTAACTCGTTAGTCTTAGGGCATAGATTCCAAGCAAAGTCCCTAAGCCACATAACCAAATCAGTTATTTCTTCGCCAAATGGTTTTAGAAACATTAAAAGGTCTTTAGTTTGGTCTTTGCCCATCTTTAAAATTTAAAAGTGTCAAAACTGTTTACTACTAAATTTAAGTATTTGTAAGGACAATTCACATCAGAATAATAAGTATAGCATATAACTTACGATTACCAAAATTGCTTGATGTTAAAAATAAAATTCAATTATCAATTTCGCTAGTTCTTCGCCTTGATCTTCTTGTATAAAATGACCAGCATTTAATATTGTATGATTTTGTCCTTTTGTTCCTGGTATTAATTTTTGAAATGCTTTTTCCGCTCCGGCCATTACATAGTCTTCATCTCCAAAGATGGTTAAGAACGGTTTATTCCAAAGTTTTAACTTCTCCCAAGCTTGAATGTTTTTAATTGATTCAGGATTATCATGTTCGATAGGAACTAAAATAGGAAAAATTCTGGCTCCAGCTTTGTATTCCTCAGAAGGAAAAGGTGCATTATAAGCAGCCAACACATTTTCAGATAGCGGTTTAACAGTACCCTTATCTATAACTTTACCAATATCAAACCCTGGAGAATGTTGCGAGTATTCCCTCCACTTTAAAAAATTTTCTGACAAAGGCATTTTGCCAGTGGGTAAGGTAGTATTGGAAGCTATAATCTTTGAAAACCGATTTTCCATTTCTGTAATTATTCTTAAACCAATCAATCCGCCCCAGTCTTGACAAAACATCGTTATGCTTTTAAGATCAAGTTTCAAAATGAAAGTTGAAATCCAATCGATGTGCTTTTGATACGTGTAATCTAGTCGATTCAACAATTTATCTGACTTACCAAATCCAATTAGATCAGGAGCAATTACTCGAAATTTCTTTGAAAGAATAGGAATCATTTTTCTATAAAGGTACGACCATGTTGGCTCGCCATGTAGAAGCAAAATTATTGGATTATCCAAGTTGCCTTCATCAAGGTAATGAAGTCTTAAATCTTCTTCCACATAAATGTAGTTACTTGAAAACTTATAATCTTCCAAATTTTCAAATCTATTTTCTGGTGTTCTAATTACGTCTTTCATTTTTAGTTAACTTGAGTTTTTAGCACTTCACTAATTATCTTCATGTTTGAACCGAAAAAAATATTTGACCACGATGCTGGTGTTTTAACCCCCAAATTCTTGGATTAAATATTGGTAAAGGTTTGACATTTTTGGTTATAATCGGTAATAATTTTTATGCTATTCAACAAAGGGCTCACTTCTGTATTTGAGAGCAATCTTTCGCCCTTTCTCCATAGAATGTAGAATAAAAGAAAAATGCTGAACGTTATAGTTAGATTGTATCTAACCATAAACATTGCCAAAAGACGGGAACACTACTTTACCAGAAAAACAGTCTCTTTTTTGTTAGCCTACACATAATGGACTTACTATTTTCATATTGATTTTGCCGGTTAACAACCGACCAAATAATCAGTGTTTTTAGTCCATCAATATAAGCGATGGATAACTTTTCAACAATATGTATTTGGCGAGCATTCTATGGAAAACTGGGTGTGAACAAAGTTCCAATTTCAATACGGCGTTTAAAAAGAAGTTTGGGATTTCGCCATTTGCAGTCAGGAGCGAAAAGTAAAGTTTTCCTTTCCACTAGAAAAGAATGAGATTGTCAAACCAGTATTATAATTTGTCTAACTTGCTGACCTTATTTAAAATATCCTAATTATCATTATAAGCATATCTTTATATAATTATAATCTGGCTGGATAGTCGCCGTTGCCTAAAAGACAACATAAATAACGCGAGGAATATCTTGCAGCCAAAATTAATAATTCACTAACCCTAAATTTAATTGTATGCCGAAAAAGAACACTGAACCCAAAAAGAATAAACCTACAAAAAAGAAAAGCTCCGCACAGAAGAAAGCAGATCCAAAGAAAAAAGCACGCTAAAATCAAAATGCAGTGAGCCCGGTTAACAGCCGGGCTTTTTATATAAAAAATTCGCCAATAGCGGAGAATATTGCAAATGTTGAACTTTATCTGGTCTCAATTTTTCAAACTTTAATGAGATTGCGTACAACGAGAGTTTGTGAAAAAACTCCTATTACTAAAATAAATAAACACAAAATAGTATACTATTCAACAAGGCTTGTTAATTAGCGTTAATTGTATATGCAATTCATACAACGAACAAGCAGATCACAAACATATTTTTCTAGTTTAGAAGATCAGATATCAAGTATTAATGCAATAAGACTTATGGATGCATTTGTAGATAAGCTAGATTTAAAAAAGTTAGGTTTTACTAAAACTATACATAAAAGTGAAGGTCGTCCGCCGTATGCTTAGAGCTTCGAACATAATTCATCTGGAGACAAAACTGGTATTTCGCTACCTTTAAAGTCTTTAATATTACGAGTTACTATACAATCAATTTTTTCAATACTTGTTGCACAATATATTTGTACAGAATCTTCAAAATCTTTTTGTTTAGAACGTAAGCCTTTCGAAAGTACATTGGTATCAACTGGTATTATAGTAACATAGTCAATTAGGCCAAGAAGAATTTGCCGTAGTGTTTTATCATCTACAAATTTTTTTAACAAAAAGTAAGTTGTTGCTATTGAATGTGATGACGTATATAATTTAATTTT
>JBKJQV010000359.1:0-2563 GCA_046593815.1 Sediminibacterium sp. | reverse complement strand
TCATTTTCTGTAACCCACAATAATCCCTTATCTGTTCCCATATAAATAAGCCCTTTTTGTAAACCAGATTCTGCCAAAGCACCTGCAGCTAAAGAGTTTTTATTCTGATCTATTCCTTTTGTTAAATCACCACTAATTTTTTTCCAACTATCGCCCTTATCTGTACTTTTTAGTACATAATTGCCTCCTAAATAAAGAGAATGGTTATTAAACTCAGAAAGAAAATATGGAGAGATAAAATTATATTGCAAAGAGTCCCTAACTGCAAGGCTTCTAGGATTTGCGGGTTTAGAAGTTTTGGTTTGTAAATCCATACGCCTTATGCCACCCTCTTGTGAACTATAATATACTGTGTTTGAATCTATAGGATCTATTACAGACATACACCCATCTCCGCCACTCCACGGATCAACCCAAAGGTATTTCCAACCATTATCATATTTCGGATTCCATTCCTTTGCAGGACCATAAACTGTTGCGTCATCCTGTGTACCACCATAAATATTATAGGGTTTCTTTTTGTCTAACGCTATATCATAAAATTCTCCTGTTGGAATATTATTATAATGCAGCCATGTTTTTCCTTTATCATAACTCATATACAATCCGCCATCATTACACAATGCCAATTGATTTGAATTTTTTGGATTGATCCAAAGTTCATTCTGATCGAGGTGCAAAGGATCTGCAGGACTAGGAAATAAATGAAAGACGTCTCCGCCTATTAAGTCAAAACTTTTACCCCCGTTGGAGCTATGCGCTAAACGAACACCCAATGCATAAATTTCGTCGTCGTTATTTGGATCAACAAAAATATCTGCGAAATACCAACCTACCACTGAATTAATCATTAGTTCATCTTTGTGCGTTCTGTTCCATGTTTTACCACCGTTTAAAGTTTGATAAACTTCTGCTGCACCCTGAACAGAATCTCCTTTAGAAGTTGCTATAGTAGGTTTGTTACGATGATCAATTAAAGCATATACTTTATTTGGATTTTTGTACGAAACAGTAACACCAATCCTTCCTTTCCCATCATCATTGGGTAATCCGGCATCTGATTTTATCCAACTTTTGCCTGCATCTACACTTTTATAAATACCACTATTTTTTCCGTTTATGCCGGGATTATTTTCCCATAACGAAGCATAGAGAATTGATGGATTTGAGGGAGCCATTACAATATCATTGGCTCCTGTTTTATCGTTCACATACAAAACATGTTCCCAAGTTTTCCCACCATTAATAGAACGATAGATTCCGCGATTTGTATTAGTACTCCAAAAATGTCCTAGCACTGCCACATAAACAATATCTGGATTGGTTGGATGAATGATGATTTTTCCAATTTGCCAAGAATCGTCTAATCCAATATTCCGCCAATTAATTCCTCCATCATCTGATCTATACATACCAGTGCCAGGCATGGTAAAATTGCGGGGCTTCTTCAACGTTTCGCCTGTGGCTAAATAAATAATATTTGTATTAGATGGAGCTAAAGCTATATCTCCAATTCCATAAGAAGCATGCCCTTCAAAAATAGGGTTCCAGGTTAATCCATTATTTACTGTTTTCCAAAGATTCCCAGAGCCAAAACCAAGATACATAGTACCAGGTTTATTAGGATCAGCCTTAAATGTTTCTGCAAGTGCACTGTTTAATACTGGACCTAGGTTTACCCATTCTAATCCAAAAACAGTTTCACTTTTCATTTTTAAATACTGCTGATGTGAAGCAACTAAAGGAGAGATAGGTTGTTGTGAAAAATTAACTGATGTAAAAAGCAGCAATAAAATAATTAATAAACTATATCTGCAGATCATGTGCTTTGAATTAGATGTGAAAATTTTGAATCTGATCAGTATAAAGTTAGATTATGATATCCAAGTATCTACTACTTTTTTCACTATCCATTGTTCATTAATCTTTTCAATAAAAACTAAGTAAACCCTACTACAAAGCCCGCCACACATATAAGAAACTGAAATCACTCCTTTGGCAAGCTTATTACCAATATCCACAATTTACTTCATTTCAAATGTCTATACTTTTTATAAAGCCAAAAAGCAACTATACCAAAAAAGAATAAGCCCCAAAGTTTTGCAAAGAAAATAATGAAGCCCTTTAATATATCCCAACCAAATTTTAAAGATTCAAGTAGTCTAGAACCAAAATTGGGTTCATATGCATCAATATTTTTTTCGTTAGAACCAACTTCTCTTTTTAGTTCTTGGTGTTGATAAATATAAAGACCAATTGTGCTAAAATTTACTTGATCTTTTAATGAAAGATTTGCAATTGGTTGTCTTTCTACATTTTTTTGGGAACGTTTTTGATTTAAATTATTTGATAGCATTTGTAATGCAACATCTTGCGCTTTGATAATTCGATAGTCTAAATAATTAATATTTCTGGCTATTTCTTTAAGCGTAGTATCTAATTTGGAGTTGGGGACTCTTAATGTAATTGAGTTTGTAACTATATAATTTGCTGTTTCAAGTGTTGAATCTTCGCTTATTGCTATTCTTATAAAATCTTTTATATTACTTGATAAATTGGTATA
>JBKJQV010000309.1:0-2710 GCA_046593815.1 Sediminibacterium sp. | reverse complement strand
AAATTATTTTCATGCCATTTAAGTTGTTATGGAGAAGGCAAATGGTTTCTTGTAATTACAGGCTGAGCTTCAGCCACACAATAACATGTAGCTAATATAAAAATGAAACTTGCTTTTTTCATCAATTACCAATTATCGGACATCCATTTATAAAAATCTGCAAACTCTTGTCTCCAGTAGGTTTCATTATGTTGCCCTAACGGATTTACAACAGTTCTCGTTACAAACTGAGGTTTTTTCTGAAGAATAGTAGCTACTTTTTTCATATTGGCAACCATTGAAATATCTTCTTTTTCACCAGCATAAAAATAGAATTTTGGAATAGTAGTTGTAGTAAATTTTTCTGCGTCTAAATAAACTTGAGGGGAAACCCAAAAAGAAGGAGAAAAAATACCAGCACCACCAAATACGTTCGGGTATTGCAATACAGCATACCAACTAATTAATCCTCCCATACTACTACCTGCAATATAAGTATAATCACTACTTTTTCTAGTTCTGTATTTAGTATCAATAAAAGGTTTTAAAGTAGTTGTAATAAAATCTACATACAGTTTACCTTCTCCTTTTCCGTATTGAAAATGATCATAAGGATTATATTCGTTCATCCTTTTATCTCCACCATTATCTATACCAACAACTATACATTCTTTTCCAAGTTTATTTTGAAGTGTATCGAGACATTCATCAATTCCCCACTCTTTAGCAAATGCCGTTTTTTCATTAAATAGATTTTGTCCATCATGCATATATAAAACAGGATATGCTTTTCCAACAGAGGCATAATTTTTAGGAAGATATATCCAAATTCTTCTTTTTCTATTCAATTGAGGAATGAAAAAAGCGGTGTCGATGATTCGAACTTGAGGACTAGCAGAATAAGTTTTTGGGCGTTCCGGATAATCATCTTTCCAACCAGCAATTACAAAATCATTAGAAATATCTGCATTCACTTCAATCATTCGATCGGGAATATCTCTTCCATCTGATGCACATTCAAATTTGTCTACTCCTCTTGTGAATTTAAAAGCATAATTACCAGCAGGAAGATCTTTAAGTACTATACTTTTGCGAGTTCCACCAAAAGGTTTTAATTTATAGTTTTCGTCTTTAGGATTCCAATTATTAAAATTACCCGTAAGATATATATCGTCGTTCTTTTTTGATGCAATTTCTGTAACTACAAATCGTGCAGAAAATTGAGCATTAGCTATAAAACTAGAAATACAAAATAATGTCAATAAAATAGTTCGCATGGGAAATATATTAGTCCAATACTTCCACGTCTTTTGGATATTTGGCTTTATTAAACACAAACATTTTTTCGGATAAAGTAGCGGAAAGGTTTATTTTATTCACTTTCAATTCGGTGATATTATTGCTCTTGTCGAGTATACGAGCTTTAACTAAAGTTTTTTTAGATTTATCAAAAAACAAATTTACTTTCTGAAAATTCTTTCTTTTGTCTAATGGATACATTTCTACTTCGTTATAATTACCAGAAGTAGAAACCAATTTATAGGAGAAGTCTTTTTCATAAGATCCTGCTAATAGTTTTTGAGGACTAAGGGTTTGACTTCCTTCTTCAACAGAGGATTTAGTAATGGTTTTGTTTCCATCGAAATTATAAACATTAACTCCATCACAAATAATTTCAGTTTTGGCTTGAACTAGCATATACTTTTCGCCTTGCATTGAAAGTGAAAGTGATTTTGTACCAGCTGAACGGCCTTTACTTGTAAAGGAATTAAGTGCAAACAATGCTATAATACCTTTTGAAGCTTTAACCTTTGAACCAAAAGCTTCAATTATTTTTTTGGCTGATGGATCATTTTGAGCTGAAGAACTTATTGAAAACCCAAGTACAAAAAGTGAAACGATGTAGATTTTTAGCATTGTATTAATTTACGGTGCAAATATAAGTATAACAATCATTTTGACTGTTTAACTTGGCAATAGTTTAACCAAAAATCGGTTAAAAAGTGTTAAATTAATGAATTTAGGAATTCTTGTAATTCCATGTCTGTTTTAAATATTACTTCACGGGCTTTACTACCCTGGTTTGGTCCAACTACACCTGCAGCTTCTAATTGATCCATTAATCTACCAGCTCTGTTGTATCCTAGTTTCATTCTTCTTTGAATAAGAGAAGTAGATCCTATTTGGCTTCCAACAATTAACTTAGCGGCATCTTCAAAAAGAGGATCTCGATCATTTGCATCAAAATCTCGACCTTCCATTTCTTTTTCGTCAACGTATTCAGGCAATAAAAATGCTTGAGGATATCCACGCTGATCTCCAATAAACTCGCATACACTTTCAACTTCAGGAGTATCTACAAACGCACATTGCAAACGAGTAATTTCTCCATTATAACTTACGAGCATATCACCTTTTCCTATTAATTGTTCAGCACCACCAGCATCTAAAATGGTACGACTATCAATTTTACTAGACACTTTAAAAGCAATTCTTGCTGGGAAGTTGGCTTTGATAGTACCAGTAATAATATTAACAGAAGGGCGTTGAGTTGCAATGATGAGATGAATTCCGATTGCACGAGCTAATTGAGCAAGTCTGGCAATAGGCATTTCTACTTCTTTACCAGCAGTCATGATTAAATCGGCAAACTCATCAACAACAAGCACTATGAAAGGAAGGTATTGATGACCTTTTTCTGGACTTAGTTTACGTGCTGTAAATTTTTCAT
>JBKJQV010000105.1:0-6669 GCA_046593815.1 Sediminibacterium sp. | reverse complement strand
CCTTTACATATCCCTTGGGGTATTTCTATTTTATTTTTCTCTACCATGTATTTAAATTCCTTTACTCCTGCAGGATAGTATTCTTCTAAATGATTCATAACTATACAATTTCCAATGCCGTGTTTTGTGCCTAATAAATAACTCAACCCATAACTTACTGCATGTGCAACACCTACTTGTGAATAGGCAATACTCATACCTCCAGCATAGGATGCCATCATCAATTGGTCATCACATTCATCATCCCAACTATTTTTTTCTACAAAAATTTTCTGACAGAGTTGCAAAGCCTTTTCTCCATAACTCTTACTAAACTCATTTAAATAAGTGCCTTCTAAGCTTTCTATACAATGAATATAACAATCCATGCCAGTATAAAAACGCTGATTAGCAGGGGCGTCTTTTGTTAACTCTGGATCCAAAACAATTTGATCAAAAGGAGTAAAATCACTATTCATTCCAAGTTTACGAACCGGACCTGTTAATACAGTTGTTCTACTTACTTCTGCTCCGGTTCCACTCAGAGTTGGAATTCCTGCTTTGTAAACACCCGCCTCTTGCACCAGATCCCATCCTTGATAATCTGCCGATGAACCCGGGTTAGTCATCATTAAAGCAACGGCTTTTGCTAAATCCATTGTTGATCCGCCGCCAATTCCTATAACACCACTTACTGTTCCAAATTCATCTTTTAGTGCTTTTGCCAAATCATCTACCTGAGTAGTTTTGGGCTCATAAGTTACATCTGCCAAAATCACTTTATCTTTTCCGCGTAATGGTATTCTAGATAACAATGGTTTGCCTTCGAAATAATGATCTACTAAAAAAATCATTGGTGCTGTACCTTTTCTTTGAGGAGCTAAAATATCATCTAACTGATTAAAACTTCCGCGGCCATAAACCACATAGTTCACCATTTTAAAATTTCTAAAACTCATATATACTTTTTTAGGAAGAGATAAATATTATTTTTGTTTCCAGATAGATTTCATTGGCCAGAACCAAACATTCTCAAATATAGATTCATTTCCATCACTAAAAAACTCTATGCCAGTATCCCTTTCATCCGGAAAAATAAGCGAAGTAAATACCAACTCTCCATTATTTGCAAAAATTTCTACAATACTTTTATCAACAAAAATGTGCAGTTTCACCAAATCATTTATCGTTTTTAAATACGCGTTTTTAATATTAAAATATTGGTATTGAGCGCTAAAGTCAGATGGCATATTGGATCTATCTATATACAACTGCTCAATGCTCGCGTCATATTTTATCATAAAATAATGATTGCCTCCAACCGCAATTTTTACACCACTTACACTGGTTGTGCCCGGGCGAATAGATAATTCCATCTCATAACTCTGTCCTTTAAAAGGAGTGCTATAGTTATATGTTACTTTAATTGGTTCTTTTAATACTTCGGCTGTAGAACGCATACTGCGCAATGCTTTTATAGGTTCTTGAACTAGTATCCACTCGCTACCCATTTTTTTAACCGCTAATTTTCTTGGGATCGACATAGAACCACGCCATGGGCTTGTTGGAACGTCATTTGCATAATTCCAGTTACTCACCCAACCAATTGTAGTAGGTATTTTATCGGGAGTTGTTTTATACGAAATGGCTGCATAATAATCGGTACCATAATCTGGTCGCATTATTTTATTATAAGGGTTTTCATTAAAAAACTTTGACCCATTAAATTCTCCTACAAAATATTGCATACTAGAATTTTGTGAAACCAATAGTACCCACTTTTTTTTGTTGGGCTCTCCAACAATAGGCACTTGAATTAAATCTGGACACTCCCAAACGCCCGATGTGTCTGATTGCGGACCAAAATCTCCCTCAAAATTCCACTGTTTTAAACTGAATGAACTATAAAATGAAATCATTTTTTCATTCGGCATTGCTACAGACATTATCCATCTTTTTGTTGGCTCATGCCAAAAAACATTCGGATCTCTAAAATTTTTCATTTTAATATCTAAAACCGGGTTAGCAGAATACTTGCTCCACGATTTTCCATTATCTAAACTATATGCAAGGTTTTGATGCTGTGCTTGTAAAACACTATCCTGACCAGAATATATTGCTACCATAGGGGCGTCTTCTTTTTTTGGTCCCAATGCTGATCTGTTTTTATTATCTAACACTATAGATCCCGAAAAAATCATGATTCCGTTTTCTTCTCTTATTGCAACGGGTAATTGTTTCCACTTAACAAGGTCTTTGCTCACAGAATGTCCCCAACTCATATGTCCCCAATTATTACCAAACGGATTGTATTGATAAAAGAGATGGTACTCTCCATTTGAATAAATCAAACCGTTAGGGTCATTGATCCAATTTTTTTGTGAAGAAAAATGAAATTGAGGGCGAAATTTTTCGTGATAAAAATTGGTTTGTGCTTGTACAATTAACGTAAAGCAAATACAAAGAAGAAAAAAGATTTTTCTCATATGGCCTCGAGTTGATAGGTAGTTGTAAATTTAGTGAATATTGTTTCTTAACGCATCATTTCCAGTTCTTTCTGTAATCGAAACATTTCATCTCGCAACCTAGCGGCCTCTATAAAGTCTAAATCACGAGCTGCTTTTTCCATTTCCTTCTTTGTTTTATGAATTGCTTTTTCTACTTGCGGAATGGTTTTATATTCTACTTGTTCTTCTGCAGCATTTGCTTTTACCAATTGCTCGTCTTGCTGCATTGCATAAGGATTAGAGGGATCATAGCCTTTAATATCTAGCACAGCAGTTTGTGCAAACACCTGGTCTTTGCTTTTAATAATTGTAGTTGGGGTAATACGATGTTCAATATTATAAGCTATCTGTTTTTCTCTTCTTCTGCTTGTTTCGTCAATTGTACGCTGCATGCTTTGTGTTGTCTTATCTGCATAAAAAATAACGAGACCGTTTACATTTCTCGCAGCTCTTCCTGCAGTTTGTGTTAATGATCTTTCATTTCGCAAAAACCCTTCTTTATCGGCATCTAAAATAGCCACCAATGAAACCTCTGGTAAATCTAATCCCTCTCTTAATAGGTTTACACCTACTAATACATCTATCACTCCTAAACGAAGGTCCCTCAAAATCTCTACTCTTTCTAATGTATCAACATCGCTATGTATGTATTTTGATTTGATATTGATTCTGCCAAGGTATTTATCCATCTCTTCTGCCATCCTTTTAGTAAGTGTTGTTACCAAAACCCTGTCTCCTTGTTTTACTCGCTGGTCGATGGCTTCTAATAAATCATCAATCTGATTTACACTTGGTCTTATTTCTATTGGCGGGTCTAATAGTCCCGTTGGTCTTACAACCTGTTCAACCACAACGCCCCCTGTTTTCTCTAACTCATATTCTCCGGGTGTAGCGCTTACAAAAATGGTTTGACCAGTTATGCTTTCAAACTCATTAAAGTTTAATGGTCTGTTGTCCATAGCACTAGGTAACCGAAATCCATAATCTACCAATACTAATTTTCGACTTCTATCTCCACCATACATACCAGCAACTTGTGGAATTGTTTGGTGACTTTCATCGATAATGCAAATAAAATCTTTTGGGAAATAATCCAACAAACAAAAGGGTCGTGTGCCCGGCTTTCTTCTATCAAAAAAGCGAGAGTAGTTTTCTATTCCACTACAATAACCCAACTCTCTAATCATCTCTAAATCATATTCTACCCTTTCTTTTAATCTCGATGCTTCAATTGCTTTTCCGGAAGCTTTAAAGTATTCCACCTGTTGCATCATCTCGTCTTGAATTTCATGCATCACTTCAATAATCATGTCCTTGGGTGCCAAGTATAGGTTTGCAGGAAAAATGGCAGCTGTATCCATTAGTCCAATACGCTTGCTGGTAGACGTTTCTATGCTCTCTATTTCTTCTATTTCATCACCAAAAAAAGTTACCCTATAACCAAAGTCAACATAAGGTAAATTAATATCAACCGTATCTCCTTTAACCCTAAATGTTCCTCTAGTAAAGTCTCCTTGTGATCTATTGTACAAAGAATTTACCAATGCATGCAAAAATGCTTGACGAGATAAAACCTGTCCCTTTTCAATTCTAACAATACCGTTTTCATATTCAGTTGGGTTTCCCATTCCATAAATACAACTAACACTTGCTACGACAATGATGTCTCTTCTACCGCTCAATAATTGTGATGTGGCTTGTAAACGTAGTTTATCTAGTTCTTCGTTTATACTTAAATCTTTTTCTATGTAAACTCCACTCACGGGCATGTAAGCTTCTGGCTGATAGTAATCATAATAACTTACAAAATACCCGACTGCATTTTCTGGAAAAAACTGCTTGAACTCACCATATAATTGTGCCACTAAAGTTTTGTTGTGTGTTAGCACTAGTATTGGTCGCTGTACTTCTTGAATTAAATTGGCAATAGTGAAAGTTTTTCCGCTTCCGGTTACCCCTAATAGTGTTTGATATTGTTCGCCCTCATTCACGCCATCAACTAATTGCCTTATTGCATTCGGCTGATCTCCTGCTGGCTGATATGGTGTATGTAATTTAAAGGGCATGTTTAAGGAATTATTTCAAATAACATCACTTGTGATCGTTGAAAAGAGTTAAAATTATTATCTGCAATAAATAGCAATGTTTGATGGTTGTTCTTTAGTCTTGGTCCTAACGTTACCCCTTCAATATTATCGATAAATATTCCTAGCGAATCCATATTCAATAATAGTTTTTTAGTTGCAGCATTAAATTGGGTGTTTTTAATTAATGATTTGTTTTCCGAAATATCTGTAGCATTTGTAAAATCTGCCAAAAATAATTTTATTGTGCAGGGTAATCTTCCTGTTGAAAACGATCTCTCGATTACCAACATTTTATTATTGTTCAGGTACAAAATATCTGGTATACCATTTATCTTAAACGCATTTATTGGATTAGATTTATGTGCAACAGGTTCAAGCTCATACGCGTATTGTGCAATATTTTTTTGTGTAGCAACATCAAATTTAAAAAGTCGTACAAATGCTTTGTTAGGAACAGTTTCCGCACGGGGTCCATCTTCATATAATGGCTCTTCTACATTTACAAATAAGTATTTATTTTTTTCAGCAAATGTCATTCCCTCTAAAACACCATTTTGTCGTGGCCCCCTGTCTATGGGCTGCATTACTAAGTTTTGTGGCAACACATAACTGCTTTTTAATTTTCCGTTTTTATCAATAACATTAATGGAAGGATTAGAAAGTATTGTGTCTTTAGCGTTCACAATTCGTTCTCCTTCGCTCGACCAAATGAATTCATTTTTTCGCGAATTGTAACGAAGCGCTTCGGGGTCTGGCACATTTTTAGGGTCTTTTTTGTTGTTGGGATACAATTCATTTTTTTTGTTTTTCAAAAAAGCTTGCGCAGTAAAAATTATTGTATCAACTAAATCATTTGAAACATTAATTTTAGCGGTATAAAATCTAGCAGGATTAATAGTAGATCTATCATCGCAGATCATATAATAATCGCCTGTTTTAGAATTGTAATCAATACTAGATAATCCCCCAACCGTAGTATTATTATATTGATAGTTATAAGGAATATCATAAACATCCAAAAGCTTCAGCTGGCTTATTGAAACAACATCTGAACTTGGTAACTTTTTTACAGCAGAACAGGAAGCACAAAACAATAAAACAAAAAAGTATATCCCCTTTTTTACCATGCTATAAATAAATTAATACTACGATTATTTAAACTTTGGCGGATGAATATCATCCCATGAAGTTGCTAGTTGATATGCTTTTGCTGCTAATAAAATACTTGCTTCGTCAAACAGATTTCCAATAAATGTAATGCTTGTTGGAAGATTGGATCTTTTATCAAATCCTGTTGGTACACATACCGCAGGCTGACCGGTTAGATTAGTGATTGCAGATTGGTTACCACTTCCTCTTGTTGGGCAAATTAATACATCAATTTTTTGCAATGCTTCATTTACTTTTTGCATCAGCGTGTATCTGTGTCTGTTTGCATTAACGTATTCAACTGCAGGCATTAAACGAGAAACTCTAAAACTATTTGGCCAATCATAAGCTCCTTGTCTCGTCATTTCATCATCAACATTATTTCTTGTAAATTCATCAAAGGCGGCTGCAGATTCTGCACTGATAACTGCATCCATAATATTGAATTTATAAACACCGCTATCAGGAAAAACAATTGGAATTAATTCTACACCCATTGCTTTAAATTCAGCTAATACTTTTAGTTCATTTCTTGTGGTGTCTTTAATTAAATCGAAATAATTTTTAGCATAGCCAATTCTTAATTTTTTAATGTCACCATCGGGCTTATAATTAAATGGCTTTTCAATCGCCGATACGTCTAACCCGTCTGTTCCATGTAAAAAACTAAACACAACTGCAGCGTCTTCTGCGCTTCTACAAATTGGACCGGCTTTATCTAAACTCCAACTTAAAGCCATTGCACCCGATCTGCTAATTCTTCCAAATGTTGGCCTTAATCCTGTTGCTCCACAGGTAGAAGCAGGAGAAATGATAGAACCCCATGTTTCTGTACCTATTGCAAATGGAACCAGCCCAGCAACAGTTGCTGATGCAGATCCGGCTGATGATCCCGAAGAACCTTGCTTAGGATTCCACGGGTTTTTTGTTCTGCCTCCATACCAATA
>JBKJQV010000364.1:0-3093 GCA_046593815.1 Sediminibacterium sp. | reverse complement strand
TTACAATTGGTATAAATTGCAGATAGTGAAATTTACACGTGATAATATTGTTTATTTAATTAAATTTTTCGGACTTTTTCTAGTTCTTTATTATGGCACTTATGCATTTATTGGACTGTCAACGGAAGGTAAATTTTATATTCCTTGGCTAAAGTATATAGATTATGTAAGTTGGTACAGACAACTACTATTAAAATCGGCGGAACATTTTTTAGGTGTGTTTGGGCAATATGCATTTGTAGAGGGCCGATTTTATTTAAATATTGGTGGACGATTAAGAATACAATTGATTTATGAATGTTTGGGCATTGGTGTAAATTCTTTTTGGGTTGCATTTGTTATTACAGATGCTTATAGACTTATAAAAAACAAAATTAGTTGGCTTCTTTCGGGAATAATTATTATTACATTACTGAATATAACCAGGATAATTATTCTTGGATTTGCTTTATATAATAAGTGGCCGTTAATTGCAAAAATTGAACACCACACTTTGTACAATTACATCGTTTATGCAGTAATTATAATGATGATTTGGTTGTATAAAAAGCGATCAAATTAAATTGCAGCTTTATCTTTTTTCATACGCTTTAAACCTAAAACTGCACCAGTAAGTAATAAACCTGCAACGCCTCCATCAAGCGGAATAGCAGCATCTGCAGGAGGTGAGCCAAAGCCTCCACCACTTCCCGGACCACCTGGATCATCTGTAGATCTTATAGTTCCGAAAGTAGTTGCACTGTCGGTAAGAAAAGGGTTTGAGCCAGGATTAGGATCAATAGTTGGCGTCATAGAACCACTGGGCATATATAGAGTATCCATTCTTGGAATGATGGGATCAACCATTTGTGCTTTAGCACTATTAAATAGTGAAAAAGAAACCGTAAACAAAATTATTGTGATTCTACTCATCATAAAGTTCTTAAATACACTATTTATTTTTGAAAAATAATATTGGTTGTAACAGATTGCTGGGTTTTGATATTGGTTAACCTTAAACGATACAACCCACTAAATAATGAAGTATTAATAGTTACTGGTAAAGTGCTTAAACTACCAGGATTATTAATTATTTGAGTTGTTAAAACACTCCCTTTATTATCTATAATTGCTAATTGATAATTTCCAGCATCTAAATTATTTATTTGAATATTAAAAGTGTTTCCGGTTATAGGATTGGGATAAACATCAATAGAAGATTTTTTATTTGATAATTCCAACAATACTATATTGGTTATTCCATATTGTGCTTCGTTATTATAATATCGTACCCTATAATATACTTTTTTGGGAATTGCTGCAGAATCTATGTATGAATAGCTGTCCGACCCATTGGAGTAAACTCTTTTAAGAAAACTGTATTCAACCCCATTAGTCGATTTTTCTACATCATAAAATAATTGATTATTATCGTTGGCTATTTTCCAACTCAAAATAATAGCGGAACCAGAATTTGTTCCAGTTAAAGAAGCATTTTGTAATTTATAAGTAAGTTCAGAAGGTTGCTTAAAAACAAAACTAAAACGTTTGTAAAAAGAAGTTGAATCGGTATTAAGCGTAGTAAAATTTATTTTAAGGGTATCAATATCGCTTCTAATAAATGTTTGTTTTTTTAAGAATGCATCATTTACAAAAGCAAATTGTCCATTAGAAGAGAAGGTAGTTGGAATAATGTTTAATGTATATGCATCGTTGTTTACTACATTCCATATTCTTAGCGGGATGGAATCATTTTCAGTAACTAATTTTCTGCTTTCAATGCTTAGTACATTGGTGCCATTAGAATTATTTACAATGGCTAAATTTTCTCCACCATTGCTAATTTTTCCTGCATCTTCTGTAGTAAGAACTTCATTGCTATTATTGCTGTTAAATAATAAAACAGATCCATCAAGTAATACATTACCACCACGTGAGGCAACATATTTTTGTAAAATCAATCCTAATTTATTTGGAGGAGTAGGAAGAGTAATTGGGATACTAAAAACAGAAGTTGCGCTACTGCTAACATCTTTATTGCTTTCTTGAATTTTAACAGATGGACTAGTACTACTGTTGTTGCGAATAAAAATTGCTTGCCCCGGTTGAATAAAATTATTAGTATTACCAACACCACTATTGGTACCAGCTTCAGAACCAGTACCGCCAGTTCTTAACCAAACAGCATATATACCATTAATGCCTTGTAAAGGATCAAAATACCAATAAGTACTTTGAATATTTGAAGTGCCAGAATTGTCTAATATTTTACCCCAACTAACTGGCGCTGCATAAGGATTTCCAATTAAACTAAATCCAGTACTAGTTGCACTATTTAAAGCATATGAAGAACTATATACGCCATTGGTAACACCGCTTGTAGAGTAAGTAACATCACCATAAATTAATTTACCAGTTGCTCTTAATGTTGTAGCAACATTCATTGTAGTAGGAGTTGGAACTGTATAAAGATCTACATTTCTATCACCACGAATTAATATTCTATAACCTCTATAAGGATCAAGCATTGTTGAAGCGGTATTGGTAACTGTTGGGAAACTAGATCCAGTATAAGTAAACATAGAAGCATTTCCGGTCTGAGTAATATCTAATCCAGAAGCTAGGTCAACACCAGCCCCCCCTTTAACTCCAGTTATATGAGTACCATAGCCAGCAGGAGCAGTACCATTTTCTTGCCAATTATTTAAAATATTACTCGAAAAAGTTTGCACAGTTGGGGTTAGGTCTCTGTAACTTCTATAACCAGAAGGAATATAACGTTCAGTCCTAATACCACCGCCAGATCCATAACTGATACTTGCTCCAGTGCCAACCTGATCAACCCTAGCAGTTGAACCAATTGCAGTTGACAATAACCCTAGAGTTTGATTATTGGTGCTTAAATTTCCACTTGTTAATATCAAACGATTAGTAATATTTGCATTAGTATTTAGTACTGCACCTCCACCAACACCAGTTCTATTAATCGTTAGTGTGTTCAATTGATTTTCGGTACCAGTCTGACTAAAACCTATTGTACAAACTGAAGTGCTAGCGCTACCAATTGTTAAGTTTGAAGTTGATGACCCTATTAATTTTCCATTAGATACATTA
>JBKJQV010000355.1:0-12447 GCA_046593815.1 Sediminibacterium sp. | reverse complement strand
ATATTGCGCGGCACCTTTTAGAACTCTTTCAGCGTCCTTAGTATCCCCGATGAATGATTCATCAACAAATGCAGGATCGCCTGATGGTTGAGGCGCAAATGATCCTTGGTTTATTAATGGTTGCTTTCCACTGCCAGGATTAAGCTCTATGTAAGCACAGCTTTCTTTATATGAGTTTAGTAATGGATAAGTAAATCTATCTAAATTACTCAAAACACTGTCTGCCCTTACAAATGACATTGCTTTTACACATCTAACAATAGGCGCTCCATAACTAGCAAATCTACTTAAATTTATTGCCGCCCTGGTGCCTTTTTGTTGATGTCGCTCTTTGTAAAAATCTGCTGGAATGGCACCCCTATCATATAAGCCGTATCTAAATCCTTCTCCATGACATTCCCCTTCCATGATAATTCGATAAGCATCAAGGCTTGGTCTTCTTAAGTGAATGTCCGGAGAATGAAACACATATGCCGGAACAGGATTTTCACCTTCTCCTCCTCTAAAAAATGTATTATTTGCATTAATATGTACATCATAATAATCAGGACTATTTAATCCTATCTTAGGAACTGCATGTTTTTCACCACTGACATCACCAATAAATGTGTTTATTAATAATCCAGAAGCAATAACACTTTTATTTGATTCTGTTCTTTCTACATAAGTTATAGAATATGGGTTTATTTTACATAATGGCTTAGGTAGATTCTTTGGAGGCGTTATCCCTTCTACTCTTACCCCTATCATTAAAACATAAGCCCCATCGTCTTCCATACCCCCTCCTTCATAACGATTTGGCACTCCGTCTCTTCCTCCAATAAAAAATGGTTCTTTCGAAACAGATGGAGTTCTAAATAATCTAACATTTTTTCCTGCTAGATCTCCATATATATATTCGCAATCTCCTACTTGATCCTGCTCACCACAATTCTTGGTAAATGGATAAATTTCAGTAGTTTTCCAAATACCAAATTCTCCTTCAGATACTAAAAAAGGCTTATATCCAATTATACATCCATGATGATCATATATTGGTTGTTCCTTGCATGGATTCTTTCCTGCCCCTACAGATAAGTATAAAGGCTGCTGTATTTTTTTAGTTTCATAAATTTGATTCTTATCCATTGCAACTGCGGCATCAGCATAGTGCCAAGTACCATTTATGCATCGGTAAGATGAATCGTCAGTATATCTTATTGCCCCTTCCGGACTACAAGGTATTTTGCTATCAATATAATGAACATCTTCTATGGATTTTCTTGCACATTTGTACTCTTTGAATAAATCAATGGCTTCTTGTAACTTCCTAGTGATAAGTTCCTTTGGACCACCACCTTCATAACCTTCGCCATCAAGTATAGTTTGATCCTGACAATCTTCACTATTCGAAACATCACTTATTTCTTCGTTAAATTCAGCCATTACTCTACTATTACTTTGATTAAATCTTGGAATGTCGGAGGAGGATAAATTAGATTTCCGCTTGTATCCTTAATCGACTCACAAGCGCAAGCCAATTGATATAATTCAGCGTTATCTATTCCAATAAACCTAGTGCTCTTTTCTAAATCGCCTCCACCAAGATCTCTGGCATCTTCCAATACATTCTTGAAATTATCGCACATGCATCTAAGTGAGTCCAGGTCCTTAGCTCCACCTGCTGCTCCAATGGCATCGTTCTTTTCTTTATTAATGGTTTCTATTGCTTCGGTCGGATCTGCATTGTTTTTATTATTTGCGACTACAGGCGGTTTTCCGTCATCTTTATTTGGCTCGTATTCTGTTACCAAGTCATTTCCTTCATCTTCAGTCAATGTATGTTCGCGCTGCATACTGGTATTCATTCCTGCCAAATCGCAAAATGTTTTTGTCCTTATTGAAGTATCTTGCACTTCCCAACTCGGAACCGAACAATCACAACCAGGTAGAACAACCGAAAATGTGCTACCATCATCGCGGCCAATAAAATTAAAGTCTGCTGTTTTGTTGCCATCCACATAATTGCCATGAATTCCAAACCAATAATTTTCATTTGGTCGCAATCCTTTGTATCTGTGTGCATCTCTTACTGGCACGGCATATATTTGGTAATATGCTTTAAACTTACTTACATCCCTTTGCCAATCTACATTATTGTTTGCTCTCAAGCTATAAAGAATCAAATGGCCATCATATTGAGTTAAGTTTTTGCCCCTTATGTATAAATCATTCCGGCCTATTACTTCAGATGGTAAAATAGGAATTTCTTTTCCTGTAACGCCTCTATAGTGATAGTCCAAAATACCTTTTCCATAAGCTACTGTATCAATCCATATAGCAACTGCTCGTCCTCCAACTGTTGAGTATATTCCTATATCCGCCACACCATAATCCTGATGAAGATTCTCAGTTTTTATATTTATTGACTTTCCTGAATTTTCGCCAGCAATATTGTCTCCGTCATGACCTTGGCCAATGGGAATTGGTTGACCCATTTTAAACCAATTTGTAGTATTCCCATCTGCATCCCTTAGTCTCAAAAATGGTTGATATATTCCATTCGGTAAGCCACCACCGCCACCATCTAAAATAGTAGACTGTATGGCACCAATGCAATGTTCTCTGAATAATTTTATAGGGTGAAGCTTCCAATCATGACATTTATCATCAAGATTTACTCTATAATAATAATCAGCATTGGACCAATATACATGCAATTCATTGCATGGCTGCATTACTTTTGATGTAATTGAATTCCACTCCTCATTTGAAAAATTCATTGGTTCATCTAAGTTGTTGTCATCGACAACTTTAGTGTATTCCTTAGTTTTTTCATTTATGATTCCGATTTCAGATAAGCCGCTATCCATTTTCATGAAAGCAACATAGTAATCTCTTTCTTCAATATACAATAACGACCTGATAGTGCCTTTGGGTAATTTTACCCAAAGCTCATTGGCTGCTTCATTTGAAACTCCGTACTTGTTCTCGTCATCTGTTTGATTAGTTACTCCCCATGCTTCTCGATAAGTTCCTTCTGGTTGAAGTGAATGGAGGCTATCAAGATACATGCCTTTGTTAAAGCTATTGATTATCTTTGCTTTCTTCTTTTGGCCCATTATTTACCGGTTAATTGAGTCAATTTGCCCTCATACATATTTGTACTAAACCGATTCATGTTTCCGTAATAATTATGATCCTGCCCTGTCTTTTTCCACCGGTTATTCAAAAAAGACATCCAAGCTCCAAAGGACGGAGTTTGTAGCTTTTCATTTATAATTCCTTGCAATCTTTGTCTTTGAGCTTGTGCAATTTGAAAAGCACTTAGATCTATTTTATTTTTAGATTTCCTGAACTCCTTCCAGCTTGCCATTTCTTCATAATACCACTTAATTCCTTCTATCACTTCCGGAATATCAGGAACAAGATGCCATCCTTCTGAATCCACTTGCTGCCCTAAATAAGCGATAAGCACTTCGCCAGTTGGCTTGTTTAATTTTAAAAAACCATTGTTGATAGTATATTCTACATCAACATTTGACATTAATTTCTTATCAAGATTTAAACAACCATTTATATGATAATCAGCATTATGAAAATAATGCTGCGCGTATCTTATAATCCTAAAGTCATGGTTATAATTAGATATTGGAATATTCTCTTTGTTCATCCCTCCCCATCGGTACATATGATCCATTTGCATGTACTGGTATTCCGGATGCTGTTGTCTCCAAATATCATCTATATCAATCGTAATATATGAGCCTCTACAATCACAATCTGTTTTATGGCAATCAGGACATTCTGCGGTTATCTTATAAGTACATTCGCTTCCGTCCAATGCTCGTTGTGACCATTGCGATAATTCTATTTTTTTACGATGTACATGCGCTGTGTCATCCTTATAGCAAACTTGCATGATTATAGACTGATCACGGGGAAGTTCTACTGTATAATCTTGTACTTGCAATAAACATACTCGATGTGTTAATTGCTCGTCTGTTTGTATCTTCCTGACAAAATCAGATATGATCTTTTTTACCTGTGGGACACTTAATTCCGCATAATCCCTAAACGAAGAAATGTCTTCAATAACGTCGGCTATAGGAAGGTATCGTGTTTTCATAATATCGGGATTGCCCTAAAGTTTTTTTTCTCTAAATTAGAATTTACTTCTTCTATATACCTGCCTATCATCCTTCTTGGCGTTTTTTCTGTATAAAAATGATAAAAAGTTTTATGCTTATTTTTGCAACTGTCTTTATCCCAGTGAAGCCTAAATACTTTTCTTAAGCCTGTGTTTGGAATCAATATCAATTTAACTGATCCGTCTTCTTGACGTTTCAATGTTTTGATATATTTTCTTTTGCTCAACTCTTCACCAATATAGATAGAGCCTAAATTATTTGGTATCTTGAAAACATAGGACTTATATAAAATGGCATCCATTATTTTTTTACCAAATTCTTTTATGACTTGATGATGTGTTTTTGTTCCAACTCTTCCTGCTGGCTTTGTCAATGCTACATATGCCCTGTAACTGTCCTTGACTCCAAATATTAACTCAGAACTTTTTTTGTTTAATGTTGGTAGCTTATATTCGTGCATGCACAAAAATATAGCAATAAAATAACGTAAATGCTAAAAAACATTGTTATTTATTTTTTACAAACAAATATTTGTTTAATACAAATTAGCTTTTTGTTTCACCACCGATGACTTTGTTAACGGATTGACCGATAACATTACATCCTGCAGCTCCACAATTAAAATTATTCATGCTATTGAATTTTAGGTAGTTAAAAAAACTCCTGGCTTTGGGAACCAGGAGCCAATCAAAATCAAATATTAAAATTACAAAAACTGTCTCGTTTGTTTAAATGTATTTTTACGCTTTGATTATATTTAAATCAAAACCATCCGGAAATCTATATAACAATTGTGCCATGGCCAATTTACTGCTAACTACATCAAGTAGTCCATCCCCATCAATGTCTTTATGCGCAAGTCCCGGCGCTACACAACCGAGAAGTTCACGTGCATAGTTTGCGCTGTGGAACAAACACATGTCTCTTCCTGGGACATTGGTGATGTAAAAATGATCTCCATGCTTAGGGCTTGTTCTGGGCACCACTTTATACTTTCCTTCAGGAATACAGCTGTCACCATGAATATTGTTATTCCATCTTAATTCTACCGTACAAAGTTTTGTATCAGGTCCCGTTAGGATTCCAATGGTTTCAGCTTTTTTGTATGTTCGCTTTAGTGTTAAAGTAGCCATTACTTCATGGTGTCTACAACCGTTGAATCAATTACCAGTGTATCCACTGTGTGTTCAGTTTCTACAGGTGTCACCACTTTTGGCGTGATAGTTAAATCATATCCAAAATATAAGCCTATAAAGACTAATATAGCTATGATTATTTTCTTTAAATCTAGGTTTTTTAGCATGTCGTTCATTATTTATGATTTATTTTTTTTACTTCTTTTAGTTGTCTGTCTAAATCTCCTTTTCTTTTGTCTTTTGGTTTAACAATAATGCTATCAATAAGCACATCCACTTTTTGTAGATAAACCAAATCTTTCTTAATCTCTTTACTGTTATTCTGAATCTTCTTTATAAAATCAATAGAATCATTTTTGAATTTAACATCAATGCTGTTATATTTTTCAGTTATACATCCAAAATGATTGCTATAATCCATTTTAGCTAATTTAGTCTGTTCAACTGCAAACCAAACAAACAGGAAAGCGAAAGCTGGAATAATTATAAATTTAATTGATGCCATTGACTTTTTTTTGTATTTTATTCGAAATAGTGTTGACTGCAACCTTGTTTCGTTCAGTTTCGGCCAACACCTTCTCCATTAGTTCAAGTCTTGTCTGCATTTCTGCATTATGTTCATTATACCGTAATGTAAATACACTGTCTCTTTCAGATATTAAATTGGCTGTACGCTTTTCACAAGCAAGCAAATTATCATTTACAGTCTGAATAGCATGATTATGACCATAGAATAAATATATAATCAAAGCTCCCATGCCAAAGCGTAGTGCCTTTTCACTGTTTAATTCAGTGAAATATTTAACAGTATTAAGAAAAAACTCCTGTATTGCTCCCATTTATTAATTTTAATAGATCATATATAAATGCCGGCTACGAGGCCCACCTCAAATATTGTTTTTGTATTTTCCCTTTACCGAACCTGTACCGGCTACGCTCTTCTTTAAGAACATATTAAAGAATAATAACATGTAAAATTACCTAAATATCTCACAATTAGGCTGCTATTTAATCACATTAACTCGAAATTACATAAAAAAACATATTTTATAACGTTTTAAGTAAATCCTGTAAGGTTTTTCTGTCTTTTTCTATATTTGACCATCCTTTTTGGTAAGTACTATCCATTGGTGTTTCAGTCTTTGTTGTTGAAAAGTGATTATGAACTATTTTTGCTGTTTCTTCCCAATAGCATTCATTCATTATTTCACATTGCCGCCACAGAAAGTTATCACAGCCGACATGAATAAAACGAAGATCGAAAACCTGTTCATTTACTAGTCTTTTTACTAAGTCTCTTTTTATAATAAAATGAGTACAAATATTTCCTTTATCAAAACCTATTGTGGCCTCATTAAAACTTACTAATCCTTTTTTATTTCTTATTGATGACATGACTGCATTTTTTATACAATCTTTGTCAAAAATAGTGTCATTAGCAAAATAACAAATATAATCAGAATAGATAGAAGGCACAGTTCTTGCTAACTTTTGTGGAACAGTATCATCTCCTTCCACTATGTATGTTTCAATTAATTCTTTTGGGTAATTTAAATTTTTTATACTATCTAAAGCTTTTACTAATTCATCTTCTCTTCCTAATTGTGGAATTATAATACTAACTGTTGGTAAAATATCTATCCATGATTTATTAAAATGATGAATGCATATAGTCCTATCTGTAATATTAGTTTTTCCTGTAACATGATTGTATGGGTAGAAATAATCTGGTTCTAATATTTTTATCTTATCTTGATATTTTATTGCAATAATATTAAGAATGTCCATACTTGATTCATAACAATCGTCCGTATCTCCTCGGAAGTTTTTGAAAACTCTATCCATCCATTCTTTAATGTATGGATTTCCTATTTCTGCCCCGACTATTGCAGATCCTATTACTACTGAATTTGGAATTGTCCCTGGTCCTTCTAACCCAACGACCATACTATTGTTTAGTAGACTGTTGAAGTTACGCTTATTCAAAATAGAAACGTCAGCATCTAAGAAAAATCCTCCGTTTTGGTATAAAACTTGCATACGTATAAAATCTGTAAGTTTTACAAACTTTTTGCTCTTATACTTAGAATTTAAGCACTCTTGAATGTATGGATGAGATTTATCTATATTATCTAAAGTAAGTAATATATGTTCGTATCCTTCAATCTTTTGAGACTCTATCCATTTCTGTTCTCTTTCTGGTATAATATTATCCTCAGAAAACCAAGCTGTATATATATTTTTAGGTATCATTATTTATTTTTTAATATGTACCCAAATAGTATCATGTATTTCTACAGGAGTACCTAATATTTCATCCACTGCTTGTATTACTTCTTGCCATGTATTTGGCATATAATCATGACCAGTAATTAATCCACCAATTTTAACTTTTGGTAACCAAGCTAATATATCTGCTTTTACTCCTTCATAAGTATGATTTGCATCTATAAAAATCATATCTATACTTTGATCAGCAAAATCATTTGCACCAACAATACTATCTTTTTGTATAAAGACAAGATTATTAAACTGACAAGTATTAGCTTTAAATTGAGAAAGAATATTTTCTTGTTTTGCCATCCAATTTGTATCATCTTCTATATTAGAAGAACCTTGCCATGTATCTAAACAAAAAACTATTCCTTTATCATTACCTGTAAGTAATGCATTACTACTACGTCCTTTCCAACTACCAACTTCTACAATAGTTTTCCCATTTAACTTTTTTGCAGTATTATATAAATATAATTGCTCTTTAAAAGTCATCCATCCTTCTATTGTACTACAAGGGTATTCAAAAAAGAACTTTGTATCATGTATAAATTTAGGATTAAATGGTTGCCAGTCTAAACATTTCATTAAGTGATATTGAGCGGCAGGAATGTCGCCTAGAAATCCTTTCGCCTCGTATAATAACTCATGCGGAATATGTTGATACATTGCTTGGTCATTGGCGTAATAATCATTATATTTGATCTCTAAGGCTGCTGCTGCATAAGCTGCCACTGCATTCCAATTACTTTCAGCTTTATAAACAAAAGCCATTTTTATTAGTGCCTCTCTTCTACTTGAATCTGTATTAAAAGCCAGTTGATAATTATTTTTTTGTTTATCTACTTCATTTAAATATCCATAACAATCTCCTATAAATATAAATGATTGAGCTTTTTCTGCTTGCCAACCATCCATTTCAACATGTTTTTGAAATTCCTTAATAGCACTTCGGTATCTACCTGTGTACATCATTTCTCTAGCAAAATAATGAGAATTTCTGTCGTTTGTTGGATTAAGATAACAATCTAATGCTAATCCAGTTAAATAATTTCCTCTATGGTCTTTCCCTATCTCTTGATAATGCTCTAGTAGAATCTTATCTGGCTCTACATATAATCTTGTGGCTTCACCTACAAGCATTTCATGTACAATATTTTGCCACTTCATTTTTCTCCTGTCAAAAGCCTTGCTTTGTATGAATTGTATTGCTGGACTACCATTAGGATTGTGCGCATACACAAATTGGTATTCTAATTGCTCTATACCTGCTATTACTAAAGAATCAATATAATCAATATCAAAATTAGTATAAGCTTCATCTGCATCCATTGTAACAATAAAATCATTTTTAGCTTTACCGCTTATCCAATTTCTAGCTTCTGCAAAATTAAATAATTTATTATCTTTATTTATAACAGGCAAATCTTTAGTAGAAACAAACTTTTTATTTATACTATTTACTGTGTTTTTATCTACAATTTTTATAAATTGAGCACCAACTTCATATACCGTCGCCCCATATTCTTTTGCAACACTAACTGTAGAATCTGTAGAACCAGTGTCGCATATACTAACATCCCCACCTCTTCTTAAAAATTCTTCTAAACTTTTAAATAATCTAGGTAATGTTTTTTCTTCATTTTTAGTTATTAAAACTATTGAAAATTTTGGTACTGCCATTTTTTATTTTTAAAAGCAAATATAAGTAGACTGATTGATTTTTATTTGCTTTTTACTATATTTGTTTTTAAAATCCTAATATAAATCCATAAGATCTACCTGTATTAGTTACAGGCTGGCTTACGTACTGATAAGGAAACCCATTATCCCAATATTTAATAGCATTTGTAGTACCTTCGTTTACTGTTGGGTAAACCATACCATCTAGCCAATATGTAAAATCATTAGTATTCATATTTATGCGTTTACACAAGTAAAGGTATCTACAAATAAATTTCCAGCCGTGCCATTGCAATCAACTACAAATTCCATAACTCCATTATCCGTTGCTGCAATTGTTGTTCCTGTTAATGCTTCCCAAGCCGCATCACTTGCCGCTGTGGCTGTAGCTAAAACTGTATCTGCTGTTATGCCTAATGCGTCATTTCTTTTAACTATCAATCTAGCTCTTGCTCCATTATAACTTGCGTCCTCATATACATAAATCGTAGGTGTGCAAGTTTGACCGCTTGTAACAGCTACTTTAAAGCCTCCATTGTGTCCAGAACTTTCCAATTTTTCTGTAGCAATCAAAGGTGTCATTTTCATTGATTGTCCACCTGCTTGTGTTGTGGTTGTTTCAATTGTTATTGTTCCTTGACGCTTCCAAGTTTTATGCAAACCTGCTGTTTGGTCGTGTTTTTGAGAACTAATCATACTACTAGGTAGCATTGTAGTTTGTCCATTTATTTCGCTTGTAGCTCCTAATTTTGTATTAATTAATTTAATTAATGTTATTGAATTTGAATTATTGGTTAATATATCTTGAGCAGCATGAGCAGTTTTAATACCTGTTACTGTTGAAAAATCTCCACTATATATTTTTATAATAGCTCCAGAAGTACTTGATGATATTCCAGTATTTGTACTAAAAGTTGTATCGCCATTAAGTATTGGAGAATATAAAGTTAAATAAGCTGCTCCACTAGTTACCTCTATATTTGCCGTACCATTTCCAAAAGCAACTAAATTATTAATAATTGTATCTCCCGCAGTAAATGATAAACCAATACTGGTATTTCTATATATAGTTAAATTATCTATAGTTCCTAAATTTGTTGATACAAGGTTAAACCCATATGATGCGCATGAATGTATTATTATGTTTGACATTGTACCTATTATACCACCATTTCCTGAAGTTAATATTCCATAAGTTGCAGCTCCTATTATATTTATATTATCAATAGTTCCTGCCATTGCCCCTAAATTATAAATAGCTCCACTAATATTACGCATTAAAATGCAATATGTTACTATAATATTTGTATTAGTTGTATTTAAACAAGAGATCATATTACTTGCAATGTTCCAAAAAACATTATAAGAACATGTAATATTATTATTACTTGCGGATGCCCAATTTAACCCATTGGAATTTGCAACAACAAAATCTCTAAAACTACAATAAGTAGCAGAAAAACTTCCAGTTGAAGTATTTACATCAATTCCTCTTTTACTACTTGTTGCAGATCCTAACCATTTAAATTCGCACCATTTAAATTCATCTACTCCTGTAGCTGCACTCACTATATAAGTTTGTAAAGTAGTAGATACTCCAATAATTCTAACATTTCTAGTTAATAAAATAACTTCTGCTTGGGTAGGACTTGTACCAGAATGAGCATTAAGAACCCCACCTCCAGCCCCTGCAAATCCATTCACTGTTAATGTACTTGCCCCTGCTGCTCCGTTTAAAGTACCAGCTTCACATTGAGAAGCTGTTCTTGTAGTACTTGCTACAGCTATTGCATCTCCTGTTAACCATCCAGTATCTCTATCAACTCCTAATGAAGTAGAATTTACAGCTTCATCTGTATTTAAATAACAAAAATAAATATCTTTTCCAATTGTTCTACTTAAACCATAAACATATCTATTGCCTAAATCCCTTCTTGTAAAGCCATAATCAACATTTGCTCCACAATCAAATTGTAATTGCATACTAGAATCTCTAGGACATTCAGCTCCGTTTGATCCTTGTACATAAATCCCCCCTGAATAAATTATTAATGAATTTGATAATTTTAAATTATAATTTGTAGCAGCCGTTGTACCCCAAACTAAACTCCCTTTATTACAAATAGCAATAGGACTTATAAGTGAATTTGCAGCGGTTGGAGTTGATCCATAATCTGTAGTTGCAGTTTGATTCATTATTACAGTAAAAGAATTACTTGTTCCTTGACCTGTATATTCACCATTAATAATAAAGTCATCTCCTGCTACTGGTGCCCCTGTTGTTGTTGTGATTAATGCACAACTCATACCTACTGTTGCTGCACTTGCAAATAAACTGATTTGTGAAGCACTACTTGTTAATGCTTCAACTTCATATAATGTTGCCGCTGTTAAAGTTACAGGAGTTCCTAATTTAAAAAAATGCCATCCCCCATTTAAATCTGCTGTAGCTGCTACAGGTAAATCTCCTGTATTTATTGTTACTGCTGTATTTGGCACTTCTACATGTGCTGACGTAGCAATATGAACTGTCATGGTTCCTGTTGTCCCTGTCCTAACTGATAATTTTACTCCAATATGCGATACCGTTATAGCCCCAGGCGTAGCTGTTGCTGATCTTGCTGCTGTTCCATAAGAAGTTGCACACACTACACTAGATGTCTCACTATTAGCATATAATGTTGCATTTACTAAACCCCACGTTCCAGCCGTAGTAAAATTACCTGTTGCTATGGTGGCCATTCTTGCCATTATTTAATACTTTTTGCTAATTTTTCTATTTGCAATAATTTTTCAAACCTTTCTTGCTCTAATAATATTTTGTTTATTATAAACGCTTCATCTGCTTGGCCTAGTTGCTCTTCAGGTATAATTAGAACAGACACTCTTTCAAAAGTTGCTTCTTCATCATAAAACTTAACTACAACGTTTATTTGCAAATCTGCATCTTGTCTTTGTATTTCTTTAATTTCATAGTTCATATCCTATCCTTTTATGTTTTAGTTATTTTTATACTTAGTAATACTCTAGTTATTGATGTACAAGAATTTACATTGAACCTTAACGTATTTCCAGCAGAAATAGATGTAGTCCATCCTGTTAGTACATTATCTACTGATTTAGTAGCGGTAGTTATAGTAGGAAATGCCGAAGCTGTTATAGAATCGTCAATTGTAGGAGGAAGATTTGGATAATTATCTTTTCAAATATCTACTATTATACTT
>JBKJQV010000126.1:0-4654 GCA_046593815.1 Sediminibacterium sp. | reverse complement strand
TCAGGCACTGCATCTTCTTTAGTAAGGTCAAATTTTTCGGAGCGTTTTTGCCATTCATTCATTGCCGTATTTCTATCCATTAAATTAATGGAAGGAACGATTGAATTAAATGATGTGGAATATGATTTATTATTAAATGATCTCCACATCGGAGTTGCAGCTGCATCGTATTGCGACATTGGAGGTATCCCTAAAATTAATTCCATTGTTCTTAACATTGATGAAGTAGAATACATTGTATGATCCACAAAGCCTCTCTTAACAAAGCCTCCAGCAAGGTAAGCAGGGCTTCGATGAGCATCTACATGGTCTGCCCCATTTTGAGCATCATCTTCTAAAATAAATATGGCTGTTTCATTCCAAATAGAACTCTTACTCAAATATTCTACAAATAAACCAACAGCTAAATCATTATCTGCTACGTGCGCATATGGAGTTGGACGACCTAACCTCAAACCCTCTGTATGATCATTACAAAAACGAACTGAATTAAATCTAGGAACAGCATTTACAGATAAGAGAGAATCAAAGTCGCGTTTCCATTGATAAAACCTAGCCGTATCAGTAACTCTATTATCATATCCTGTAAAATAAGTACAGAAATGATTTTTTAATATAGGAATATTTGGTTTATAATTATCAGCAAACTCTCCATATGTTCTATAGCTTACACCAGCTTTTGCACAATGATCCCAAATAAAGCCTCCTTTATTATTTGCTACAGCTCTGTTGCCTTCTGCATCATAACTACCACCACGACCACCATAGCTGCTAACCCAATTCTTCTCGAGAAAATCTGTTGCATATGCACCAGTGCTCCAATTATGTCCATCTGCACTCACTTCTCCATCTACATAAAAGTTATCGAGTAATACAAATTCTCTCGCAAGTTTATGTTGATTAGGAGTTATGTTTTCTCCAAATAAAGTTAAACGTGGATCACCATTTCCTTCTTTCATATCTCCTAGTACTTGATCATATGTTCTATTTTCTTTAATAATATAGAACACATATTTAATTGGTCCTTGTGCTCCTACTTTTCGCGGAATTGGATTTCCTTCTTCACCTTGAACCAAAAATTCTTTGACTTTATTATAAGGCGTATTTCTATATACTACTTGAGAATAAATACCTAACTCATTTTGTGTAGGAATATCAATTACACTCATCGTGCCTTTAAATAAACCGGCTATGTATTGTACATCTTTTGGCTTATTTGGATCACCTTCCTGATAAGTTACAATTTGTTTATTGGCAAAAGGGTTCGGGCCATAAGGATTAGCCATCGAGGAAAATCCTTTTCCATTCGTTACAAAAATTTTTTTACCAACAACTTTAACATTGGTTGGATACCATCCGGTAGGAATAAATCCCATGCTCTTGCTTTCAAGTGGTTTACTTACATCAAAAATTGATAAACAATTATTATCTGCATTGGCAATATAAAGTGTTTTTTCGTCGGTACTTAAAGCTAATCCATTAGAAGTAGAACCATTAGGAGCATCGGGGTATAATGCTGCATTTAAAGTTTCAGTTACTCTCCTCTGTTCTATATTGATAACAGAAACTGAGTTATCGTTTGAGTTAGCAACGTATAATAATTTACCTTTTTTATTGAGCAATATTTCATTTGGATTATCGCCTACATTTATTTCGGCTATAATATTTCTTTGATCAGTATCAAAAAAATACAGCTTATCGCATCCCCAACAACTTATATATAATTGTTTGCAATCGGGAGATAATTGGCATGCATAGGCCTCGCCACCTAATGCAAACTCAAATTCAACTTTTTTGGTTTTTAAATTAATAATATAGAGCTTATTGTTTTCTTTAGTTACTACATACATTAACTGCTTTTCATTATCAATTGCAATTCCTGAAGGCCCGATTTTATTAGGCCATTTTTTCCCTAGTATTAATGTATCAGGGTCAGTTAATTTATTTTCGTTAATACCATATACTAATATCCAGTTATCATGCCCGCCAGATGCATATAATTTTTTTGCATCATCGCTAAATGCCAATCCATACCAACTCTTACCTATTATTTTAGTGTCGATTACTTTCTCAGTAAAAGGATCAATCAATTGAATACTTTGAACACTTTGCCCATTATTGGTAACAGCCATTAATTTTTTTGATTTACTTACAACCATATTTAATGGTAAATCTCCTAAAGGAAAATTTCTACCAACTGGAGTAAGCGACCAACCATTAGGCAAAGTGATTTTATTGGCTTCAACCTGTTCAATTGTTTGAGCATTCACAAAAATTGAAACAAAAAAAATAGCAATTAGGGATAAAAATTTAAACATCTCTTTAAGATTAAGTTCTTAAAGATACAATTAAGACCAAAAGTTAAAGCATTAAAACAATTAATTAATTTGGCTATTGTTTTGCGTATTCATAGCTACGTTGAGCTTTGAATTTAAGACCCTCTTTTACATCTTTAATTACCTTATACTGAATCTGCCTTATCATTCCCGTTGGTTTGGGATTAGTTGAATCAACTGAATAAACAGGAAAACGGCGCATTAGTGTTCCTTCCATTAATAAAAAAGAATCAAATCCATTATAGCCACTTCTTAATTTAGGATCATTTACAATATCTGGAAAAGAAATTGGGGCAAAATTCTCATTATTTACTGATGAAATACCTATTACATTTCCCCTTCCTTTATCTCCAGGCTCAAATACATACAATACCAAATCAGGAAAAACGTCATTATTTAAATCATCTACTTCAGCTTTCAATATCCGTCCTTTAATTTCAAAACTTACATCACGAGCATTATTTTGAAAACCTATTGGAGTAATACTAACATTATTTTTAATTTCACTTTTATTACTACAAAGTACCTTGTAGCCAGCTTTCCCCAACTTCATCGTTGTATCAATTTTACGATACTGCTGTCCGAATGAATTTCCAAAAAAAACAGTTATAGATAAGAAAATGATAATGATTTGTTTTTTCATAATATTAAGTTACATATTTCTTCGATACTGACCCCCTACTGAATATAAGGCTGTTGTAATTTGGCCCAATGAACAGTATTTTACAGTTTCCATTAACTCAGTAAATAAGTTTTCGTTATTAATTGCTGCCAGCTTTAATTTTTCTAAAGCAGCCTCGCTTTTTTCCTTGTTTGCCAATTGAAAAGCAAGCAAATTTTGAATTTGTTGCTCTTTTTCATCTGTTGTACTTCGGATAACTTCACTTGGCAAAATAGTTGGACTACCTTTTTTATTGAGAAAAGTATTTACGCCTATTAATGGCAATTCACCGGTATGTTTTAATGTTTCGTAATAAAGGCTTTCTTCTTGAATTTTATTACGCTGATACATCCTCTCCATTGCACCAAGTACTCCACCTCTATCGGTAATTCTTTCAAATTCAACTAAAACAGCTTCCTCAACTAAATCTGTTAGCTCTTCAATAGCAAAACTTCCTTGAATAAAATTTTCTGTATTGGCTGTGCCCAATTCTCTATTAATAATTAATTGAATAGCCATAGCCCTTCTTACGCTTTCTTCAGTTGGAGTGGTTATTGCCTCATCATAAGCATTTGTATGCAAACTATTACAGTTATCATAAATTGCATAGAGTGCCTGCAAAGTTGTTCTTATATCATTAAAATCAATTTCTTGAGCATGCAAACTTCTTCCGCTTGTTTGAATATGGTATTTCAGTTTCTGAGAACGATCGTTTGCTTTGTATTTTAATTTCATTGCTTTAGCCCATATTCGTCGGGCAACTCTACCTATAACACTGTATTCTGGGTCCATGCCATTACTAAAGAAAAAAGATAAGTTTGGTGCAAAATCATCAATTTTCATCCCCCTACTTAAATAATATTCTACGTAAGTAAATCCATTTGATAAAGTGAAAGCTAATTGTGTAATTGGATTTGCTCCTGCTTCGGCAATATGATAACCGCTAATACTTACACTATAAAAATTACGAACAGAATTCTCAATAAAATATGCTTGAACATCTCCCATTAATTTCAAAGCAAACTCAGTAGAAAATATACAAGTATTCTGTGCTTGATCTTCTTTTAAAATATCAGCTTGAACTGTTCCTCTTACTTGTTTTAAAGCTTCTGCTTTAATTTGTTGATATATTTCAGAAGGAAGAACTTCATCGCCACTTAATCCTAACAAACCAATTCCTAAACCATTGTTCCCTTCTGGTAATCTTTCTGGCAGCGCTGGGTTGTAGTAAATAGGTTTGGGCAAATGAGCAAACTTTTCTTCTATTATTTTATTTACTCTATCCCAATCATTATTATCAGTAATCCATTTTTCGCAAAGTTGATCAATAGCTGCATTCATAAAAAATGCTAAAATCATAGGAGCAGGACCATTGATTGTCATACTTACCGATGTTTTTGCATCACATAAATCAAAGCCACAATATAATTTTTTGGCATCATCTACAGTAGCAATACTAACTCCACTATTACCAACTTTACCAAAAATATCTGGACGATGTGCAGGGTCTTCACCATATAAAGTAACACTATCAAAAGCAGTAGATAAACGAATTGCTGGTTGTCCTAATGACACATAATGAAAACGCTTGTTGGTTCTTTCAGGACCACCTTCACCTGCAAACATTCTGGTAGGGTCTTCTCCTTGCCGCTTCAAC
>JBKJQV010000070.1:0-5505 GCA_046593815.1 Sediminibacterium sp. | reverse complement strand
CTGGAATAGATTTGGTATTTGCACTAGATTCAATACCAGCAGTAATGGGTATTTCAAAAGATCCAATGATTATTTATACTTCAAATATTTTTGCAGTCCTGGGTTTGCGTTCATTGTTCTTTTTATTAAGAGGCGCTGTTACTAAATTCGATTATTTACAACAAGGTATTGCTATTGTACTAATTATTATTGGAGCAAAAATGTTAGGTGAACATTTTATAAACAACTGGATTGACAAATCAACACAAGTGTTTATTTCATTAGGAATAATATTGCTATGCATTTCTGGTTCAATTCTTTATTCAATAGTAAGGAACAAAAAGGGTACACCAGCAGATGTTATAGACAGTTCAGTAAATTAAAAAACATGGATTTTTCATTACCAAAAATTGCGAATTTGCTTGACCTTTCAGGTAGTGATTTTAGTAATATTCCAATTAAATATTTAGTAACTGATAGTAGAAAAGTGGTGTTTCCAGAAGAGACCTTGTTTTTTGCAATCCGTGGTCCTAGAAGAACTGGTGCATCTTTCATTAACGAGGTTTACAATAAAGGCGTTAGGAGTTTTGTAATAGATGAGTTGATTGATAAACACCTATTTCCTGATGCAAATTTTTTGCAGGTATCTAATTCAATTAAAGCGCTTCAACAAATTGCAATTGATCATCGCATTCAATTTAATATTCCCGTAATTGGTATTACAGGAAGTAATGGTAAAACAATTGTAAAAGAGTGGTTATTTCAATTACTTCAAGCCGATTATAATATTGTTAGAAGTCCGAGGAGCTATAATTCTCAAATTGGTGTTCCATTAAGTGTTTGGCAAATGAATCAACACCATACGCTGGGAATTTTCGAAGCAGGTATTTCTACAAATGGAGAGATGGAAGCATTGTCAACAATTATTCAACCCACAATTGGCATTCTTACCAATATTGGTGAAGCTCATAGCGAGGGCTTTGCTGATAAAAATGAAAAAGCTGCTGAAAAATGTTTGTTATTTAAAAATGTTGAGTCAGTTATTGTTGCAAAAGATTATTGTAACCAACCCATTTCAATAAATGGAAAAATAATTAGTTGGGGCATTGCTGATGATAATACATTGCAAATTATATCTGTAACCAAACAGTTGAATAAGTCTACTGTTATTGCTAAATGGAAGGATGATGATATAGAATTAGTTATTCCTTTTAGTGATGACGTGTCCATTCAAAATACGCTAACCTGCTTTACTACATTGCTGCAAATGGGTTACGAGCAATCGGTTATTCAACAAAGAATTTTGTTATTGGCTCCCGTAGATATGCGGATGCAATTACGCAAAGCAGTTAATAATTGTTTTTTATTAGATGATAGTTACAGCAACGATAAAATGTCGTTGGTATTGGCATTAAATTATTTAAAGGAGCAGTCGGGCAATAATGCTACCATTGTTATTTTATCTGATATTGTAGAATCTAAACAACAAGATGCAGATTTGTATAAAGATGTAGTTGAATTACTAATTAGTAAACAGATTGCTACATTTTATGGAATTGGCAATTCAATTACTCAGTACTTTAAAGATCAACCTAGTTTGCCATTTAAAGTCCATTTATATCCTTCAACTGCTAGTTTTCTTAAACATGCCAATCACCAATCTTTTCAAAATGAATACATTTTATTGAAGGGTGCACGTAAATTTGAGTTCGAGCAAATTGCTCATTGGTTAGAAGAAAAAGTACATCAAACAGTTTTGGAAATCAACCTAACTGCCATGGTGAATAATTTAAAAATTTATCAATCTTTATTATTACCCGCAACAAAACTTATGGCGATGGTTAAAGCATTTAGTTATGGCAGTGGGGCTGGGGAAATAGCCAGAAGACTGCAACAACAGCAAGTAGATTATTTAGCAGTTGCTTATGCCGATGAAGGAGTGGAGTTGCGTAAAGCAGGAATTAGTTTGCCAATAATGGTAATGAGTGCCGATGAAAACACATTTGATGCATTGATTAATTACGATTTAGAACCAGAAATATTTTCGTTTCAATTGTATCATGCTTTTAATAATTACTTATTAAAGCAAGGAATTAAACAGTATCCAATTCATATTAAACTTAATACTGGAATGAATCGGCTAGGTTTTGAACCTTCCGATATTCCTGCGTTATTGCAAATGATAATTGAGCAGCATACCATGATGGTGAAGTCGGTAATGAGTCATTTAGTAGCTAGCGAAGATTCATTTCAAGATGAATTTTCAAGGCAACAAGTATCCTTATTTAATGCCATTGGTAATAGTATTGAGCGTGCAGTAGGGTATGCAGTTATTAAACATATCGCCAATACTGCAGCGATTATAAGGAACCCGAGTTTTCAGTTTAATATGGTCCGTTTAGGTATTGGTTTGTATGGTGTTGATAGTGCAAATTCAAACGAATTGAATTTACAAACTGTTGCTACTTTAAAAACTACGGTGGCTCAAGTTCGTGCAATTAAAGCAGGAGAAACTGTAGGTTATGGCAGAAAGGGATTGGTTAAAAAAGATAGTATGATTGCAACAGTACGAATTGGTTATGCAGATGGCTATAGTAGGAAGCTAGGCAATGGAATTGGTAGAATGTTGGTTAATGGTCAATTTGCGCCTGTTATTGGAAATATATGTATGGATATGACCATGTTAGATGTTACTAATATTCCATCCGTTAATGCTGGAGATATAGTAGAGGTTTTCGGCAATAATATTAAAGTGCAAGAGTTGGCGTTAGCAACCGATACTATTCCTTATGAAATAATGACTGGTATTAGTCAACGTGTTAAACGCGTTTATTTTGAGGAGTGATTAATTTGTTAGCACAGGTCTGAGACCTGCGCTAGATTATTACTTTGCTGGCGCAGGCCTCCAGGCCTGTGCTAGATGAAGTAATTAATAAGTAATTAATTTATTCTATAATGCCCAAAGCACCAATCCTATTCTAGATTTGATTCCAGTTTTTTCAAATAAATTTCTGCTATAATTATCTAAGCTTCTAAAAGCTATTTCCTTTTGATCGGCTATTTCTTTATAGGTAAGTTCCGAAGTACATAATTGTAAAAATACTACACTTTGTTGTTTGGCTTGATAGTTTTATTGAGCAAATCAGCTATTCCTTTACTGCCCAGTTTTATGCTGATATTTTTGCGATGCGTTTTTATAGTTAACTCACTTAAAAAAAGTAAATCAGCTATTTCTCTGCTTGTTTTTCCGATTGCTATTAATGAAATAATTTCCTGTTCTCTTTTTGATAATTTTAATTGATTAGTAAATGAATCTTGTATAGGATTTATTGAAAGAATATTTGGATCTAAATATTGGGAACCTATTTTCATGTTTTCAATTGCGTCTTCTAAAATATGTTTGCCAGAAATTTTTAAAACATAGGCATCTCCTATAAATTTTTTGATATCTAGTGATATATCAACTGGTTGGTACATCGATAAGATCATAACTTTAAGATGTTTATTTTCTTTTTTTAATTGATGAAGAATTTCTATTCCATTATTTGGCGGAAGATTTACATCTAGAAATAAAAAATCAATATCATGTAACTGTATCAATTCAAATATTTTTGTTGCGCTAGTAGTAGTGAAGACTAACTCCAATGAAGGGTCATTGGCAATAATATTGCTAATTCCTTCCGTAAATAATACATGATCATCAGCTATACCAATTTTATATTTTATCATGATTATTTTGATTAAATTCTATAGAAATACTAAACCCGCTTTCAAGGCTAGATTCAACTTTATAATTTCCATTTAAAATAGTTACTAAATTCTCGATACTTTTTAAGCCAACTCCATTTGAATTAAGTAAAGTATTTACTCCAACTCCATCATCTTCCAAATAAATGGAAACTAGATTTTGTTCTAGAATTATTTGCAAAAATGCATATTTGGCTTTTGAATGCTTTAATAGATTTTGTAAAATTTCTTGAATTATTCTATATACAATTATTTCATACTGTAGCGATAGTTTTTGGTTTTCTACATGCCATTCAAAACGGAGGTCAATTGGACTATCTTGCTTAATGATACTTACCATTTCATCAATGGATTTATACAAACCTTTGTTTTGTAATATAATTGGAGAAAATGAGTGGCTCATATTTCTTACTTCATTGCCAATTCGTGTTATATGCTCTGCAATTTTGTTTCGTCCATCTTCTGTTAATACCATGTTATCTGTTTCTAATCTTAAAAAACCAAGGTTTGCACCTACAGTATCATGTAAAATGGAAGCCACTCTATGCATCTCCTTTTCTTGCCAAACTGCAATTTTATTGTATAACTTGTATTGATTTTGGTGGCTCAATTCTAATCGATCTTCACTTTCTTTCTTATTTTCTTTGTATCTCCATATTAGAGCTATTAACATCACCAAACTTTCGTAAAGGATACTTAAATAGTTTGCATTGCGAGTAAATATATTTTCTGGCATAAGTTCATTTTGCCCTAAAATAAATATCAAAATAAGCACTGTAATACCAGCATACGAAGCCAATATGAAGGAAGCATAAGCTATTTTAGCTCTATAACAATAAATTGCCTCGATTAAAAAAGATATTACTACAAACGGTGAAATTATACTTGATGTTGTGAGCCAAAATCCTTGTAGCTTTTTGTCTCCGACAAATGAAGAAATTAAGGCTATGATCAAAATAAAAAAATAACAAAGTATAACTCGGACATTCCATTTATATAGTGTGGGTTTATGTGTCTTAATATCCAAAAGTCCATTGAAAAAAATAAATAAAGGAACTGATGATAAAATTAGCGAACCGGGCCTTACCACATCATTTAAAATTGGTAGATTGGGGTACAAATACTTAAAAAAAATGCCTTCGTTAATTAATACATAACAACAAGTTAAACACAAATAAATACTGTACCATAGGTATATCATTTCTTTTACTGCGATGTACAAACTTATATTGATACAAGCTAATAAAATTAGAATTCCAACAAAAAGTCCGCAGAATAAACTAGTCTTAAATTGATTATGTAAAAAATAATTGGTGCTGCAAAAATGAATCGGTAAGTCTAGTTTTGTAAATTTTTTGTCTGCCACTATTACGAGGTATTCTTCTGTATGATCTCGTATTGGCATTACAAATGAAGTAGTTGGTAGCGGTCGCGTTGAAAATATCGTATTGTCGCCTGTTAACTCACTTTGTTGTTGAATAGAATCATTTCTAACTACCCAAAAACGTAAATAATTGATATGCGGATTTTCTATTTCTACTAAGTCAAAATTTCCGTAATTTTTTATAACTTTTAGTGGAATTTTTAGCCAAATACTATTAGCGTTAAAACTTATTGGAATCTTATTGGTTTCTAATTTTTTCCATTCACTTTTTTTTATTGTTTTTAAAGTTGCACTTGTAAAATCTTTATTAGGTAAAACTGCATATTCAATACCACTCGATTGCAGGGTAATTGTTTTATTATTAGTCTTGATAGTAAGCTGAGCCTCAGCTCGTG
>JBKJQV010000365.1:0-13378 GCA_046593815.1 Sediminibacterium sp. | reverse complement strand
GGATGCATTGCTGTTTTATTTTTTCTGGGAACTTGCATTAATACCTGTTTATTTTCTTGCATCATTATGGGGTGGAGAAAAAAGAATCGCTGTTACTTTTAAATTTTTCGTTTATACATTTATAGGATCTCTTTTGATGTTGGTTGGAATTTTAAATGTGTATTTTCATACACCCGATCATTCATTTGCTTTACAATCATTTTATCATGCTATTTTAAATGATAATGAGCAGACGTATATGTTCTGGTTATTTTTTATTGCATTCGCAATTAAGATGCCTATTTTCCCACTCCACACTTGGCAGCCAGATGCTTATGAGCAATCACCTACAGCAACAACTATGGTATTAAGCGGTATTATGGTAAAGATGGGTGTATTTGCAGTTTTTCGTTGGTTACTTCCTGTGTTTCCAATAGCTTCTGCACAAAATGCTAATATTATTATTTTATTAGCAGTAGCTGGTATGTTGTATGCTTCTTTAGTTGCAATTAAACAAGATGATATTAAAAGATTAATTGCTTATTCTTCTATTGCACATATTGGTTTAATGTGTGCTGCAATGTTTACTAGCAATAAAGCAGCTTATTATGGTGTAATGATTCAAATGTTCAATCACGGTATTAATGTAATTGGTTTATGGATAGTTGCAGATTTAATAGAGCAAAAATTGGGTACTAGAAAATTAAGTGAACTTGGCGGATTGGCACAAAAGGCACCTGTACTAGCAATTTTACTAGTTATTATGTCGTTGGCTAATATTGCATTGCCACTTACCAATTCATTTATAGGAGAGTTTCTAATGTTTAGTGGATTATTTAAATACAATATTTTGATAGCAGCAGCAGCTGGAGTTAGCATTATATTAGCAGCAGTGTACACATTAAATATGGTTCAGAAAGTAATTTATGGTGAGGTAAGCGTTATAACTTCAAAAGCAACAGAAATCAGTTTTAATATAAAACTGGTTTTGGTAATTATTGCATTAATGATTATCGCGTTTGGAATTTTCCCACAACCATTAATTGATTTAACAAAAGACAGTGTAGCGGGTTTATTCGGTAAAAAATAAATTGAATATCTAGACAGTTATGAACGCAATTATATTTTCAGCAATTATGGGTGTAGTAATGATGTTCAGTGGCATCATTTTCCCAAAAAAATCTTCAATTACAGTAATCGCAATTATAGCGTTAGTGTTATTGTTGGTGGTAAATTTATTGGATACATACAGTATTTTTTCTGTTAATATAGATACACATGATTTATTACATTTTAATAAGTTCGGATTATTTTTTAATTCCATCTTAATTGCAGCTACAATTATTTTTGTTTTATTAAGCGGTTCCGATATTGAAAAAGCAGGTGTTAATGTTGCTGATTACTATGCATTAATTTTATTTGTTTTATGCGGAACAAGTATTCTTACTTCTTTTAATGGGCTACTTATGTTGTTCTTAGGCATCGAAATAATGTCGATACCGCTTTATATCCTTACTGGATCAGATAAAAAGAATTTAAAAAGTAATGAAGCTTCTTTAAAATATTTTTTGATGGGTGCATTTTCAACAGGCATAATGCTAATGGGTATTGCGCTTGTATATGGAGCTACAGGTTCATTTGCTTTAGTAGTTATCACACCCCCTTCTTCTGGAATTGGTATATCAACTTCTTTTTTGCAAATAGCTGGGCTAATACTTTTATTTGTTTCGATGTGTTTTAAAGTTTCAGCTGCTCCATTTCATTTCTGGACGCCTGATGTGTATGATGGAGCACCTGCAGTTTTCACTTCATTTATGTCTACAGTTGTAAAAGCAGCAGGATTTTTTGCTTTTCTAAATTTATTTGATGCCAATACCAATCTACTCGGCCCATCTTGGAAAATTTTATTATCATTTGTAATTGTTGCTACTTTATTAGTAGGAAACATTACCGCTGTTTTTCAACAAAGCATCAAAAGAATGTTGGCTTATTCTAGCATTTCACAAGCTGGCTTTATGTTGTTTGCATTATACAGTAAAAATGATTTAGCAAAAGAAGGTATTTTATTATATGCAGTTGCTTATTGCCTAGCAACAATTGGCTTTTTTGCAGTTTTAATAAAAGTTAAAGATTATACTTTTGATGGATTTAATGGACTTGCAAAAGCTCAACCTATCATAGCTTTTTCTGCAGTTGTATTTTTAATGTCGTTGGCTGGTATTCCATTAACCGCAGGTTTTTTTGCTAAGTATTATATGTTGGCTTCAGTAGTAAAATCTGGGGGATCACTTTGGATTGTAGTTGTTGCTGTGCTATTTGCTAGTGTAAGTGTATATTATTATTTTAAAGTAATACAATCAATGTACTTTAAAAACGGGTCTCCTGAAACAGCTGAAATTACTTCTCAATTTAAATATGGAGTATTTTTAGTTGCTGTTGCTATAATGGTAATTGGCGTTCTTCCTTCTCTAGTGCTCAATTGGTTCTATTTTTAACCACTCTTCATAATTAACCCTTAAGCTGCCCTGTTTTACGCAAACCCTATTACCTTTAGGCTAATAGAGCATGTAAATTTTGAGCAATGACCACTTTTGATTCTTTAAACTTAGCTTGGCGTACAGTAAAAGGCAATAAACTGAGAGCTGGAATTACCATCGCAATTATAGCATTTGGTATAATGGCTTTAATAGGTATTATTACTGCTATTGAAGCAATGAACCAAAGTTTAAAGGAAAGCTTTTCATCAATGGGAGCTAATGCTTTTAATATTCGATTTAAAGAATCAAGAGTAAGATTTGGGCGGAATGGTGGAGATGATGAAACTAAAAAAACAAAAAGAGGGTTAAAAATAAAAAAATCGAGTCTTGGAAAACCAATTCGATTAGAAGAAGCAGAGTTTTTTAAAGCTAACTATAATTTTCCAGGCGCGGCTGTTTGTATTTATAGAAGAGGTCCGGGTGGACAAGAACTGCACTACGGCGATAAAAAAACCAATCCTCAGATTACTGTTTGGGGTGGCGATGAAAATTATTTAGCTGTAAATGGGTATAATATTAATATTGGAAGAAATTTAAATGTATTGGATATTCAAAGTGGAAGAAATGTTTGTTTAGTTGGTAGCAATGTTGCAATTAAATTGTTTGGAAATAATCCAGAAAGATGTATCGATAAAGTGATTAGAGTTGGGAGCACACCTTATCGAATAATTGGCTTGTTAAAAAGTAAGGGTTCTAGTGCAATGCTAAGGCAAGATGATATGGTGTTAACTTCTTACACTAATGTGCGCAGATTTGCTAATGCGAGTTCATCTTATTTGTTAGGAGTAGTTGTAAGTAGTATTAAAGAATTACCAGTTGCAACCGATGAAGCTACTTCTACTTTTAGAGCAGTGCGAAAATTAGAACCAATTGAAGAAAATAATTTTGCAGTAGAAAAGAGCGATAAATTTGCTGAATTATTTATTGGGTTTTTAAGTAGTATTACTGGAGCTGCAAGCGCAATTGGATTGATTACCTTAATAGGAGCTGCCATTGGTTTAATGAATATAATGTTGGTTTCTGTAAACGAAAGAACAAAAGAAGTTGGGTTGATAAAAGCCATTGGGGGTAAAAGTAAAAATGTACGTCAACAGTTTTTATTCGAAAGTGTAATCATTAGTTTATTAGGTGCAATTTTTGGAATTATTCTAGGAATTTTAGTAGGTAATATATTTGGAATAATTCTTAAAACAGGATTCATTGTTCCATGGGCTTGGGTTGCTTTCGGAATAATAATCTGCTCTATTGTAGGCCTTGCAGCTGGTATATATCCTGCAATGAAAGCAGCAAAATTAAATCCTATAGTTGCGTTGCGGTATGAGTAGTTTTATCTTTTAAAAAACTCTTTCAACCTATCATTGATATAATACTTAATATCTTCTTCTGTTTTATGTTTTCTCAACCATTCATATGACGGTCGATGAAGTTGCATAAAATCTTGTAGTGCTTCGTCTTTTAATCCGCTATATTTTGTTACAACAGAAGCGGGGAATCTGTAATTAATATATTCCTCTTTTTCATTTGTTTCAAAAAATGCAAAAGCTTTTCTTTTTTCTTTTTCATGCTTCGAGAAACGATCAATATTTATTCCTAATCCTGCACCTGTGTTTGATAATGCAACAGACGGAATTGTATATTGAACCCTATCACCCATAAAATCTTTTCTTCTTTCTATACTATCTTCTCTATAGGTGTTTGTAGATTTTGCATATACTGTAACGTTTCCTAATGAACTAACTAATGGTTTAAGAAATAAATACAATGTATCTTTTACTAGTAAATTTTTATGAAATGTAACTGTGTCGAAAAAGTAACCAACTGCAGCAAATGAAAGAATTTGATTATCGATTACTTCAATTTTAAACCTACCCTTGTTACTCGTCATTACAGTTTTCTTAGTTTCAAAATTGGCTACACTTGCTAATATTATTGGTTCATTAGTAACACTGTCTTTTAAGTAGCCCCAAATAGTTTCTTTTTTCTGAGAAAAAGCAGCAGTTGAAACAATTAGTAAGAATAATATATTAATAAATCGCATAAAATACCTTTAGCCAAAATTAAGCCATAAAAAAACCTCACAGCATATTTACTGTGAGGTTTAAAAAGCAATTAACTTTTATTTATTCAATTGTTATTTATGATCTAAGCCTTGTTTGATTTTATCTGATAAATCTTGTAAATGTATTTTACTTAATTTATCACCAAAGCTAAGTGAGGCGCTGGTAATCTGCGCACGTAAAGCAACCAGTTGAGCTCTTACAATTGCAGGAACATCACTTTTGTTCAAATCAATTGAAGCACCACCTCTTCCTCCGCCTGTAAAAATTGCAATTCCTGAAGTAGGTGCTGGATTAATAATATCAATCATTTTATCTACATAACTCATTTGCAATAATCTACGGTATTGGTCGATTGTTTTTTTAGATTTCAATTCACTAAAAATTCCAGCTTCAACATCGCTTAATAAATCCATGGTATTATAAGCTTTGTCAGACCCAAAACGGTTGCTTGCTAATTGTAATCGACCAAGCTTAGTTGTACTAACCAATCCTCCTAAAACAGATTCTTGTAAAGTCATTACAGGATCATTACTAATAGGGTTGTTAATTTTATTCCACAACTCTTTATCAATAAGCCATGTAGGTGTTTCAAAAACTTGTTTATTTAAATATGCCACTGCTTCTTTCTGACGAGCTTTAGGTGTTACTTCATAAACAGCTTCTTTTGACTCTGATAAATTAAATGTTTCATATACACCACCAACATTAGCAGTTACATGACCAGCATATCGTCTGAATTGTCCAAGTATTTGACCATACATTACACCTATGTTTTCATATTGATCATTTTCTTCCTTTGTCCATTCTGGCAATCCTTTCATGACTCTTTTTAAATTCATGATACCATATTCAGAAGCTTTAACAGCATTATCGCTTAAGTCTTCGCTCTGACTTCTAGGGTCGGCATTATTACCTTGCTCATAAGATCCAAACCAATGTCTTGGATTTTCTTTTAAAGCAGCAGTAACCATTTTGCTGCTGTTTGATTTTGTTTCCTCTTCATTTTTTCCAGGAATGTAGCCATAACCCCATTTCATTGCCCACTTATCGTAATCACCAATTCTTGGATACAAGCCTTTTCTACCAATATTGTCTTCAGGTTGTGCTACATAATTAAAACGTGCATAGTCCATAATAGAAGCGGTATGACCATTGGCTTCTACCCAAGCTTTGTCTCTTAATTTTTCTACAGGTGTTTTACTGCTGCTTCCCATGTTGTGGTATAAACCAAGTGTATGACCAACTTCATGAGATGATACGAAACGAATTAAGTCGCCCATTAATTCATCGTCGTATTTCATTTTACGAGCACCTGGATCTACAGCTGCTGTTTGAACCATATACCAATCGTGTACCAACTTCATTACGTTGTGGTACCATTGAATATGACTTTCTAAAATTTCCCCACTTCTTGGATCGTTGTTATTTGGACCTGAAGCATTTTCAATATCAGAAGCTAAGTACCTGATAACAGAGAAACGAGCATCTTCCATACTCATGGTAGTGTCATTTTCTGGCCATTCTTTAGCCATAATAGCGTTTCTGAAACCAGCTTTTTCAAAAGCTACTTGCCAGTCATTTACACCAGCAATTAAATGTTTGCGCCATTGCTTTGGTGTAGCAGGATCTATATAATATACTATAGGTTTTTTAGGCTCAACCATTTCGCCTTTGCGCCATTTTTCCCATTCACCATCTTTTGGTTCTAAGCGCCAACGTACAGCGAATTCAATTCTCTCCACTTCTTGTTGTATATCGCTAAAGCGAACAAAATTTCGAGTAAAAAATCCAACTCTACGATCTGCGATTCTTCTTTCCATTGGTTCTTTAGGAAGAAGTAATAGAGAAGTATTTAATTCTACAGTTACAGCTCCAGCCTCATTTGCAGCCTGAATAGCGGTGGGAGCACCGGGGAAAGCAGGTGCTGTTGCTCCTCCAATAGAAGGCGCAGCCGAATATGTTTTGATTGTTTTTATTTCTGTATTAATTGGATAAGTAGCTATTTTAGAAATAAATGAACGATCAGCTGCTAAAACTGCAAGATTTAATCCTCTTTTAGTATTTGGACTAATACTTACTGCCTGATTATCTCCTTTAAAGAAATCGGTAACCTCAATAATAACTCCACTAGAATCTTTATTGAATGCCGCAATAGGAAATGCTTGTGCAATTGCATTTAAATTAGAAAGATCAACTGCTTTGCTAATATCTTGGTCTTTGTCAGAAGTATTAACAAGAGTAACAGTTCTTAAAAAAATAGTATTACTTGGTCCTTTTTCAAAACTGAGCATTTGACCACGGCCATTGGCCATTGATCCGCCATATCCTGCACCAGCTGGCACTTTTATAAATCGGACAACAGATAAAATTTCTCTGCCAAAAATAGAATCGGCAATCTCGAAATAGTATTTTTCATCAACTTTATGTACCGTAAACAAGCCTTTCTTGGTAATGGCTTTATCGGTAATTACTTCTTTATAAGGTTTGGGACCTTGTCGGGTAGCACCAAAATTACCAAAAGCATTTAAATTAGGCATACCAGCTGCAGGAGTTCCTGAACCAGGCGCTGGTGTTGGGCCTTGTGGTGTTGGGTTTTGAGGCCTTTGTTGAGCAAAAATCCCAATTGCCAGCAACAAAGCTGTGGATGAAAGCAAGATTTTTTTCATTGTTTAATTTAGTAGTTTTATAAAAGTTGATAAAGGTAGTACTAGGATGATTTCAACAATTTTTTTAAGTAACTGTTTGATGGATGGTGAATATTCAGATTAAATCGGTAGAAAATAATAAAAAATTTTTGATTGATAATTTGTGGCATTAAATAAAATACCTATTTTGTATCCCCTTACAAGTGCTTTTGTTTTGTTTTGCTGAATTAGCGTAATATTCAGTAGCATTGCAAAGCGAAAATTTTAAACCAACTGTAATTTTTAAAAATCAAAAAAACCAATTGAGTCATGGCTGAAACAAAACCTACCGCAACAGTAAAAAGTGCATCTTCAACTCAACCTAAGAAGAGCAGTAACATCATTTCATGGATAGCCCCATTAGTAGGAATTGTAATGGGTTATGTGCTTTGGAGATTTTTTCTAGGAGCCGATAGTAATTTTACTACTCCAGATTTAACTGGTGGATTTTGGCCTCAGCACAAAGGACCAAAAACTGGGTTAAGTAAAATGTATGAAGGTGGAATCGTAGTACCTATTTTGATAGGTAACTTTTTAATCGTGTTGATTTTTGTAATTGAGCGTATGCTTACAGTTATGAAAGCTAGCGGAACTGGTAATAATGTGGAATTTGTTCGCAGTGTTCAGTTTCATTTAGCAAATAAAGAAGTAGACAAAGCGTTGGCTGCTTGTGACAAACAAAAAGGATCTGTTGGAAATGTAATGAAAGCAGGTTTGAAAAAGTATAAAGAAATGATTACTAATTCTGAACTGGAAACAGAACAGAAAGTAATGAATATTCAAAAAGAAATTGAAGAAGCAACCGCACTCGAACTGCCAATGCTAGAAAAGAATTTAGTATTCTTATCAACTATTGCATCAGTAGCAACTTTACTAGGTTTATTTGGAACGGTGTTAGGTATGATTAAATCATTCTCTGCTTTGGGAGATGAAGGTGGTGGAGATGCTGCACGTGAATTATCAAAAGGTATTTCTGAAGCATTGTTTAATACGGCTTTGGGTATCGGTACATCTGCTGTAGCAATTATTTTCTACAACGTATTTACAACTCGTATTGATGGTATTACCTATGGTATTGATGAGTCTGGTTTCACATTAACACAAAGCTTTGCTGCTAATTATAAATAACTTAGGTTATTTATGGAAATCGTAGTGTTTTGAATCTAATAAAGTGAAATAGTTAAATCATAAACAATGGGTAGAGCCAAATTACCTCGTAAGAGTACGAATATAGATATGACCGCGATGTGCGATGTGGCCTTTCTCTTGTTGTCGTTTTTTATCTTAACGACCAAGTTTAAACCTGCAGAAGCTATTGCTGTTACAACTCCCAACTCTGTTGCTTCAAAAGTAGCACCTCAGAAAGATTATGTAATGGTGATCTTAGATAAAGATGGCAAAGTGTTTCTTGAGATGGACGATAAAGGCAAGAAGGAAACTATTGCCAATTCATTAAATTCAACCAGAAACCTTAATTTAAATGTGCAAGCATTTAAAAATGCGCTATTTTTTGGAGCACCATTAGGAAGCATGGCTTCTTTTTTAGCTGTGCCAGAAGAGAATAGAAAGGGAGATAAATTGCCAGGTATACCAGTACTCGACTCATCTAACAATGAGTTAGTAATTTGGATGCGTGCAGTTAAAGATGCTTATTTAGGATTAAAAGAACCAGCTTTCCTTTTGAAAGGAGATAATTTGGCAAAATATCCTTCATTTAAAGCAATTATAGACGCTTTTAAAAAGAATGATATTCTTAAATTTCAAATGGTTACAAATCCAGAAGCTGCTCCACTTGGTACAGATTTATGGAAAATGAATCAGAGCGGAGTAAAGAAAGAACAATAATAGATTATTAACGAAAACTAAATTCTACCAACATGGCAGAAATGGATACTTCGGGCGGCGGCGGACACAAGAAAGGCCCCGGCGTAAAAAAAGGGAAAAAATTATCAACTAGAGTAGACTTAACACCAATGGTGGACTTAGGTTTCTTGTTGATTACGTTTTTTATCTTCACTACTACTATGAGTCAACCTACCGCTATGAAGCTCTTTTTACCAAAAGATGCTGACAAGCCGGAAGACCAGAATAAAGCGAAGGAATCAGGTGTTATCACTATTCTTTTAGGAAAAGACAATAACGTTTTTTATTATGAAGGACAGTTAACTCCCAATGCATCTAACTTCAAATCGTCGTCATTTAAAGAAATCAGAACAGTATTAATCGACAAAAAAAGAGTTACACCAGAAACGGATTTAGTAGTAATATTAAAACCTTCTTCTCAATGTACTTATAAAAATGTGATTGATATATTAGACGAAATGTCGATTAATGTTTTAAAAAGATATGCATTGGTAGACATATTACCTGTTGAAGAAAATTTAGTTAAGCTATCTGAAGCATCTGCTCCACAAGCCAAGTAAAATTAACAAGCACTAACAAATTAATATTTTTACAATGGACGTAAATAAAATCATGACAGCCGATGTGCTTGACATCATTTTTGATGGTAAGAACAAAGAGTACGGTGCTTATGAGTTGCGTAAAACCTATAATCAGCGAATTACTCGTGCTTTATTAGGAACTCTCATTATTATTTTATTGGCTGTAGGAGGTAATATGTTAGCCAATAGAACGGGAAAAACTAAAACCGAACTAATTGTACAAGACGTATCACTAGAGAATGTAAAACAGGAAGAAAAAAAACCTGAAATACCACCACCACCACCACCAAAGCAAGAACCTCCAAAAGTTGAAATCACCAAATTCACTCCACCAAAAATTGTGAAGGATGAAGAAGTGAAAAAGGATGACGTAATTAAAGAAGTAGAAAAATTAGAAGATACCAAAATTGGTACAATCAATCAGGAGGGAGCTAAAGATGAAGGAATTGTAGCGCCACCAGTAGAAAAAGGTACAGGTGTTGTACAAGCACCAAAGCAAGAAGAAGATTATGATAAAGTATTTACAGTAGTGCAAATTGCAGCTGAATTTCCTGGTGGGGTTGGCGCTTGGGCTAAATACTTAGAGCGTAACTTAAACAGAGATTTGCCTGTTGAAAATGGTGCACCTGCAGGAAAATATACAGTAGTGGTTTCTTTCATCGTAGCAAAAGATGGTAGAATTAGTGAAGTGGTTGCAGAGAATGATCCAGGATACGGTACTAAAGCTGAGGCTGTTAGAGTAATTCAAAAAGGACCCAATTGGAAACCTGCAGTTCAAAACGGTAGAAACGTAATTTATCGCCACAAACAAAGTATAACTTTCCAAGTTTCAGAAGAATAATTTTGTATAAAATTCTATACTTAGTCCCGATATTTATCGGGACTTTTTTTATGTAAAAATAGTTGAGTTTTCTATTTCATTAAGGTTACCTATTTATTTTTATGGAATAGTTAGGTTGATTGAATCCCATTAGTAAATCATTACAATGGAAAAAAATCAGATCCTTCAGAGCGAGTGGCTCGATATTTTATTTGATGGGAAAAATAAAAGTTATGGTGCATATGAATTAAGAAAAACATACGATGGAAGATTGAAAAAAGCGTTAGTATATGCACTAAGTATTACTGCTTTGTTCATTACAGTTTTTTTAATGGCTAATGCAAATAAAAGAGAGAATGTTACACTAAATACAATTGATATCTCATTGATGTCGATAAAGGATGAAACAAAAAAAATAGAAATACCTCCACCAATAAAAAAAGAGCAGCCTAAATTAGAAACTGTTGCAGTTACTCCTCCAAAAATTGTAAGAGATAATGAAGTTACACCAGAAGACGAGGTAAAATCGATAGATCAAATTCAGAATATTGTAATTAGTAATTTTAATCAGGAGGGAGAAAAAAACAATGATATTGTTAATGCACCAATAGAAAAATCTGTTACTGGTATATCTGCAATTAATAAAGTAGATGAAGATGGAAAAATATTTTTTGTTGTACAAATACCAGCCGAATTTCCTGGGGGCATACAAGGATGGTCGAAGTATTTAGAAAGAAATTTAAACAGCAGCTTACCAGTTGAGAATGGAGCCCCATCTGGTAGATATACTGTTGTAGTTTCGTTAATAGTTGATAAAACAGGAGTTATAAGTGATGTAGTAGCAGAAAATGATCCTGGTTATGGTACTAAGGCAGAGGCAATTAGAGTAATAGTTAAAGGTCCGAATTGGAGGCCAGCAGTACAAAATGGACGAAATGTAAATTATAGGCATAAGCAAAGTATAACTTTTTTAGTGGCCGATGAATAATTTAGAAATCATCAAAGAAGTTATCTTTACCCAATGAATACTGCGCTTCAAGGTTGGGATGATACAATAGTTGCATTAGCTACAGCTCCTGGTATTGGTGCTATTGGAGTAATACGAATTAGCGGACCAAAATCGTATGCAGTAATGAATGAATTATTTTCTTCTAAAGATTTATTCAAACAAGCGTCGCATACATTACATGTTGGTTTATTGAAAGAAAAAGATATTGTTTTAGATGAAGTTGTGCTTTCATTGTATAAATCTCCCAAATCATATACAGGTGAAGATGTAATTGAAATTAGTTGCCATGGCTCTCCATTTGTTCAAGAACAAATATTACAGTCGATCACCACTAGAGGAGTTCGTTTAGCAAAGCCAGGAGAATTTACACAGCGTGCATTTTTAAAAGGCAAGTTAGATCTTGCTCAAGCAGAAGCGGTGGCAGATTTAATTGCAAGTAATTCTGCTGCTAGTCAACGTGCTGCTTTACACACTATGCGTGGTGGATTCTCTAATGATTTAAAACAATTGCGTGAATCATTAATTAGTTTTTCTGCATTGATAGAATTGGAATTAGATTTTTCGCAAGAAGATGTTGAGTTTGCAGATAGAACACAATTTAATAATTTAATTACTGCATTAACTCAAACAACAGAACAATTAATTGATTCATTTAAATTAGGTAACGTAATTAAAAATGGAGTTCAGGCTGCAATTATTGGAAAGCCAAATGCTGGCAAGTCTACATTATTAAATACTTTATTAAACGAGAGTAGAGCCATAGTAAGTGATATTGCTGGAACCACCAGAGATACAATTGAAGAAATAATAAATATAGATGGAGTTTTATTCCGATTAATTGATACTGCGGGTATACGAGAGCATTCTGAAGATATTATTGAACAAATAGGAGTTGGTAAGAGCAAAGAAAAAATGCGTTCAGCGCAGGTAGTTATTTATTTATTTGATGTGCATGAAATGGGTTTAGATGAATTAGCATTAATTGTGAAAGAGTTTGAAAATGAAAATATTAATTATATTTTAGTTGGTAATAAATTAGATGAACTTGCAAATGATGATAAAGAAAAATTTACAATGTTTGAGGATTGCATTTATATATCTGCAAAAAACAACAAAGGGATTGATGAATTAAAAAAGCAGTTGCTACAAAAAACAATTAATGGCAATATATATAGCGAATCTACCATAGTTACAAATGCTCGTCATCACCAAGCATTATTACAATTAGCTGATTCATTAAAAGAAGTGAGTGAAGGATTGGCCAATCGAATACCAGGCGATTTATTGGCGTTGGATATAAGGCAATGCTTGCATCATTTAGGAACAATTACTGGTCAAATTACCCATGAGGATCAGCTAGATTTTATTTTTAGTAAGTTCTGTATCGGGAAATGATCGACGAGTGATTTCGTCAAACGTCATCCCGAGCTCAGCGAGGGATCTCATCACTTGTTACTAATTCGGTTACTACTTTTGAATAGTACCATATTTGGAAAATGGCGGACAGATTATGGGTAACAATGATACAGTAAGATAAGCAATGAGATACTTTTGATATAGATATTATGCATTTAATAGGCGCTTGAAACGCCTATTAATACTATAAATTTTATAATTCAATCATAGAATGAGCAAATAAAATTTTATTAACTTTTAAATAGTCTAAATTTTGGAGAGCTTACAATGTCAATTTAATTATTCACATTCTTTTTTATTGCTTTGGAGAAAGTGCATAAATTGCTTGACGCATAGTATTTAATTGTTCAAGACGTTTTTGCTTTTTAGCCAATTCCCCAGTTAAAGAGGCTATTTTATCGTCTTGATCACCTACATCTTCGTTTGAAG
>JBKJQV010000085.1:0-5659 GCA_046593815.1 Sediminibacterium sp. | reverse complement strand
CTTTAAGCAATTCAAATGCTTCTTCATTAGTTCCTGCAGTAGTTACAAATGTGATATCTAATCCAGTTATTTTATTTACTTTATCGATATCTATTTCAGGGAAAATGATTTGCTCAGTTACTCCTAAAGTATAATTACCTCTTCCGTCAAAAGCTTTATCGCTGATTCCTTTAAAGTCACGAACACGAGGCAATGCAACAGATACTAATCTATCGAGGAATTCATACATTTTTTCACCTCTCAAAGTTACACGAGCACCAATAGGCATACCCTTACGTAATTTGAAGTTAGAAATGTCTTTCTTAGACATCGTTGGAACAGCTTTCTGACCAGTAATGGTGTTCAGCTCTTCTACAGCTACGTCTACTAATTTTTTATCTGTAACCGCTCCGTTAACACCACGGTTAATACAGATTTTTTCTAATTTAGGAGCTTGCATTACAGTTTTGTAAGAAAACTTCTTCATTAAAGCAGGTACAACTTCTTTGCTGTACTTAGTTGCTAATCTTGGTGTATATTTTTCAGTACTCATTATTTGATTACCTCCCCAGATTTTTTAGATACACGTATTAATTTTCCATTCTCACGTGTACGTTTCACTTTAGTTGGTTCACTTTTTTTAGCATCCCATAACATTACATTACTAATGTTAATAGCTGCTTCAATTTTTACAATCCCACCTTTGGTATTTGTTGCAGATGGTTTTGTGTGTTTAGTTGCAATGTTCACACCTTCAACTACAACACGTCCTTTATCCACAATTACTTCCAAAACTTTTCTTGGTTTTTTCAAATCCTTATCATCTCCAGCGATTACCACAACGGTATCACCTTTTTTGATGCTGAATTTGGCTTTAAATCTTGTACTCATTTTAATTAGCTTTTAGCTTTTTTTATAATACTTCAGGAGCAAGAGAAATAATTTTCATGTATCCTTTATCACGTAATTCTCTTGCAACTGGTCCGAATATACGTGTGCCACGTGGTTCATCAGAACTGTTCAACAAAACAACAGCATTGTCGTCGAAACGAATATATGAACCATCCTTTCTGCGAAGCTTATTTTTTGTGCGAACAATTACTGCTTTAGAAACCGTTCCTTTTTTAACGCCACCAGCAGGGATTGCATCTTTTACAGTAACAACAATCTTATCGCCAATTCTAGCATAATCTTGTCCGCTGTTACCTAGTACTTTAATACAAAGCACTTCTTTTGCTCCACTATTGTCAGCTACGTTTAATCTGCTTTCTTGCTGAATCATTTTATTTAATTTGAAATTTTAAATTTCTGATTTGCTATTTCTCTCATTAGAGAATAAATTTCAAATCTTAAATCTGCCTTCCTGTAGGTTGACAGAAATATATTTATTTCGCTTTTTCTACTATTTCAACCAATCTCCAACGCTTTGTTTTACTAAGCGGACGAGTTTCCATGATCTTTACAATATCACCGATTGTACATTCTCCTTTTTCATCGTGAGCATGGAACTTGGTAGTTTTTTTTACGAACTTACCATAGATAGGATGTTTTACTTTTCTTTCAATCGCAACAGTAATGGTTTTGTCCATTTTATCGCTAGTAACGATCCCTGTTCTTGTTTTGCGCAAATTTCTTTCAGCCATTGTGTTTAGTTTATGGTTTAAATACCCATTTCTTTTTTACTCAATTCCGTTTGTAAACGAGCGATGTCTTTACGAAGACCACGAATACTCATTGGATTTTCTAATGGGGAAATTGCATGAGCAAACTCCAATTTTTTTAATCTCAATTGATCTTCTTGAATCTTTGACTTCAGATCTACTACTGCTAGATCTTTCAGATTTTTGTTAAACTCGTATGTTTTTTTATTAGCCATCGCAATTTCTTTTTTTGGTTATGCTTGCAAATCTCTTCTTATAATAAACTTAGTTGCAATTGGCAATTTTTGTGCTGCTAATCCCATTGCTTCTTTTGCTACCTCTTCTGTAACACCATCACATTCGAAAATAATACGTCCTGGTTCAACTACTGCCGCCCAGAACTCTGGATTACCTTTACCCTTTCCCATTCTAACTTCAGCAGGCTTACGTGTGATGATTTTGTCAGGAAAAATTCTGATCCATACATTTCCTTCACGTTTCATTGCACGCGTCATTGCCTGACGAGCTGACTCGATCTGACGGTTAGTTAACCAAATTGGCTCTAGTGCTTTTAGTGCAAAAGATCCAAATGATATAGCTGTACCACGCTTTGCAACTTCGCGAATACGTCCTTTTTGCTGCTTCCTATGTTTGCTTCTTTTCGGCTGTAACATTCTTTAGTTTTTTAGTCCGTAAACCCTAGTTTATGGTTATTTAAAACTTTAGCAATTATTAATTACTAATTATTAATGATTAATTTCTTCTTTCTCCACCTCTTCCACCACCACCGCGGTTTCTATCATCTCTTCTATCTCCACCTGGTCTTCTATCATCTCCACCTGGACGGCTATCTCTTCTATCACTCATGTCGTTTTTTCCACCAACAAAGTTAGGATTCAATTCGCGCTTACCTAAAACTTCACCTTTACAAATCCATACCTTGATACCTATTTTACCGTAAACTGTTTGAGCAAATACATTTGCATAATCAATGTCCATACGGAAAGTATGTAATGGAGTACGACCTTGTTTAAACTCTTCGCTACGAGCAATTTCAGAACCAGCTAAACGACCGCTTAATTTTACTTTGATACCTTCTGCACCCATACGGAGTGTTGAAGCAATCGCCATTTTAGTAGCACGTTTAAAGTTGATACGGTTTTCTATCTGACGAGCAATTGTATCGCCCACAATAGTAGCATCAAGTTCAGGTCTGCGGATTTCCAGAATATTAATCTGTACATCTTCTTTACCAGTTAGCTTCTTAAGCTCTTCTTTGATACGATCTACTTCATTACCACCTTTACCAATAATGATACCTGGCTTAGATGTATGAATTGTTACGATCAATTTACCCAGTGTACGCTCGATTACAATCTTTGCGATACCACCTTTGTTAATACGGGCACTCAAGTAGGTACGGATCTTATGATCTTCGATCAGTTTGGATGCATAGTCTTTCTTACTACCATACCAGTTACTGTCCCATCCGCGGATGATGCCTAACCTGTTACCAATTGGATTTGCTTTCTGACCCATATAATGGTTTTACTAATTAGTTTTAGAATCTACGATTAATGTTACATGGTTACTGCGCTTACGAACTCTATAACCACGGCCTTGGGGTGCTGGGCGCATGCGCTTTAACACTCTTCCGCCATCTACAAATACTGTTTTAACTATCAAGCTACTATCAGCAGCACTGGCACCATTGTTCTTTTGTTCCCAGTTACTAATTGCACTCTTTAACAGTTTTGCTAATGGAGTGGCGTTGTGTTGAGGATGAAATTCAAGAATTGCCAAAGCCTTCTCTACTTCCATTCCACGGATCACATCGGCTAACAGACGCATTTTACGCGGACCTGTTGGATAATTGTTCAGTTTAGCTACTGCTTCCATTTCTTTTTAGTTTGAAATCTGGAATCATTCACCTTAATTTTTTTAAAATTAAAGGTGGTTAATCCCTGATTGTTTATTTTTTAGTTCCTGCGTGTCCTCTGAAATTTCTAGTAGGAGAAAATTCGCCTAATTTATGACCTACCATGAACTCTGTTACATAAACTGGAATAAACTTATTTCCGTTATGCACTGCAAAAGTATGCCCAACAAAGTCGGGAGTAATTGTGCTACGGCGACTCCAGGTTTTGATAACATTCTTCTTAACCTTGCCATCGTTTATTGCAACAATCTTACCTTCTAAGTTTGCGTCTACGTAAGGACCTTTTTTAATCGAACGACCCATAATTATTTTTGTTTACTGGTCTATTATTTATTTAGTTACCTGCTAATTTTACTTAGCCAATTTTTTCCCATCTCTGCGTTGGATGATTAACTTATCGCTACCTTTTCCTCTGGTACGAGTTTTTTCACCTTTTGCATACTTTCCGGTTCTGCTACGTGGATGACCACCAGAAGCTTTACCTTCACCACCACCCATCGGGTGATCTACAGGGTTCATGGCTACACCACGAACACGAGGGCGAATACCTTTCCAACGATTTTTTCCTGCTTTACCAGCAGTTTCAAGATTATGATCACTATTAGATACTACCCCAACAGTTGCATAACAATTGATTAATACTTTTCTCAATTCACCAGATGGCATTTTTAATACGCCGTATTTTTCTTCCTTATTGGCCAATTGAGCAGAAGCACCTGCACTTCTTACCATTTTACCACCTTGTCCAGGCTGTAATTCAATGTTATGAATCAACGTACCTAATGGCATATTTTTCAAAACCAATGCATTTCCGATCTCTGGAGCAACTTCATCTCCAGCAATAACATTTGCACCAACCTGTAAACCTTGAGGAGCAATGATGTATCTTTTTTCGCCATCAGTGTATTGCAACAATGCAATAAAAGCTGTACGATTTGGATCATATTCGATTGATACCACAGTACCAGCGATATCTCTCTTATTGCGTTTGAAATCAATAATACGATAATGTTGCTTATTACCACCACCCATGTAACGACTTACTCTACGTCCTTGAAAGTTACGTCCAGCAGTATTTTTTTGTGGCTCTAATAAACTCTTCTCAGGTTTATTAGTAGTGATTTCAGCATAAGCATTTCCAATTCTCCACCTTGTTCCGGCCGTGATTGGTTTGTACTTTTTTAGTGCCATTTTTTATTTGTTTAATGCGAATTTTTCAGCTTCGCGGCTATAAATTAAATATTTGCGTAAAGATCAATTGTTTCTCCAACTGCAACTGTAACAAAGGCTTTTTTGTAGGCAGATTTCATGCCCTGAACTAATCCAGCTTTTGTTTGACGAGACTTATTTTTACCTGGTGCAACAGCAGTGTTTACATCAATTACATTCACACCGTAAAAATCTTCTACTGCTTTTTTGATCTCTAATTTGTTAGCTCTACGATCTACTTTAAAAGCATATCTCCTCAACGACTCTTGTTGAGCATTTGCTTTTTCTGTTAAAATCGGTTTTATTAAAATTTCTGACTGTCTCATTTTTTATTGTTGAAACGTTACTTAAATTATGCTTCTACTTCTGCCGCATCTTCAACAAAGATTTTAGCAGTATTTTCTGTGATTACTAATACATCAGCATTCATAATATCGTATGTATTAATATCAGCTAATAAAGTACTAGCTACATTTGGAACATTACGAGTGCTTAGGTATAAATTATCATTATACTCTGGTAAAACAATCAAAGCTTTTTTATCAGAAACTTTAAGGTTGCTCATAATTTCAACCAATTGCTTGGTTTTAGGAGTATCCATTAAAATCTCTTCTACAATAATGATTGCGCTATCTTTTGCTTTGTGACTTAAAGCAGAAATTTTAGCCAAGTCCTTCACCTTACGGTTTAATTTGAAATCGTAAGAGTGTGGCTTTGGTCCAAAAATAGTACCACCACCTTTATACAAAGGGTTACGGATATTACCCTTACGAGCTCCACCAGTTCCTTTTTGCTTATGTAATTTGCGACTTGCTCCTTGAACTTCAGCACGAGTCTTTACTTTATGCGTACCAGAACGGCGAGCAGCTAAATATTGCTTAACAGCTAAATA
>JBKJQV010000049.1:0-10854 GCA_046593815.1 Sediminibacterium sp. | reverse complement strand
GTAAAAGGAAATTTGTGACCAAAACAACACCCATTTAATCTAGTTATTTTGCTGTTAAAAAACTCAACTTCTTGCAACATTGAAAAATCTTTATGAGGGGGCTTTGTTAAAAAGCCAATATTGATTGGACTGCATACCAGGAAAAATAAATTTGTTTTTGTTTTGGCTACCAATCTTTCAAATAATGCTTTGCTTGGTTTTTAGCTATTTTTGCACTAGTTACAGACTGTTTCCCTTACTTTCGCTGCCCTAAAACAATAAAGATAATATGTCGTTTGCTCCATTGATTGCTGCCAAATTAGGAATTCGTACCACCCAAGTTGAAACAGTTTTGAGTTTATTTTTAGAAGGGTCTACTATTCCATTTATAGCTCGTTATAGAAAAGATAGTACTGGAAACTTAGACGAAGTTCAAGTACAACAAATTCAAGATGAACAAAAAATTATACTTGCTTTTACAGAAAGGAAAATATTTATCGAAAAAACTATTACAGAGCAAGGTAAAATGACCGATGCGCTGCAAGCTAAATTAGCTACTGCAGCGACTTTAATTGAATTAGAAGATATTTATCTTCCATACAAAATAAAACGCAAAACAAAAGCGGTGGTTGCAAGAGAAAATGGATTAGAGCCCTTGGCTTTATTTTTATTAGAACAAAGTAATATTTCTCCAAATGAAGAAGCAGCTAAATATTTTAATGAAAAAATTATTTCTATTGAAGATGCATTGCAAGGTGCTCGCGATATAATTGCTGAATCTGTAAATGAAAGTGCAGCAGTTCGTGCAAAGCTTCGAAAATTTTTTGAAGATACTGCAACCTTACAAAGTAAAGTATTGACCGATAAAGAAGCAGAAGCAATAAAATACAAAGATTATTTCGATTTTTCTGAACCCGTTCATAAAATACCCTCGCATAGAATTCTCGCTATATTTCGTGGTTTTTTAGAAGGATTTTTAAGAATGAATATTTCTCCTATAGAAGAAGATGCTTTATATGATATTGAACAGCAATATATAAAAGGAATAAGTCCTGCCGTAGATCACATTAAGAAAGCCATCAAAGATTCTTATCGTAGGCTATTACAGCCAAGTTTAGAAACAGAATGTAGAACTTCACTTAAACAAAAAGCAGATGAAGATGCAATCAATGTTTTTGCAGAAAATTTACGCCAGTTATTATTGAGTTCACCATTAGGAAGTAAAAGAATCTTAGCTATTGATCCGGGATATAGAACTGGTTGCAAAGTTGTTTGCCTCGATGAAAAAGGGGAGTTGTTAAAAACAGATTTAATATTTGTTCACGAAGCCAATAGAATATATGATAGTGAATACAAAATAAAAGAATTGGTTAAGCAATACAATATTCAAGTTTTTGCAATTGGTGATGGAACTGCCGGAAGAGAAACAGAACAGTTTATTAAAAAAATGAGTTTAGGGTTGCCGGTTTTTTTAGTGAACGAAGATGGGGCTTCAGTTTATTCGGCTTCAGAAATTGCAAGAGAAGAATTTCCTGATTTTGATATTACTGTAAGAGGTTCAGTTAGTATCGGTCGAAGGTTGATGGATCCTTTGGCAGAGTTAGTTAAGATTGATCCCAAAAGCATAGGTGTTGGTCAATATCAACATGATGTAAATCAATTTAGATTAAAAGAAAAATTAGATCAAACTGTTGTTAGTTGTGTTAATACAGTTGGTGTTAATTTAAATACTGCTAGTAAAAAATTATTGAGTTATGTTAGTGGCATTAATGAAACTGTTGCAGAAAACATCATCAACCATAGGAAAACAATTCAGAAATTTAATAGTAGAACGGAGCTTTTAAAAGTGCCTAGGTTAGGTGCAAAAGCATATGAACAATGTGCAGGTTTTTTACGTATTCCAGATGCAGTAAACCCATTAGATGCTAGTTCTGTGCATCCCGAAGCATATAGTGTTGTAGAAAAAATGGCGACTGATTTAAAAGTTCAATTGAGTGAGTTAATTAGCAATGAGCAATTGATAAAATTGATCAATACTAAAAATTATGCTACCGAAAATATTGGTGTGTTGGCATTGAATGACATTATTAAAGAATTACAAAAGCCTGGGCTAGATCCAAGAAGCGAATTAGAACAGTTTGAATTTGCCAATATTTTTTCTATTGAAGAAGTGAAAGTAGGGTTGATTTTACCCGGACAGGTAACTAATCTTACCAGATTTGGTGCATTTATTGATATTGGAGTAAAACAAGATGGGTTAGTTCACGTAAGCGAAATTGCCAATAAATACATAAGTGACCCGAGTGAAGTATTGAAACTTGGTCAAAAAGTGCAAGTAAAAGTAATGGAAGTTGATGTTATTAGAAAGCGAATTGCTTTATCTATTAAGCAAGCTGATTCGGGAAATATCAATCAAAATAAAGTACCTAATAGTTATAATGGTAAAACATCTCACTCAAAAGCAGATGCTTTAAAATATACTCAGCAAGCTAATTTAAGTGAAATGAATGTTTCCGACGCCTTACTTGCATTGAAGAAAAAATTTGGGAAATAGGTGTACCTTCAAATAATTTCAATCAAATAAAATAATAATGAAAAGTATTTTCGTTTTACTAACCGTTTTTTCAGTTCAAATTGCAATTGCGCAGAATAAATCATTTCCTGTAATTAAAAATTTTGGGGCCGCTATTGAAATCCCATTTGCTTCAATTACTATTGACCCTAAAGTAGATTACAAATTACTGATTGACGTAGTAACCGCTGCAGATAAGCCTGATATGGTCAATGAGAATATTGAGAATATAGCTAGGATTATTAATCTACATGCTTTAGGTGGAGTAAGTGCCAAAAAATTACATGTAGTAGCAGTATTTCATGGAGGAGCTGTAATGAATATTTTAAACAATGCTGAATACCGTAAAAAGTTCGGTGTTGATAATCCAAATATGGCATTGTTAGCAGCTTTAAAAGAAGCAAGTATTCCAATGTATGTATGCGGACAAACATTATTTAAACGGAATGTAGATATATTATCAGTTGTGCCTGAAGTGTTACCAGCATTATCTGCTATAACTACTATTACTACTTATAGTGCTAAAGGTTATACAGTACTCAAGTATTAATAAAAAACAAAATAATTAAATTGAAAAATATTTCTGAAATACTTGCAAAGCTGCAGATCAGTTCATTAAATGAAATGCAGTTAAGTACTCAAGCAGCAATCCTTGATCATAAAGATACTTTATTACTTTCTGCTACAGGTACTGGGAAAACCCTGGCTTTTTTATTGCCTTTGTTAGCGCAATTGAATCCGAAGAGTAAACAAATTCAAGCAATGATTTTAACTCCTTCTAGAGAATTAGCTATTCAGATTGAACAAGTATGGAAGAAAATGGGGACTGGCTATAAAATTGTTTGTTCTTATGGCGGGCATGATATGCCAACTGAAATACAAACTTTGGTAGAACCTCCAGCAGTATTAGTAGGAACCCCTGGAAGAATTGCGGATCATTTAAAAAGAAGAAGCTTTGATCAGCATTATATTAGAACATTGATTTTTGATGAATTCGATAAATCTTTAGCGTTAGGGTTTGAAGAAGACATGGAATATATTGTAAAGAAGCTAAAGTCATCTGCTCAAAAAATTTTTGTTTCTGCAACTGCAGCCATTGAAATACCTGAGTTTGTTAAACCTCCTCAACTAGAAATATTAAATTTTTTAGAAGAACAAGATACTGCTGCAAGTATTAGTCTTTATAAAGTTATTTCTGAAGAAAAAGATAAGCTGAGTACACTGGTTAAATTATTGAGCAACTTGGGAAATAAGCAGGTACTCATTTTTTGTAATCATCGCGAAGCTGTTGAAAGAACAGGAGAGTTGTTGAAAGAAGCAGGAATACCCAATACTATTTTTCATGGCGGTATGGAGCAGATGCAGCGGGAACAAGCATTAATAAAATTCAGGAATGGTACCGCTGTGTATTTAATTGCAACCGACTTGGCAGCCAGAGGGTTGGATATACCAGACATTGGGTATATTGTACATTATCATTTACCCTCTACGCTTGCTGAATTTACCCACAGAAACGGCCGTACAGCAAGAATGAATGCAAGAGGGGAAGTATATCTTATTATGCATAGTGAAGAGCCACTACCAAAATACGTGGATCATGAGCCTAAATCATTTCAATTAAAGGTAGCATCATTACCTGCAATTTCCTTATGGTCAACTGTTTATATAAATGGAGGAAAAAAAGATAAGCTTAATAAAGTAGATATTGTTGGGCTGTTTATGCAAAAGGGAAAACTTACAAAAGAAGAGCTAGGTTTGATAGTAGTAAAAGACCATAATTCCTTTGTGGCCGTATCAAAAAATAGGTTGAATGATCTATTAAAAGCAGTAAAGCAAGAAAAAATTAAAGGCAAAATGTTTCTTATTATGGAAGCAAAATGATAAATTACACACAGAATTAGCCAATATGAAATTAAAGTACATCTTTATTCAGCTAGTCTGTTTATGGTGTATTGCTGTTGAAAACAAAGCTCAACCCCCCCAATTGAGTAATATTGAAAAAGTAAGATCCGTAAATACCCAAATTCAGCAATACTTAAAGCCTTATAAGCTGGCGCTCAACAATGCAATGGATAAAAATGATTATGCTGCTGCATTAATCAATCTTAATCATATTCTCTTATATGAACCAAATAATGGCCAGGCACTTTATTTAAGAGCTCGTGGGTTTGAAAATGTTGGGTTATATGAAAGATCAATATTTGATTTTGATAATGCCCAAAGAGTTGGTTATAAAGATCCTCAATTGTATTATTTTCTTGCAAAACTAGAAATGAAAGCTGGGTTAGGAGTAGAATCTTTTCAATCGTTCAATGACTTTTTTCGCGACCAACCTTCACAATTCACCATAAAAGAATTGCGCTATGAGAGCGGTATTGCAGCAAAAATGGCAAAAGAATATAAAGCTTGCGTTGAAGATTTATCCTTCGTAATTAACGAAGGCAAAGATGAAGCTGATGCTTATTTTAATAGAGCTATTTGCTTTTCTGAATTGAATATTTTGAAAGAAGCTAAGTTAGATTTTAAAGAAGCTGTTCGATTAAAACCTCAATTAAAAAATCATTGGTATTATATTACTTATGATAGAATTTATAAAAATAATTGCAAACAAACTGAGCAACAGTTTCTGGCCAATATTCATAAAGAAATGAGTAAGAAAGAATATTTTGACGCCTTTATTGATGCTCAATTAGGATTAAAATGTTATCCTGATAGTAAAGCTTTAATGGTAAAGCAATTAGAGGCAATGCTTACCCAGTTTGATTTATATTACGATGAAATAATTGTTTTCTACCAAGATTATATTAAAAAACATGGTGCTGATCCGGAAATGCAACAAAAAATGGATCAGTATTTATTGCCTAAAAAACAAATTTCAGTTTCAGATCGTCCATATGATATAAATTATCCTAATGAAACTGTAATGCCTGTTCGTAATCGAAGTGTTGCTGAGTATATTAAATTAAGTGAAGAAAAACTATCTCAGAAAAAAGATTTTTTGCTAGTAATAAGATATTGTAATAATGCATTACGTATTGATCCAAAAAATGCTACTGTTTATTTGAATAGAGCTAAAGCATTTATGTTTATTAATAAACCGCTCGAAAATTCCATCGCATGGCGAGATGCTAATTCTGCTATTTTTTACAATCCCGATTTAACTGAAGCATATACCATTAGAGGATCAATCTACATGCAAGAAGAAAAAAATGAATTGGCTCTTGCTGATTTAAATAAAGCCATAGAATTAAAAAAAGACAATTACGATGCCAAAGTAATGCTTGTAAAATTATACGATATAATGGGTAATAAAGAGCAAGCAAACCTGATATATAATACGCTAATTAAAGATGCGCCTCATTTAGAAGAGGTTAAATTATTGGCTAAAAGGAACCTCCCTGTTAACTAACTACCCTTTAAATTGTTTTCTTGAGCTTTGAGTAATTAAAATTTTGTATTTTCATTACTTAAATGATTGCTATGAGAATTGTTCCATTCTTTGTTTCTTCTTTTGTTACCCTTGGATTAATTTTAATTTTAAATACACAATTACCAGTAGGTGGTAGTAAAACACCTAGGTTGGGTTATTTTCTTTCTCCTCAGCATGGGTTTTGGCAAAATGCAGAACCAATAAATACCAATTACAATGATGATATTAAACTGACTGGATTAGAAAACAAAGTAGAAGTTTATATAGATGATCGATTAGTGCCGCATATTTATGCTGAAAAGGAGAATGATGCATATTATGTTCAAGGCTATTTACATGCAAAGTTCAGGTTATGGCAAATGGAATTTCAAACTCATGTAGCTGCAGGGCGATTAAGTGAAATTGTAGGTAAAGAAAGAATAAAAACTGATCAGTTTTTTAGAAGATTAGGTATGGTTTATGGAGCAGAACGAACACAAGAATATGTAGAAAAAAATAACCCCGAAATGAAATCAGCTATTGATGCTTATGCTAAAGGGGTGAATGCATACATTAACTCATTAAAGCCAGAGCAAATACCTTTTGAATATAAGCTTCTTGATTATAAGCCCGAAAAATGGACAGCTAAAAAAACATACTTGTTTCAAATGTTTATGTCGTATGATTTAACCGGGAGAGGAGCGTCTACAGATTTGCAAATGAGCAATGCAAAAAATTATTTTGGCTATAAAGATTTCGATCAATTATTTACCAACATTAAGGATTCATTAGATCCAATTATTCCTAAGGGTACTGTTTTTACGAAGCCATCAATTGTTACTAAAATTCCTAGGGATATTGATACAGCATATTTGAATAATGTTGGAGGCACGAGTATGGTTAATGCTCCATTTATTCCGAATAAAAACAATGGAAGTAATAACTGGGCAGTTGCTGGTTCTAAAACTAGTAGCGGTCGCCCTATTTTGTGTAACGACCCACATTTAGGATTAAATTTACCATCTCTTTGGTATGAGTTACAAATAACTACTCCCACGCATAGTACTTATGGGGCAAGCTTTCCGGGATCTCCTGCTGTAATAATCGGTTTTAATGATAGCATTGCTTGGGGAGTTACCAATGCTGGCAGAGATGTGATTGATTACTATGATATGAAATTTAAAGACTCTAGCAAACAAGATTATTGGTATAACGGCGAATGGAAAAAAGCAATGACTAGAGATGAGGTAATTAAAGTACGCGATTCTGCCGATCAAATAGAACATATTGCGATGACTATTTATGGTCCAGTTATGTATGACAATAATTATAAAAATAATAGTACTGAGGGAAAGTATTTAGCATTAAGATGGACGGCTCATGACCCATCTAGTGGGTTGTTACCTTTTTATTTATTAAATAGAGCACATAATTATGATGATTATTTAGCAGCTATCTCTCATTGGAATAATACTGGTCAGAATTTTGTTTTTGCCTCAAAATCAGGCGACATTGCTATAAAACAACAAGCATCTTTTGTTGCAAGATGGAAACGCCAAGGAGATTTTATCCTACCTGGAACTGATACTAGTTATGCATGGCAAGGAATGATTCCAACTGAAGAAAATCCAATGATTAAAAACCCTACAAGAGGTTTTGTGAGCAGCGCTAATCAAGAATCAACTGATGGAACATATCCGTACTATTTGGGAGCAGGAAATAGTTTCCCTATTTATAGAGGGATAATTATTAATAGGAAATTGACTGCAATGAGTAATATTTCTCCAGACGATATGCAAAAATTACAGATGAATAATTACAATGTATTTGCTGAAATGGCTCGCCCTGTTCTGATGAAATATATTAATCAAAATGAATTAAGTAAAGATGAAAAAAAATATGTTGATATTTTGGGTAATTGGAATTTAACTAGTGATATTGATGAAAAGGGGCCAACAGTGTTTAATACCATTTGGGATAGTGTTGAAGCAGCTATATATAAAGATGAATTTGCTAAATCAACCTCTAATATGGGATGGCCAGACGATAATGTTTTATTAGAAGCCCTTTTGAAGGATAGTGCTTATTCCTTTGCAGATAATATTAATACAACTAATAAGAAAGAAAATGTTGCAGATGCAGTAAATGAAGGCCTAAAAACTGCGGTTGAAAAATTAGTTGCTTTAGATAAAGAGGACAAGCTAAGTTGGGGTAAGTTTAAAGACACTCGGGTGTTACATTTACTTAAAATTCCAACTTTAAGTAGAATGCATTTACCAATTGGAGGTGGAAAACATATTATTAATGCTACAACCGAAAACCATGGTCCAAGTTGGAGAATGATTGTGCAATTAACAGATGAAATTGAAGCATATTGCGTTTATCCTGGCGGACAAAATGGAAATCCGGGAAGTAAGTATTATGATAGTTTTATTGATAGCTGGGCAACTGGTAAATACTATCGAATATTATTTTTAAAACATTCAGAAGCGCCTGTTAATAAACAAGTGAAATGGTTAATTACTTTTACTCAAGCTTAAACTTATACAAATGAAATTTGTTGCGTCAATTATATTAACTGCTTTACTTGCTTATGTTATTGGATTGTTTACTACTTTACCTTGGTGGTGTTTTGCTGTTTCTTCTTTTGTTATTTCAATTAGTATTCATCAAGCTCCATTTAAATCTTTTTTAAGTGGATTTGTCGGTTTGTTTTTATTATGGATTTCATTGGCTTTTTTAAAGGATATTGTTAACAGCCATATTTTAGCAACTAAAGTTGCACAAATTTTGCCCTTAGGAGGATCGTATATAGCTGTAATGTTTTTAACAGGATTTATAGGTGGATTAATAAGTGGTTTAGCAGCTTTAACAGCAAGTTTTACTAGAAAAGTTCAATAGAAATTATTATCAAAGTGTATATATATAAATGAAGCTGGATGAAGATTTTGGCAAACATTGGGTTAAACATTTTAATGAATGTTTAAAGCCAAATACAGCAATTTTACTTGCCTCTAGTGGTGGGTTAGATAGTACTGTATTGGCCCATTTGTTTAAAGCAAATAATATCCCTTTTATTTTGGCGCATGCTAATTTTCAATTGCGCGGCGAAGAAAGTGAAAGAGACGAAAAATTTGTAATTGATTTAGCTGAAAGATTAGGCTTGCAAGTTTTTATAAAAAAATTTGAAACCAATTATTATTGTGAAATCAATAAACTATCTATACAAATAGCTGCAAGAGATTTACGCTACAATTGGTTCAGCGAATTACTCGAATTAAACTCAACTATTAATTTTATTGCTACTGCACATCATACCGATGATAGTATTGAAACAATGCTTATGCATTTTTTTAGAGGAACAGGCATTGAAGGTTTAACTGGTATTCCTGCATGGCATAAAGTTAAAAAAGTAATTCGTCCGCTTTTGCCTTTTACCCGAAAAGAACTTGAAGCTTATGCATTAGCTAATGGAATTAAATTTGTAACAGATTCCTCCAATACCAAAGACGATTATACAAGAAACTATTTTAGGAATCAGTTGATTCCACAATTACAGGAAGTGTTTCCTCAAGTACGTGAGAATTTACAACGAAATTTAATTCGCTTTGAAGAAGCCGCATTGCTTTATGAAGAAGCTGTAAATAACCAGATTAACAAAATAATTGAGAAGAAAGAAAACGAACTTCATATTCCGATTCTTAAGTGGAAAAAATTAGTTCCTTTGCATACGATTACTTGGGAAATTATCCGAAAATTTGGATTTGCTTCAGCACAAATCAATGAAATAATTAAATTGTTGGATGCTGAAAACGCTAGTACTATTCATTCAGCTACACATAGAATTATTAAAAATAGGGCATGGATGATTATTGCACCAATGGAAACCAAAACGAGCGACTATTTTGTTCTTGAAAAGGAAGGGAGTACTCGCTTTGAAAATGGAACAATTGAAACAAAAGTAATTGCAAATCATGCTCACCCAATTATTCAATCTCCAGGAATAGAGTTTTTAGATGCTTCAAAAATTAAATACCCATTGATATTACGCAAATGGAAAATAGGAGATTATTTTTATCCCTTAGGAATGACTAAAAAGAAAAAATTATCTAAATTTTTTATTGATTTAAAACTCAGTAAAACAGAAAAAGAGTCAACTTGGGTGATAGAAATGGATCAAAAAATTATTTGTATAATAGGAATGAGAATCGATAACCGGTTTAAATATTCGGAAAATTCAAACGAACTTTTTTCCATTAATTATCGCAAATAATCTATAATTAAGTTGTAAAAATTCTCCAATAAATTAATTTTTGATAAAAATTTTGATGTAACCAATAGGAAAACAATTCCATACAATGCTCCCCAAATATGCGCTGAATGATTAATATTGCCTCGACCCTTGTTGGCTAAATAATAGGAAATAACTAGATACAATGGTCCGAATATAAATCCTGGAATATGAAACGGGATTGGAAAAATACCCATTCCAAGTGTTGGGTATAAAAATATACCTGCGAAAATAATGGCAGAAACAGCTCCTGAAGCCCCTAAACTTTTATAATAGTAATCGTTCTGGTGTTTAAAATAGGTAGGTAAAATACTAACAATTAGTGCAGAGACATATAAAATTATGTAAATGGCTTTTCCAGCATCTCCATAAATCACAGTAAATGCTTTTTCAACCATATCACCAAAAAGGTAAAAAGAATACATATTAAAAACCAAGTGCATGATATCTGCATGAATTAATCCGCTAGTAATAAATCGATACCACTGGTTTTGGTTGGTAATGGCTGGTGGATAAAATATTAAATCATCCATTATTTTCTCATTAGAGAAGGCTGTAAAAGAAATAACAGAAGTAATAAGTACAATAATAATAGTAATGGTG
>JBKJQV010000312.1:0-2552 GCA_046593815.1 Sediminibacterium sp. | reverse complement strand
AATTTAGTATTTTAGCATAGTTAATAATAATTTGGGTCAGATTTGGGTCACAAGTAGAACTAAGAAAAGGGCAATTACATACTGGTGAAGGGTTTCAGGGTCATACAGCGCTTGCATGGCATGCAAGAGGTCGTCGGTTCGACCCCGATACTCTCCACATAAACTATCCTGCTTCGGCAGGATTTTTTGTTATTGCAATTTATTCAACGGTTCTAAAGTTTTAGGATCAATATTTTTAATAAAGAATAAATCACAATAACGACAAATATTTTGTAACACATCATTATCTATACTAGCTTGTTCTTCAGTGATGCCTATATGTTCACCCATTTTTAAAGGGTTACCAGTATTCAAAACTTGAAATATTTTATTTTTAGCAATTCTTTCTAACACTGACGCAAGTTTTTCTTTACGGATATCACCCAATGGATATTTTGTACCAGGGCAACAAGGATTTAATGCCCATAATTGAATGCATACTTCTTGTATTACATCAGTATACCCTCCTAAAAAATTACGAGCCCCAGATTGAATATTACAAAAATTATGAGTTGGATCTTTCATCCAAATATCGTTTTCAAATGCTCTACCTCTAGCCCAATTACCACCCAGCCACATTTCTTCATTGGCGCCAAAATAAGAATAAGTAATCCAAGTAGGATCAACCTTTCCCTTTTTTTCACCGATACTAATATAGGGCATAACATCAACCATACCTTTTGAATCGAAAAGTGTTTTTAATCCATCTAATTTTGCACCTGCATGTTTATGAAACCTATCTAAGCTCGCAATACTTATACCTTTTACTCCTTTTTTTAAAAGTGTATCTAATATTTCACTGGTCATCAAATCCCCATTGGTTTGAAGTGTTATTTTTTGATTGACCCCATATTTTTTAGTTAATGCATCCAAAATTAAGTAGAGTTGTTTTCTCTCTGCCAATGGCTCGCCTCCACTTAAAATTATTTTATTCACTTTATCTGGCAAATTGTCAATAATGTTAAGACAATCTTCATCTGACATCCTATTGCCCTGTGGCCCAGAACTGTTGTAACAATGATCACATTTATCATTACATAATTGAGTAAATACCCAATAGATTGTATCGTAATTATTAAAATTATTTTCCATTTGCATTAATTTATAAATTGTTCCAAAATTTAATTTCGTTGTTTACTCCAGTTCTTTTGTCGCTGATAAAATCCTTTTTACTTTTAAAAATTTCTAAGCTGCTATTTTCCATATATGCAATATTATCTCCCATAATAAGCGCTTCTTTAATATCATGAGTTACAAATATTGCAGTACATTTATATTGAGCAGCCATTTTCTTAAATAATTGCTGCATATTAGATCTTACCTCATTATCTAAACTACTAAAAGGCTCGTCTAATAACAATAAAGGTGGATTAATAATTAATGCCCTTCCAAATGCTACTCGTTGCTTTTGACCTCCAGACAATTCACTGGTATTCTTTTTAGCTTCGTTTACCAATTCTAGGTTGTTAAGCATTTCAGTAACTTTTACTTTTATTATATCTTTCGGGACCTTTCTCAAATGTAGGCCAAAAGCAATATTATCAAACACATTTAAGTGGGGAAAAAGTAATGCTTCTTGAAAGAGATATACGATATTTCTATTATTTGGACTTGAATTTGTTATATTAATTCCATTCAAATTAATGGATCCATTTGAAACGGATTCTAAACCGGCAATAATTTTAAGTAAAGTAGATTTACCACAACCACTTTTCCCTAAAATACTAAGTGTTGATTGAGAATCAACAGAAAAAGAAACATCTTTTAATATTGTTTTGTCGTTATACTGTTTCGAAATATTGATTAACTCTAAAAACATTAACTAATTTTTTTTATTAAATACTTTTTATTCATCCAAAACAACACAACAGGTGGTATAATTATTAAACAACAACTCAATGATGCTTGAAAAATATTTGCCTCAGTAATAAATTGAAAAACGCTTATCGTTAAAGTTTGTACTTTCCCATAACCTATAACGCTTGTTAATCCATATTCAAACCAAGAAATTAAAAAACTTTGAATTAAACATACAAAAATAAATGGTTTAGCGACGGGTATTATTACCTTTTTAAATCCATAATAGGTAGTACCACCAAGTGTATTTACCAATTGATTGTACTGTTTTATTTTCTCGTTAAAAAATGAAATAAAAAATATAATACAATATGGGAAAGTTATAATTAATTGTGCACCCATCACTCCAAAAATACTACCTACCAAATTAAATTTTATAAAAAAGTAACGAATGCAAACTGCAAAAATTACAGGCGATAACGCATAGGGAAAGTAAGATAATAATAGCAATCTTTTTTTATGCTGATTGTATGCTATAAAATTTGACGTAATAAAACCCATAATAGTAGATAACAATGCAACGGGCAACGATATACTGATAGAAACAAAGAAACTCGATAAAATCGTATTATTACTTGAGAACAAGTCAACCCAATTAGTGGTGGTAAAGGTTTGCGGCAAAATATTGGGAAATTGCCAAGATTTAGAAAATGATA
>JBKJQV010000276.1:0-4412 GCA_046593815.1 Sediminibacterium sp. | reverse complement strand
ACAAGCTCCAGTTACAATACCTGCTTTTAATCTAGCAGCGGTTCTTGCTGAAACAGCTTTACCTGTTTGATTATGCGAAAATACTAAAACAGTTGCTCCTATTGCAGTAACTGCTTCAGCCAAAACTTTTGCATACAACTGTGCGTCAACATGATTTAATGTATCATTAGCTACTTGATGTATAGTTGTAACACCATATTTTCCTAAAGCAGCCAAATCATCATTAACTGTTCCAAGCACAATTCCTTCAGCAGAAGTGCCTAATTGACTAGCAACTTTTGCACCATATGTTAGTGCTTCTAAAGATGATTTTTTAACGTGACCATCTGAATGATCGATGAATATTAAAACTGACATATATTAGAATTAAGAATTAAGAGTTATGAATTATTAAATAGCTTTTGCTTCTTCGTGTAATAAACGAACTAGTTCATCTACATTATCTGCAGCAACTAATTTTACACCAGCTTTTGCAGGAGGTAATTCAAAATTTACAATAGAAGTTAACGCTTCAATTGCAGCAGGATCAACCACTTTCAATGGTTTTGTACGAGCCGCCATAATGCCGCGCATATTAGGTATGCGTTGTTCAGCAACACCTTTCTGACAACTAACAACAACTGGCAAGTTTACTTCAGCTACTTCTTCACCACCTTCAATTTCTCTAGAAATGGTTGCAATTGTTCCGGCTACTTCAAATTTTGTAGCTAAAGAAATGTATGGCGCATCTATTAATTCGGCAATCATACCGCCGATAGCTGAACCGTTATAATCGATGGTTTCCTTTCCAGTAAAAATAATATCGTAACTACCTTGTTTTGCAACCTCAGCAATTTGAGCAGCAATAAAATACGGATCACTATTGTCTGTATTAATACGTATGGCTTCATCGCCACCCAATGCCAATGATTTTCTAATTATTGGTTCTGCATCAGCACCACCAACTGTTACTAAATGAATGATGACTGTTGCATCTTTCTCTTTTAATTCAATGGCTCTAACCAAAGAATACCATTCATCGTATGGGTTAATGATCCATTGTACACCAGCTTCATCAAATTTAGTATTACCATCGGTAAAGGCAATTTTGGAAGTAGTATCGGGTGTTTTACTTACACAGACTAAAATCTTCATATTGTCAAGTTTTATCTTTTCAATTAGTTGTTTATGCAACTATTCGGCAAATATAGTGAGGTTTGGAAAGTGACAATGTGTTTGGCAACAAATTTTTAATAATTGTTTAAAGTTCTGGGGTATTTTATTTAAGATTTTGAACACTTAACTTCGTGAGATGGATAGAATAGCTCGAATTAAGGAATTTTTAGTACCAAATCCCAATGATAATTTTTTACGACATGCGCTTGCATTGGAATATATTAAAATAGGAGATAATGTTGGGGCTAGATTATTATTTGAATCTATATTAAATGAATCACCAGACTATATTGGATCATATTACCACTTGGCTAAATTATTGGAGCAAATGAATGATCAGCCTTTGGCAATTGAATGGTATGAAAAAGGGATGGTAGAAGCTAAAAAAGTTAAAGATCAACATTCATATAATGAGTTGCAAGCAGCTTATGAAGATTTGATTTATTAGAAGAGTATGTAGCTTTAAGCCTTTCACTCTTTGATTGTAACCCTTGGCCTTTCGAATGGTAGATAATTTTGAAGATTAGAATTTATTAATAAAAGCCTGTCACCCTGAGCCTGTCGAAGGGTAAGGCTTTTTGTGACAATTTAATTTAATTTCATTTCATGAATCAATTCCAATATTATATCTACATTCTTGAGTGTAGCGATAAAAGTTATTATACAGGAATGACAAATAATATTGAGTATAGACTTATGCAACACGAAAATGGTCATTTCGAAAAATGTTATACATTTAAAAGAAGACCAGTTACTTTAAAATTCTATGAAGTTTTTCAAGACGTCAATATGGCTATACAATTTGAAAAGCAAATAAAAGGATGGTCTAGAAAAAAAAAGGAGGCTTTGTTTAATAATGATTGGGTTAAGATAAAAGTATTATCAAATAATAAAACCCTTCGACAGGCTCAGGGTGACAAAACAGATGTTAAAACCCTTCGACTGGCTCAGGGTGACAAAACAGATGTTAAGACCCTCCGACAGGCTCAGGGTGACAAAACGAATAATAATTTAAACAATGAATAATAACATCTATGATTTTGCAAAATACAAAACACCTACAGGCACACAATTAAATTGCAAAGGTTGGATACAGGAAGCTGCATTAAGAATGTTGTTGAATAACCTTGATCCCGAGGTGGCGGAACGCCCCGAGGAATTAATTGTTTATGGCGGTAGAGGGAAAGCTGCTAGAAATATTCAAGCACTCGATCAGATTATTGCGTCATTAAAAATTTTAGAAAACGATGAAACCTTATTAATTCAAAGTGGTAAACCAGTTGGAATTTTAAAGACACATAAAGACGCACCAAGGGTTTTATTATCAAATTCTCAACTTGTTCCTAACTGGGCAAACTGGAAACATTTTACAGAGTTAGAACAAAAAGGATTGATGATGTATGGGCAAATGACTGCTGGCAGTTGGATATATATAGGCTCACAAGGCATTGTTCAAGGAACTTTTGAAACCTATGCTGCCATTGCGGATAAGCATTTCAACGGAACTTTAAAAGGAACTTTGAATATTACTGCAGGATTGGGCGGTATGGGCGGTGCTCAACCATTAGCTATTACCATGAATGATGGTGTTGCATTAATTGCAGAAGTAGAAGAATGGCGAATTGATAAAAGAATTGAAACAAAATATTTAGATGAAAAATATATTGATATTAATGAAGCAATTAATAAAGCGATTGAATACAAACAAGCTGGAGTCGCAAAAAGTATTGGCATTTTATGCAATGCAGTTCAATTGTTAGAAAGATTAATTGAAAGAAAAATTGTTCCTGATACATTAACAGACCAAACTTCGGCACATGATCCATTGATAGGGTATATTCCACATTCATTAACTAATACTGAAGCAAATATTTTAAGAGCAAATGACCCTGATGCTTATATTAAATTGAGTTACGAAAGTATGTACTTGCATTTGCAATTAATGTTGGAGTTGATGGATATGGGAGCAATAACTTTTGACTACGGAAATAATATTCGTGCAAGAGCAGAAGAATACGAAAACCAAAATAACGGACTCCCTCACTTTCGAACTAACGGACTTGGGCGCTGCTTCTCTTTTCCGGGGTTCGTACCAGCATATATTCGTCCATTATTTTGTGAAGGAAAAGGTCCATTTAGATGGGCTGCATTGAGTGGTGATCCGAATGATATTGCAGTTACTGATAAAGTAATACAAGATTTATTTCCCGAAAATAAAAGTATGCAGCGTTGGATGAAAATAGCCAAAGAAAAAATTGCATTTCAGGGATTACCAGCAAGAATTTGTTGGTTAGGGCAGGGAGAGAGAGAATTAGCCGGACAAGCATTTAATGAATTGGTAAGAACAGGAAAAGTAAAAGCACCAATTGTTATTGGTAGAGATCATTTAGATGCAGGATCAGTTGCATCTCCAAATAGAGAAACTGAAGCTATGTTGGATGGATCAGATGCAGTAGCAGATTGGCCAGTACTGAATGCACTGGTAAATACGGCTGGTGGTGCCAGCTGGGTTTCTTTACATCATGGTGGTGGGGTGGGAATGGGGTATAGCATTCATGCAGGCATGGTAATAGTTGCCGATGGAACTGATGATGCAGCATTAAGATTAGCAAGAGTATTGCGTAATGATCCAGGTATAGGTGTTATTCGTCACGCTGATGCAGGATATGAATTAGCGAAAGAAACTGCAGAGAAGCATCATTTAAATTTGTAAAACAGTAAGTATTAAAGATATTGCCCCCACAGTTTGTGTGTTAAGACTATATTTTTAATTTTTCTTTTAGTACGCTTCGGGATCGCTTCGGGATTGCTTCGGGAAGGGCTCGCTGAAACCCGCGTGGAATATGACTAAGTACGACCAAATCCCGAAGCGGTCTCGAACAAATCCTCGTTTAAGCCCTAAAAACACCTAATTTTTTGCAAGAAGAAATCAATTTTCCTGTAGTAGAACAACTTTTCCATCCATGGTTGATACAATGATATTTTTTTTATTAATCACTTGTACTGTATTCACCATTGAGTTATCAATCTTATGAGCCCACCTGGTTTTTTTTGCTGCCGCTTCAACTGCATATACCACACCGCTCCTTGTACCAAAAAAAATAATGCCATCCTTTTCTACCAGCATACTGGGTACATGTTCGTAACCATATCCCACATTCATTTTCCAGGCGGCCTGCTGCATCACAGCGCCTGTTGAAAAAGCAACCAGGGTATCATTCATCGTTTTTCCATACACATAATTACCATCTTCTGAT
>JBKJQV010000202.1:0-2990 GCA_046593815.1 Sediminibacterium sp. | reverse complement strand
GCTCTTGTTGCATATCATATTGTATCTTCTATCAAATACGTATTTCTTTCTGATGCATTTCGGGCAATGAGTTCAGCAACAAATCCAGTTAAAAATAATTGCATTCCAATAATCATCGTTGATAATGCGATAAAGAAAAAAGGTTTGTTGGTGAGTGCTACTTCAGGGTTAATTATTTTAGTAATAATGAGATAGAGGCTCGATAATAATCCCACCATAAAAGAAAGCGTACCATATAAACCAAAGAATTGCATGGGCTTTTTACCAAATTTACCGAGGAACATAATGGTACCTAAATCGAGAAAACCATTAACAAATCGCGACCAACCAAATTTTGTGGTGCCATATTTTCTTGGGCGATGTTCAACAACTTTTTCACCTATTTTTCTAAACCCACTCCATTTTGCAAGTATTGGAATATACCTGTGCATTTCACCAAACACTTCAATGCTTTTTACTACTTTTTTCTGGTAGGCTTTTAAGCCACAATTAAAATCGTTTAGTTGTATGCCCGAGCTAGCTCTTGCAACAGCATTGAATAATTTCGAAGGAAGATTTTTCGTTAGCGTATTATCAAAACGCTTTTTTTTCCAGCCACTTACAATATTAAACCCGTCTTCAGCAATCATTTTATACAATGCAGGAATTTCATCGGGCGAATCTTGCATATCTGCATCCATAGTAATGATTACATCGCCTTGCGCTGCGCGGAAACCTTCATTTAGTGCAGCAGATTTACCGTAATTGCGTTGAAATTTAATGCCTTTAATATTATAATTATTTTCGGCAATAGATTTAATAACTTCCCAACTATTATCGGTACTTCCATCATCAATCAATAGAACCTCATACGAAAATTGTTCAGCATCTACAACAGCTTTAATCCATGAACATAATTCTGGCAGTGACTCTTCTTCATTTAATAATGGAATTACGATCGATAAATTCATGCAATAATATTAGTCTTCAAATTTTTGTTCTTTCTTAATTATAACAGAAATCAGCATGGCTTTACAAAAATCCCAGATCAAGCCTAAACCTGTTCCTAAAAAGATTTTGCCAATACCAGTTTCTTGCATACTTCCTTCAGATTTTTTCATGGCTTTTTCAATGTCTTCCTCGCTTGCACCAAATTTCTCCATCATTGCCCTTGTTTTTTCTAAAGCAATTTGACCAGATTTTACGGTAAGTTCTTTGTCTAAAACATTGTACAAAATATAAGTTGCAACAGCAATTAATAAAGCAGCAACTACATAAGCCATGAAACTAAATTTTAACGATTCGGCAAAGCTCAAAAAGCCCTCATTTTGTTTTCTTATTTGTAAGCCACCAAGTAAAATAATTACAATCATATAAGGTACAAACGTTGTATAAAATTGTATGGCCGTAAACGTAGTTAAACCAGCTGCCCATCCTCCAAACATAATTAATAAGGCAGTTAAGCCACAAATCAAGCCATACTTTGCTCCTTCGTTAATCAGATTTACTTTCATAATAGTTGTTTTAGTTTTGGTAATATTTTCCTTTGTTAATGGTGCCAATAATTTTACCGGTTAAAGATCTATCAATAAATGCACTATTAGCAGATTTGCTTTTAAAATCATTCTTCTTTAAAACAGTGGAATCATTTCTTTGATACAAAGTTAACTCGGCTATTTCACCCTCGCTAATATGAGTAGTTGGCAGACCAAAAATATTACGTGCATTGATAGAAAATAATTCTGCAATGCGGTTATCGGTTAGTTGTTCAAGTAAATGATTTATTACAAAGAAAGCAGTTTCTAATCCGATCATACCAAACTCGGCATAATCGAATTCACAAATTTTATGATCCCAATCTTGCGGTAAGTGGTGCGATGCAATACAATCTATAGTGCCATCAATAACACCATCTCTTAGCGCAAGCATATCTGCCTTTGTTCTTAACGGCGGATTTACTTTTAAGAAAGTATCATAGGTTTGAAGATCGTCGTCGCTAAAAAATAAATGATAGGGGGTAACGCTACAAGTAATATTGATGCTTTCCTTTTTAGCAGTTCTTATTAGTTCCAAAGATGCAGCAGTTGAAACACCAGTAATATGTAAACGAGAGTTGGTATATTTTACCAGCTCAATATCTCTTTTTAAAATACTTTCTTCTGCAATGGCAGGAATACCGGGCAATCCGAGCCTTGTAGAAATAATGCCTTCGTTCATTAAACCTGCTGCGCCAATGGTTTTATCTATGGGCACTTGAATTAACACTCCATTAAAAGCTTTTACATATTGCAATGCTTTTAAAAATAGACCGGGAGATTGAACGGGGTTTAGTCCGTCTGAAAAGGCAATGGCACCGCTATTTCGCATATCATACATTTCGGCTAATTCTTTGCCTTCGGTTTTTTGGGTGATGGCGCCAATTGGGTGAATATAAATTGGTAAGTCAGCCGATTGTTTTGAGGCATATTCTACCAATGATTTATTATCGGAAACAGGTTTAGTATTGGGGAGGGTAAAAACCCTTGTATAGCCACCAGCTGCGGCAGCATTTGCTCCTGTGGTAATAGTTTCTTTGAATTCGAATCCGGGATCGTTAAAATTAGAAAATATATCGACCCATCCTGGAGAAACAAATAAATTAGGTATTTCAACAACAATTGCGGCTTTATCGGTAAGGTTTTGGCCTATTTTACTGATTTTATTATCGTTAATGAGTAGATCAAATATTTTACCGTTGAAAGGAGAGTTGGGATCGGTAATTTTTACCTGCTTCAATAGAATGTTCATGCAGTGGTTGAAAATTTGGTGCAATATAACCTGAAAATTGCTTTCCGCCCTATAATTGGTGATGAATTAGTGTTGTTGTCACCTCTACCTTCTTGCTGTCTCCTTCGTACTTTGTTCGTCTCTACCTGCTTACAACCCGCGCTGCATAAGGGTTGGTAGCTCCAAAAGACGAAGGATATACGAACAAAACCTCGCTCAACCCCTAAAAACACCTATTTTTTGGA
>JBKJQV010000164.1:0-4386 GCA_046593815.1 Sediminibacterium sp. | reverse complement strand
TGGTAGTTGTTGAACTGAAATAATCAACTATGAATTGATAATTCCATAAAGAGTCTTTTCTTTTGAGTTTTATAACTGCATCTTCTAAGCCAATAAATTTTAAATCTGCTTTATTTTTTAAAAAAAACCAATCCGTTATTCTTACTCTTAGCTGACCAGCATATAATAATGTATCTTTTTGTTTATCACGAATCATTGTTCCTTCCATATTGAACTTATTGAACAATGATATGCTGACTTTTTTAATGCTTACTTCAGTTCCTAATTCTTTTGAAAGTTTATTAGTTGAAAATTGTACTATTTTATTTTGAACAAATTCTGTTTGTAAAGCAATAATCGCCAATAAAATAATGACTATTACTATTAAAACTGTTCTGATTAATATGGTATAAATTTTTTTCAGTCAGAAATATTTTGAAATTTTAGAGCGTATTCGTCTTTTCATGCAAATACAATACCAATTTTTAATTATTGGTATTGTTTGGATTTAATTGATTAGAAATCTGGATTTACCCCAATATAATTACTTGGAGTGATGGCCTTTAATTCTTTTTTAAGACTAGCGCTAACTTTTAATGAATTAATAAAGTGATGGATTACTGCTTTATCAATTTTTTCTTTTCCTCTTGTAAGCTCCTTCAGCGCCTCATAAGGATTGGGATATTGTTCACGTCTAAGAATTGTTTGTATAGCTTCTGCAACTACAGCCCAGTTGTTTTCGAGATCTGCTTTAATTGCTGTTTCATTTAAGATTAGTTTTGATAAACCATTTTGAAGTGATTGTATAGATATACTTATATGCGCCATAGGAACGCCAATATTTCTTAATACAGTAGAATCAGTTAAATCTCTTTGAAGTCTACTAATTGGTAATTTGCTACTTAAGTGTTCTAATAAACTATTTGCTATACCAAAATTCCCTTCTGCATTTTCAAAGTCAATTGGATTTACTTTATGCGGCATTGCAGAAGATCCTACTTCGCCTTTTTTAGTTTGTTGCTTAAAATAATCCATGCTGATATAAGTCCATATATCTCTGCATAAATCTATTAAAATATTATTAATACGTTTAATTGCATCAAAATGAGCAGCCAGCGAATCATAATGTTCTATCTGAGTAGTAAACTGCATACGTTGAAGACCTAGTATGTCTTCTACAAATAAGTTACCTAATTGAACCCACTTGCGTTTTGGAAATGCAATTTGATGGGCATTAAAATTACCTGTTGCACCTCCAAACTTTGCTGAATAAGGTATGCTACTAAATAACTCAATTTGGTTATTGATTCTTTCAACATATACCATCAATTCTTTGCCTAATCTTGTTGGTGATGCTGGTTGTCCGTGCGTTCGAGCTAATATGGATATATCTTTCCATTGTGCAGCTAATTGATAAATATTATTCTGAAGATTAATGATGGATGGGAGGTATTCATGTTCCATGGCATGTTTCCAACTCAAAGGAATTGCAGTGTTATTTATGTCTTGAGATGTTAAGCCAAAGTGAATCCATTCTTTTAAATGAGCAATTCCAGCTTTTTCTGCCAATTCTTTTAAAAAATATTCTACAGCTTTAACATCATGATTGGTAATTGCTTCAAGTTGTTTAATTTGTCTTGCATCATCCAAGCTAAACTCTTCGAGCGCTTTTTTTAGAAAAAGTCGAGCTTTTGATGGGAGTTTAAAAAACCGTTGATCTGCCAGAAAGAAAAAGTATTCAATTTCAACTAAAACTCGATATTTGATAAGGGCATATTCTGAAAAATATTCGTCGAGGTGGTTTGTTTTTTTACGGTATCGTCCATCTATAGGAGAGATTGCTGTTAAATTTGTAAGCTCCATTTCTAATAATTGGTTTTCTTTGTACAAAAGTAGCTGAATTGAACAAGAGTTTAAGTGTTGGAGCCGTAAGTTATTTGAACACACGCCCCTTATTGTATGGCATAAAAAGGTCGGAGTTGATGGACAAAATTAGGCTGATTGAAGCTCACCCTGGTATAATTGCAGATCAACTTCTCAATAACCATATAGATATTGGTTTGGTGCCAGTTGCTATCATCCCTAAATTGGCCGAATCTTTCATAATTACCGATTATTGTATTGGAACTGAAGGGCAAGTGGCATCTGTGGCGATTTTTAGTGATGTTCCAATTGAGGATATACAAACACTACTCTTAGATTACCAGAGCAGAACTTCCATTAATTTAGCCAAAATTCTTCTTAAAGAGTACTGGCAATTGAATGTTAAATTTATTAATGCAAGCGACAATTATATAAGTGAAATTAAAGGAACAACTGCAGGAGTTGTAATAGGAGACAGGGCACTGGAACTGCAAAAAAAATCGGAATATATCTACGATTTAGGCACAGCTTGGAAAGCTCATACTGGATTACCATTTGTATTTGCGGCTTGGGTAGCAAATAAATCAATCGATAGCAACTTTATTAATGCTTTTAATAGTGCCAATGCTTATGGGGTAAATCATATTGATGAAGTATTACAATCGGTTGAATATGAGCATTACGACCTCAGGAAATATTATACCGAAAATTTAAGCTATCAATTTACAGATGATAAGAGAAAGGGATTGGATTTATTTCTAGAAAAACTTGCAAATATTCAATAAAAATTCATGAACAATATTGGAGTTACGGTAATAAGTATTTGTTTCAATAATCTGGCAGATTTGCAAAGAACTTGCCACTCTATTGATACACAAATTGTACTCCCAAATGAACATATTATTATCAACGGGTCTACTACAAATGAAATTGCCGATTGGTTAAATGATCAGCCTCAACCTAGTTTTCGAAAGTGGGTGAATGAAAGAGATTACGGAATAGCTGATGTATTTAATAAAGGGTTACAAAGGGCCAATTTTTTAATTACACATTTATTACATGCTGGAGATACTTATGCTTCTAATACAGTGATTGAAAAAGTGAATAACTTTTTTATATTGAATAATACTGTTCAATGGATTAGTGGAAATATTGAATTAGTAAGAGGTGGTGAAAGAATAGTAGTTGGTAAGCCATTTGATAAAAATAAATTGTATAGAGGAATGCGAAGTGTAGCGCATCCTACCTGGTTTGTTAAAAAAGAAGTGTATGATAGGGTAGGGTTGTTTAATTTAAAATATGGTATTGGGAGGGACTATGATTTGATGTGTAGAATAAAAGATGAACCATATTGTTATCTTAATGAAACTATTGCTGTATTTGATGATTCTGGAATTAGTACAACTAATTATCTTAAATCCCTCAAGGAAAATATAGCTATTTATGAATCTTATTTTGGATATTCAGTACTTTGTAGAATTTGGCAATTTAGGTTAAAGTGTTTGCACCTATTATTGCAAACTAGTTATGGAAAACGGTTATTTAAATTGAAAAAAATGTTGGGTTTTGCAAATGCATAACTAGCATTTAACTGCCGATCTTCCGGTTTCATCCATTCTGTGTAATAGTAGTGAAATATTATTATTGCTTAAAAATTCATCAACTGCTTTGCGAGAACCTTTCCAAAAACCATAATCATCAATTATTATAACCCCTTTAGCAATAAGCTTAGGAAATAGATGCTCCATTTCGTGTTTAGTTGATTCATACCAGTCTGTATCTAATCTGAGTAGTGCTATTTGATTGGGAATAGTTGCTGGAATTGTTTTTAACACATCTCCTTCAATAAAATGAATGAATGCTGAAGGATAATTGGTTGAAGCAATGTTCTTTTTTACTTCTTCTAATCCAGAATAAGCCCAAACAACGCTTTCGGTTTTATAATTGGCATCTTCGGATAATTGTTTAGCTGCGTCTCTATTTAATTGATCAATATCTTCATCTGTAGGAGCTGTCATGCCAGCAAAAGTATCATACAAATAAAGGTGCCGATTGGTTACTCCCATCATTTGTAAAGTTGCAGCAATGGCCATCATACTTCCTCCTTTCCAAACACCACATTCTACAAAATCACCTTCAATGTTGTTGTTAATAACATACCGTACACTTTCAATTAAACCATATAAGCGTTCTACGCTCGTCATTGTATAGGGGCGAACTTTTTTAATTATCTCTTTATGGAATTCTTCGAAGTCGGCTGGAAGCTTTGCTAATTCTTCATCTTGACCAAATAAAACTTTTAATGCTTTGATAGGTTTAATCTTCATTGTAACTACTTTATAAACGCAAAATAACACCTTTTATAATGATTGGTATAATCGAAGGGTTTCATCCACAGTTTTATCCCAACTAAACATGTTTGCTCTGGTGTATCCACGAATAACTAATTCATTTTGTAATGATTGATCCGTTAAGACTTGGTTTATTTTTTGCGTCATATCCATTATGTCTTTTGGGTTGATTAAAACTGCAGCATTTCCGGCG
>JBKJQV010000242.1:0-5767 GCA_046593815.1 Sediminibacterium sp. | reverse complement strand
TTTGAAGGGTTTTTTTATTATATTAGTATTTCCAAAAACAAAATCATGAAATCAGCAGCTCAAACTCCGGAGGAATATATTAATTCATTGCCTGAAGACCGTAAAAAAGCCATGATGGAATTACGTAAAGTAATAAAGAAAAATATCGATAAAACTTATTCGGAAGGAATAGGATATGGAATGATAAGTTACTGTGTGCCGCTTAAAATTTATCCTGCGGGATATCATTGCGATCCTAAATTACCATTAGGTTATATGATGCTTGCATCTCAAAAAAATTTCATTGCAATTCATCACATGGGAATTTATGGTAATAAAAAATTAACCGATTGGTTCGTGAAAGAATATCCCAAACATTCAAAATCAAAATTAGATATGGGAAAAGCCTGCATCCGTTTTAAAAAAATGGATGATATTCCCTACAAACTCATTGGCGAATTAACCGCTAAACTAAACGCAAAAGAATGGATCGCTCACTACGAAAATGCTCTAAAAATCTTAAAAAAGTAAGTTCCGAAGGCAACTTTTTCCTCTGATAGCAATTTAAAGCCTATTCCCTCATAATATAATATAAAACGTTGTAGATAATTACAACTTGCTTCTCTCCCTTTTATTGCTAATTTTACTCGGCCTTTTATAGTAGTTTAATCAGTAAAATAGTAGTTTAATCAGTAAAAATGTTTAAAAAAATTAGTCTGATAATTTCTCTTGGTTTAATTGTTTTCTCAACAAAGCAATTAAACGCGCAATCATTTTTAAACGGCAATTTTGAAATTAATACAGCAGCAGTTTGTGATTACAATATGGCAAACGCAACATGGAATGCAAATATGACAAACAGCACAGCTTATGGCCTAGGAAATGAATTGGACATTATGCAAACAAGTTGTCCGTATGGTCCTTCACAAAACGGAACTTGGTTTGCAGCATTAGCTTTCCCAACAGGTTCCGATGCTTTCACAATGAAACTTTCTGCACCACTTGTTTCAGGCACAACTTATTCAATGAGTTTTTGGGATAAAGGTGATGTAGCTTGTTGTCCGCCCGGTATGCCAGTTGTAATCGGACTTTCAACTGTTGCGGGCGCAGCAGGAACAACAATTTATACAGGACCAACACCAACAGGCGGAGTTTGGAATCAACGCTGTTTTACATTTGTTGCACCTAATAACGGACAGCATGTTAGTGTGAGCACAGCAGGACCAACACGTTGGAGTCATGTAGATAATTTTATTTTAAATGGAAGTTGTACTGTTTTACCAATAGAATTAATGTATTTGAGATCCGTTTGTAATAACAGATCAAATTTGATCACCTGGGCAACTGCAACTGAAAGAAACAATGATTATTTTTCGGTGGAGTTTTCTACGGATGGTGAAAATTTTATTGAGATCGGAAAAGTAATTGGCGCGGGCAATAGTAATGCAGAAACTAAATATCAGTTTACAGATTCCCGTCATGAGGGTGTGCAAAGTTATTACCGTTTAAAGCAAATGGATTTTGATAAAAAATTTTCTTACTCATTAATTGTAGGTACTGCAAAGTGCAAACCGGTTTTTGATTTTCAATTCGATGTTTTCCCTAATCCCGCTAACGATCATTTAAATATTACAACAAATGCTCTCGAAACTAAACTGATCATAACAGATCCGATCGGAAAGATCATCTACGAGAACAATGGTGATGCGAATGAAACAAGCATTGATGTTTCCCAATTCGAAAAAGGATTGTATTTTGTTCAAATGATCAATAATGGCAGAACCCAAACCAAGAAATTCATTAAAAATTAATGTCCCTGTTAAATCCCAATACTGTTCTTTTCTCTCTCCTTTGGGAGAGGTTAATTGAAGCACAAACTCTTTAGAAAATGAAAAAACTTTTTACGCTATTATTTCTTTTCCCGTTCATGATCTCAATTGCTCAGCCTAAAGCAAAGATCGGAATGAGTTTAACGGAAGCTAAAAAATTATTCCCTAAAGCCAAAGAAAATATATATGAGAATACAGTTGCTTTAGTTTGTGGCGACACAATTCATGGCTTGCCCGGTGCCTGGGAATATAATTTTACAGACGGAAAATTAAAGTCAATGTCATTCAGCAAATACATTGATGTTCTTAATGAAGAGAATTTTAAAAAATGCCTGAAGGCCACAAAAGAGATCATTGCAGATTATTCAAAACTGTATGATAAGCCCGATGAGGAAGTGATCGGTACTCAAAAATATGTTGATCCTTACAAAGAACATCATTATGGTTACGATGTTTATGAAGTGCACTGGAAAAATGCAGGTGGTGAGAAAATAAAAGTGGAGTTCACATTTTTGGGCGGCAAAGGCGAATACCATTTGCTGGTTGGGATCAATCACTTCGATAAGGATTATCCTTATTACGAATAGAATCCGCGCTAATGGAAAAAACAATTTATTGCTACAGCAATTGTTAAATAAAAATCTGATGTTCTAAAAAACAGTGTTTTTATTTTTTTAATTCAAAAATTATTATATATTTGGTAAATCATGATAAAAAGCATTTTTAAAATATTTCTTATTTATTGTGCCTTAGCTCTAAATCTGGTTTCATTTTCTCAAATTAACCTTGTTCCAAATCCAAGCTTTGAGGATACAATTAATTGTCCATTTACGTCGGGAGATCTTGCAAAATCAACGGGATGGAATGCAGCATGTGGAAGTCCGGATTATTGTAATATTTGCAACCAATATAGCTGGGGAACACCTAAAAATATTTTTGGATTCCAGAAGCCTGCCAGTGGCAATGCGTATGCTGGATTTATAGCATACTCAAATTTTGCGCCAAATACAAGGGAGTTTCCTACATCTAACCTAACATCACCATTAAATATAGGAACCAAGTATTTCATTTCTTTTAAAGTCGCTTTAAGTTTAGAGAATGTAGCCAATCCGACTAACTGTGCATCAAATAAAATTGGAGCGAGGTTCTCAAAGGGCACATACACCTGCAATTCCCTGATAACCAACAGCCCCCCTGTATATACTAATTCCGTTATAACTGACTCATTGAATTGGACAAGGATTTCCGGTTCTTTCGTAGCTGATTCTGCCTATTCTTATGTTCTAATTGGAAATTTCTTTGATGATGCTAATACAAATACAGTAAAATTTTTTAATAGCTGGTGGTCAGATTTTGCTTATTACTATCTCGATGACGTATGCGTGAGTACTGATTCCCTATACGCCAATAATTACAGTTATACCGGCATAAAGCAAAACAATTCAATGAATGGCATAACCTGTTATCCAAACCCAATCCTTGATGATCTGACCATTAAAAACGTATCGCACGAAAAAATGGATGTTGAAATTTATAACACATTAAGCGAACAGGTATTTTTCATAAAAGACGCAACAGATGAGATACTAACAGTTAATTTAAGTAGCGTCGCCTCAGGAATATTATTCGTAAAAATAAAATCAGGTAAACAAATGAGTTCATATAAACTCTTAAAACAATAAATTATGAAAAAAGCAACTCTGCTCTCAATATCATTAGCCTTAACATTAAACACCTTTTCCCAATCGGATGTTGCAGGTCCAGGCATCGGTCACCAAAGAATACCAGGCTTTTATGTCGGTTGGACTCCTGGATTCTTAAGCGTTCCCGGCCCTCTCGATATCCGCAACAATTTTTCTGGACCTGGTCAGCCAATAAACTTTTTTACCACCAATATCCAACGGGTTACTATTTTAGGTAATACCAATCTTTTTGGCACTGCAAACTCGGGCTTTGTGGGTTTAAACAATGCAAATCCCACTTTTAATATAGATGGCGTAACCCGCAATGGCCTTCCTGTTGTATGCTGCCCCGCTTTGGGGGGTGGCGGTCATTTATTTTTACGTTTTCGGCCTTCAAATTTTCTTACAAATAACCCCGCCAACGAAAACGAAATGGGTCTGTGGAACTTCTCAGGTAATGCTTTTGCTCCAACTTTTTTTGGTCACGTAAACAGCACCCAAACAATGCCGGGTATTATATTGCTCGGAGCCATTGATAACGCACAGGATGTTTCGCCTGCTACAAACGCAAACCCCGTGCATCAATTCAGGGTAGGTAAAAATCTAAATATTAATGTAACCACTCTTTCAAACATCAGCGAAGTAAATAACCGCGTGGCTTATGCCTGGTATAATGGCAGTAAAATAAAAATGATAATGAATGCGGCAGGGCAAGTACGAGTTGGAACTAATTTAATTATTCCTACTAACTTACCTGGAAATCGCCTTGAAATTACAAGTGACGTTATTGACCCAGGCTTAGGAAACGTTGCAACAGCTGGCGGTAGTAGTGGAATTAGAACAACCAATATGACTGCTTTGACCCCTACCATTACTAATCCGGGTAAAGGTGTTGTTGCCGTAGATTCTTCCGGTAATTTTATTTATGTACCGAGCGGTGGTGGAGCAGGCGGAGGAACAACCTTAGGAAATGCTTGTGGCAGTGCTACGCCGAATCCTTTGCCAAGTAATTGGGAAATACCTTTAAACGGATTTAATTTCCGATTCGCCGGCAATGCACAAGGTACTGCTTCTAATAATGTGGGAATTGGCACTTCTTGTGCTCCATCAGCAAAACTACATGTTGAACAAAGTTCGGGTTCTACAAATGGTTCTATTGGTATTTTAGTTAGAAATAATGATATGGCTAATTGTTTTACTACAACTACAACTCCTCAACCCGTTATTGGTATTAAAAGTGTAATAACCAACAATACAAATGGGCAGAATTTTCAGTGTGCGGGTTGGTTCCAAGCAACAAATGCTTCTAACTGTACGGGGCAAGCCGCACAATTTGCACTTTTCGTGCCTCCAAACTCAGGCTTTATAACTTTTGGTTATCCTTTGCCGTATGTGCCTAGTGCTTTATTAGATGTAAACGGAACAACAAATTCGTCAGGTGGATACACAAGTATTTCAGATATTTCTTTAAAAAATACTGTAACCACACTTCCTAATTCTCTTAGTCTAATCAAAAGACTACGTCCTGTTACATTCAAATGGAATACTACTTCTGATACTTTGATGTCTGGAATTCATGCTGGGTTCATTGCGCAGGAAGTTGATACTGTAATTCCTCAGGTTGTAAGAACGGGTAATTCAGGATTAAAAAGCATTGCATACGACGAGTTAATTCCTTATATAGTTTCTGCCTTTCAAGCTCAGCAAAAGACGATTGATAGTTTAAAAACACAAATCGCTGCTTTAACATCATCAGTTACTTCTTGTTGTTCAAGTTCTGCAATTCGTTCTACAAGTCCGGCAGAACAAAATCAATTAACTGTTAATTTAGCTGATGAAGATCGCATCGTGTTAAATCAGAACACGCCAAATCCTTTCGCCGAGCAAACAACCATAACTTATATTGTACCCGAAAAATACGGTTATGCACAAATTATTTTCAGAACCATTGAAGGTAAAATAATTAAAACAGTTGATATTACTAAAAAAGGCGGAGGCCAGTTAAAAGTTTTTGCAGGCGATTTGAGCAGCGGCATGTATTCTTATAGTCTTGAAGTTGACGGTAAAATATTTGCCACTAAAAAAATGGTGAAGAGCGAGTAAAAATATTTTGTTTAGTTTTATTTAAAAGGAGCTGCGTTTTGGCTCCTTTTTTTATTGGTATCTCGCCCGCAATTACAGACTTTCACCAGGGAATTCCTTCGGGGTAGCCCATAATCCAATCCAAATTTATTTTACTTATTCGGGTAATTTCCTTGTTGTTTTTTAATTTGGAAG
>JBKJQV010000144.1:0-4651 GCA_046593815.1 Sediminibacterium sp. | reverse complement strand
TTCAATTAATTGCTGCATTTCTAATTGCAAAGTGCCATTATAAATTCCACGAATTCTTTTCGATTGGTCTACCAATATAAAATGTTCTGTATGTAAAAACTGACTACTGTCTTTACTAAATCCAATATCTTCTTCAGCAAAATAAGATTTACGTGCCAGATTATAAATTGTAGCTTTTGACCCAGTTAAAAAATGCCAGTTTGGGTTTGAGATATTGTTATGCTGCTTGTATTTTTTTAATACATAAGGCTTATCAATCCAGGGTGTAACAGAATAAGAAAGAATTACGATGTTTTTATTCTCTTTAAACTCATTACTAATCATTTTCATATTATTTGTCATGTTAGGACAAATACTCCCACATGATGTAAAAATGAAATTAGCCACATGAATTTTTCCTTCAACAATCTGCTGTGTAATAATACTGCTATCTTGGTTTAAAAAAGCAAAATTATCAATTGTATGAGTAATTTTTTGCTTTACATCAGCTTTGCTTTTAATAAATTGAGGTGTAAAATCAGGGGAATTATAATATGGCAATTCTACAGAATCAGTTTTATCACTCGCGCAGTAAATAAAAAAGCAACTACTTAATATTAAAAATACTATCCGATACATTTTTGCAATTTTTAGTTCCCAATAAACCATATCGTTTTCCTTTAATAATAAAATAGTTCGACTTTATTTTTCCATTGCTGTACCAAGATTTCTGTGTTCCATCTTCTTGTCCATTTACATAATTTGACAAATGAACTAGTAAACCATCTTGTGCCCATTCTTTCATTTCACCTTCATATGCATCGTCTTTTGCAATAAATTCGAATCTTTTAATACCGTTTTCCCAAAAAGATTGTTGGAGCCCATTCTTCTTACCTTCAATATACATTCGTTTCTCCCAAAGTTGTTTATTAGGAAACCATTTTCTAAATTCCCCTTCTAATAATCCTTTTCTATACCCCGCAAAAAAGAGAGTGTCTGTTTTATTGGGTACAAGCTCAAATATATATCCGCTATAAGGTTCATTATTAAGCCATAAAGTATCTTGATGAAACAATAGCCCTTCTGTTAAATTCGACGAATAAATATGTGGAATAATATCAGAAGTGCTTTTAATTACTTTCGTTTTATTTTCTGTACAAGAAAATAAAACGAAAAGTAAAATAATAATTACCAACTTATTTTTATTGAGATACAGTTCCTGCTGTTCCATAAAATCCATTGCCATTTAAATAAGGAGATTCTGTAGTAAAATGATAATGATAAATTCCACTTGGGTATTCTACTGTAGCATGTGAATGTCCATGATATACATCAAGCATTGCATTGGTTACTGCAGTTCCATTCTCCACTGGGCCGTATGCAGGAAAGCCATCCAGTAAAAAACCAATTAATGAAGAGGAAGTAGCTTTTACAGTAGTTAAATATTTAGGTTCTACATGATAATGATATTGGCCAGATTGTTGAGGATGCCCCCACCACTGATCAAACCCATTAATTTCGTTTGTTAATGCAGCATTCATAGCAGCATATTGATTAAAAAGCGCTACTCCATTAATTGCCACTCCAATCGGGCCACCAGGAGTAGCGGCATGAGTTGAAGCAACAACAGGATTTAATGGAATTTTAAAAGTTAGGTTTTGGGTAGCAATTGAATTGGGGTTCTTACTAAAAGTTCCACCTCCAAATGTAGTTCCGCTGAAATTTTCATATAATGCATTAGTAGTAGCATAATATGCGCTCTTATGATCTGGCGTACCTGCAGACTTAATGGTAATATAAGTTCCATCAGAAGTAATACTACTTGCACCATATATTTTTTTATATACATCCGGTACATTTGTTGAAATAGTAGTTGTTGTACTAGCGGTTGTAGTTGCAGTATCTGCTGATTTCTTACAAGAAAAGCAACAAATAGCAATAGCTGAAAGGATTAGATAATTTTTCATACTCAATGTCTTTAGAAGGTGATCAATTTTTTTATTTAGTTTTTACGCTACAACTATTTAGACGAGCAATTCAATAAATACACTCGCTTTTAATTAATTAATTTTCTGGAGGAGGAGGACGTTCCCCTTTTCGAGAACTATCACCCGGTCTATGAGGAGGTCTACCTCTTAAATCAGGAGGTCCATTAGGTCTTCTAGGTGGTGGGCCAAACTCACCTCTTTCAGGAGGACCGTATTCACCACCATCTGGCGGTCCAAGTTCTCTATCAGGATTACTCTGTCTTTTTTTTCGTTCTTGTTGGTTACCATCTTTGCTAGTTTGATCCTGATGCGGTGGGCCATTGGGTTTCGGACGCATTTGTATGATGGCTTTTTGAATAATGGAATCAAACTTTATTTTTTGAATCGAATCACAAATTTTTCTAACTAATTGAAAATGATTCAAGGTATTAACATCCATTTCTTTCTCTAATACGGCTACTTTATCCCAAGCTTCGTTAATCATTATACTATTAACTGTATCTTTTTTTACTAAACCAAAAAAATCGAATTTAGCTGTTTCAATTTTACGTCTAGCTGGTTCTTGCAATTTTCTATGTTCTGCTTTTAATTGTTCAAATTGATTTCTTTGAGCATCAGTAAAATTTAATTCATGTGAAAGAAAATCAACAGCGCTTCTATTATTTTCATTTCTTGGCAATTCTCTTCGTTCCTCATTTCTTGTTTGCGCTTGTCGAGCCCAGAAAATACCGAATGTAGTTAAATTTGCAATGAGTAAAACGAGAATAAAGATATTGAGAAATCGGTTTTTATTAAGCTGATCCATACAATTGTATTTAATAATTAGTAGTAGTATTTAATTGATAATCTTCAGAAAAATCATAAGCCGAATTTGCCGCAACTACTTTATTGGCAATAGTTTTAGGTGATTGATTAACTTGCTTAATAAGCATAAAAGCGTTTATAAAAACCAATAACGATAATGATGCAATAACCAATAATGGTTTAAACTGAAAAATAAAAGAAGGTTGTTTTTTTATTTCTATTTGCTGCATTTTATGCATTAGTTTATTATAAAAAAATGCAGATGGTGAAGCTTGTTCAGCTCCATCAATACTATTAATAATTTGATCTATTTTTTCGGAGTATAATTTTTTCATAACTCTTTAATTTATTGATTACCAATTATTTTTTGCAAATTTATTTTAGCCCTATGCATGTAAGCTTCAATAGATTTTAAAGATGTATTCATTACTTCACTTGTTTCTTGATAGTTTAATCCTTCCATTTTAATAAGTATAAAAGCTATTCGTTGGTTTTCTGGAAGCTTTTTCAAAGCCTTAAATAAAACGTTAGCTTGTTCTTTTTTTTCTAATTGAATACCTGGATGATTAAATTCTATTGCATCATACGCCTGCTCATTATCATTATTAAAAAAGCTCAATAATTTTCCAAAACGTTTTTTAGTTTTTTTCTTCCTTTCCCAATCCAAAGCCTTTGTTGTTGCAATTCGGTAAATCCAAGTAGATAATTTTGCATCCTCCCTAAAACCATCAATACTCATATAAACCTGAATAAATACTTCCTGGGCTATATCTTCTGCTTCCTGTTCTTGTTGAATTATTCCTAAAACAGTATTGTAAACCATTTTCTGATAGGAGTCTACAAGTTCTTTAAAAGCAGATTCGCTTTTTTGCTGTAAGGCTTTAATCAGATTGGTTTCGCTTAAAATCAACTGTTTGTTATAATATAAGACGTGAAAAGGCGTAATAACCCTCACGCAAATTTGAAAATATGGTGAAAATTAAATCAAAAATGGATTCAAACTAAAATTAAGGGTTTTTGGTATTGGATAACCCTTTATCAAATGCAGCTTTGGCATTGTCTAAATGAGTAATAAATTTGGCAATATCAGGATTATAGCCATACTTAATGGCACTGAGCGGTTTTCCGTTTAAATCGAGAAACATATATAAAGGCTGCGCATTAAATCCAAATTGTGTAATCTCATAATCTAAGTTTCTATCGCCCTCTGTTACAACTTTATCGCCATCTTTTTTTGTGTATTGCTCTTTCAGCGGCAAATCAGTGGATTCATCAACATATAAACTAACTAAAACAAAATTATCACGCATTCTTTTTAATACTTCAGGATCTTTCCAAACCTCTTTCTCCATCTTCCTGCAATTGGCACAGCTATGACCTGTAAAATCGAGCATTACAGGTTTATTCAATGCTTTTGCAGCAGCCATTCCCTCTTCTAAAGTAAAATAAGCGGTAAGTTTATAAGGAACTTCTAATTTATCTACCAAACGACTCGGCGGTTTAGCCAAAGAAACTGTTTTGCCAGCAACACTAGGAGTGGATTGGTATTTTAGTAAGTCTAAATTAAAATCTTGCGTTCCATCGGGTGGAATAAATCCGCTTAAATGTCTTAAAGGAGCACCCCATAATCCTGGAACTAAATAAACTACAAATGAAAATGTTGTAATTGCAAAAAACAAACGAGGCACACTTAAATAAGGTAAATCACTATCGTGTGAAAATTTTATTTTACCTAAAAGGTAAACTCCCATTAAAGCAAATATTACGATCCATAAAACAAGAAATACATCTCTATCTAATAATCTCCAGTGATAGATTAAATCTACATTCGATAAAAATTTTAGTGCTAATGCTAATTCTATAAAACCAAAACAAACTTT
>JBKJQV010000015.1:0-4363 GCA_046593815.1 Sediminibacterium sp. | reverse complement strand
TATATAACTACGAAAGAGGGATTTTTATTATGTGAATAGCAAACTATTTGCCTCATTCATGGCCTTATCTAACCCAATAGCAGCAAATTGCTCAATTATACCACATGAAGCCACTATTTTTTGGTTTACCATTGGTTGTTCTTCTGGAAGCCATTTACCTAGAACAAAATCTACTTGACCGCCTTTTTGAAAATTATTTCCTATACCAAACCTGAGTTTTGCATATACATCAGTTCCAAGTGTGAATTGAATGTCTTTTAGTCCATTGTGACCTGCATCAGTACCTGAACCCCTTAACCTAAGTTTATTTAAAGGAAGGGCTAAATCATCTACTAATGTAAGCGTAGATGCAATGTCCAATTTCTCTTTATCTAACCAATATTTAAACGCTTTGCCGCTTAAATTCATATAAGTTGTTGGCTTTATACAAATAAAAGTCTTGCCTTTCCATTTTACTTCGGCAATTTCTGCCAGGCGATCTAATTTAAAGAATCCATTGTGCTTTCTTACAAATGCATCAACAATATCAAAACCAATATTATGGCGTGTATGGCGATACTCATCTCCAATATTACCCAATCCAATGATTAAAAATTTATGCATACAGGTTACAAAAATAGCTTGTTGAACCTTCAATTCAAACTATGTACAGATTTATATTCAGAGTAGCCTAAATTTATATAAGATATACCATAGTATGCAAGATCAAATACTAGCGTTTTTTCAACATCAATGGAAGTCGATTTTAAATATTGGCATTAATAATAATTTAGATTTTTTTGAAAAGAAAAAAACCCAAATTACTAATATCATTGTTGCTACTGGTATTCCGATTCATTTGACTTTTACTACAATAAATTTTTTGCAAGAAAGGTATTTACTCATGAGTTTAAACCTTTTGCTTTTTATTGGTAGCCTCTTTATTTTAATTGCTCATCAACATCGAAAATTTTTAACGGCTCGGTTATTTATTAATTTTTTTGCTATACTTTTTTTATCCGGAGAAGCCATCTTATTTAGAAATGGAGCAGAATATTTTTTGTTTGCAAATTTAATTGTTACTATTATTTTTTACGGTGGAAAAGGAATAACCATTTCAATTTCATTGCTTACAAGTATTGCATTTATACTAATAAAAATCATTATAAATAGCACTTACTTTTTTGATGCGGTATCTTTTGAGAGAGTAATATTTAATATTATCTGGGCTATACTTCTATGCATTTTAGCATTACAATATTTTACATTTCAACAATCATCATATCAACAACAAATAGAAGAAAAAAATAAAGAATTGGAAACTTCTAATTATACAAAAGAAAAACTTTTTGCAGTAATTGCTCATGATATGAGGTCACCAATTGCATCATTGAAAGGATCAATGGATTTATTAAATAAAGAATATATTACTCCATCTGAGTTTAAAGAATTATCTAACTACTTTACTAATCAAATTGATAATTTAGAAAGTAATTTGGATAATTTATTAATTTGGAGTCAAAGTCAATTGAATGGCATTACAGTTAATGCCAGAAAGGTTTCTGCAAGAGCAATTATTGAGGAAGTTATTAGCTTGGAAAAGCATTATAGTAATTCAAAAAATATTGAATTAATTAATAATTCAAAAGCCGAAATGGTTTGGATTGATCCAGAGCATTTAAAACTAACGCTCCGAAACCTTATTAGTAATGCAATTAAATTTAGTTATAAAAATAGTTTAATTATCATAGATGGTTCGGTAACAAATACAGAATTGACCATTTCAATAAATGATAAAGGAATTGGAATACCAGAAGAATTTATAGAAGGACTTTTTAAAAATGAGTTCAACAGAACAACTATAGGAACAGAGAAAGAAAAAGGAACTGGATTAGGTTTAAAACTCTGTAAAGAATTTATGGATAAAAACAATGCCGAAATATGGGTAAGTAGTCAGTCTGGTATTGGAAGTACTTTTTTTGTTTCAGTTCCTTTAAGCAAATAAAAAAAGGTTCCCACTTTAGTGGAAACCTTTTAAAAGCAATCAATATTATTATTTCTTTTTCTCGTCTTTTGCTACAGTTGCTTCGTCTTGCTTTAACTGACGAGTCATTACAACTGATGCGATAGGAATACGTGGAGAATTTAAAATTTCAATGTTTTTAACCTTTACATCTTCAACACGAATATTACCATTTAATTCTAGATTAGTAATATCAACATTAATTGTAGAAGTTAAATCTTTTGGTAAAGCCTTGATTTTTAAAGACTTCATTTTAGTAACTAGTTTACCACCTTCTTTTACTCCTACAGAAACTCCTGTAAATTTTAAAGGTAGAGTGGCAACAACTTTTTTATCGCCAACTAATTCTAGTAAATCAACGTGAATTAGTTGATCACTAACTTTATCAAACTGAAGGTCCTTCAAAATACATTTGTATTTTTTACTTCCAACAGTAACTTCTGCTAACTGAAATTCACCAGTGTACACTAAAGACTTGAAAGCTTTAGCAGGAGCATAAAAATTTATCTCCTCAGCACCCCCGTAAATTACACCTGGCACATTTTCTTGAGAGCGAATCTGGCGGGCAGCTTTTTTGCCATGTTCGGTCCTCAGAACACCTTCGATTGTAATTGTATTCATTTTATAAAATTTTGGACGGCGAAGGTAAGGTTAAATTAAGAATTAAGAACTAGGAATTAAGAATAATTCGAAATAAATACATATATAAATTAAATCATAACCATTAATAAAGAATTACTTACCCCCTGCCTTTTAGCTGAGAGTGAATAAAAAGGCTGGTTATGCTTTTATTTTCATAGGCATTACGAATAGCAATTGCAAATAAATCGGCAACAGACACAACTTTAATTTTACCAGACTCTTTTTTAATTGGGATCGTATCGCAAACTATTAGTTCTTCTAAAACACTGTTTTCAATGTTCTCGTATGCATTGCCACTAAGAACTGGATGAGTAATTAATGCCCTTACGCTTCTTGCACCTTTATCTTTTAATAAGCTTGCCGCTTTAGCCAATGTGCCTCCAGTATCACATATATCATCTACAATAACAATGTCTTTACCTGAAACATCACCAATTACCACCATACTTGCAATTTCATTTGCACGTTTACGATGTTTATCGCAAATAACCATTTCAGCATTAAAATAACTAGCAATTTCTCTTACTCTATTGGTGCTTCCAACATCTGGAGCAGCAAAAGCAAGGTTTTGTAATTTTAGTTGTTCAATATATGGAATAAAAATGGCTGAACTATCCAGATGGTCTACAGGAACATCAAAGAAACCTTGTATTTGGGCGGCATGCAAATCCATGGTGATAATTCTATCTGCGCCTGCTGCTTCCAATAAAGTAGCTATTAGTTTAGCACCTATAGCTACTCTGGGCTTGTCTTTTCTATCCTGCCTACCAAAGCCGTAATAAGGAATTACAGCAATTACTTTGTAGGCACTTGCTCTTTTTGCAGCATCTATCATTAATAAAAGCTCCATTAGATTATCTGTAGGAGCATAAGTACTTTGAACTAAAAAAACATAATCACCTCGAATACTTTCTAGAAAAATAGGCTGAAACTCGCCGTCGCTGAATTTCTGAATGTTGATCTTTCCAATTGACGCACCAAAACGTTGAGCAATTTTTTCAGCCAGTTTTTGAGAACCTGTACCGGAGAATATCTTTACAGAAGGATTCATAATTGTTGAATGTTGCGCGAAGATATTAAACACATTAAGAAATTGTAAATTGATTTTGCAAATGTTCATAATATGAGGAAATATTCTATTAAAGAATGGGCTAAAGATGATCAACCTCGTCAAAAGCTAATTATTAAAGGCGTTAAGGCTTTAAGTAATGCTGAATTATTAGCCATTTTAATAAATACTGGTACAACTAATCAGTCAGCTTTAGACATAGCTCAACAACTGCTTCAAACAACTGGAAATGATTTACAAAAGTTGGGTGGATTAAGTGCAAAAGAAATTGTAAAACTACAAATTAAAGGTTTGGGCGAAGCCAAAGCCATTGGTATTGCAGCATCTCTCGAATTAGGCATAAGAAGGGATGCAAGTGAATTAAAAAAAGAAAAAGTGAGTAGTAGTAGAGATGTTGCAGCTTACTTGCAGGCTTCTTTTCAATATTATGATCGAGAAATTTTTGCAGTAATTTTTTTAAATAGAGCTAATAAAATTGTTCACTTCGAAATCATTAGTGAAGGAGGAATAACAGGCACTGTAGCCGATCCACGTATCATTTTAAAGAAAGCGATTGAGAACAATGCCACAGCAATTATTCTATGTCATAATCATCCTAGTGGAAATTTAAAACCCAGTACTGCAGATGAAATTCTCACTAAAAAGATAAA
>JBKJQV010000241.1:0-4601 GCA_046593815.1 Sediminibacterium sp. | reverse complement strand
TTTTTGTTGATTGAAATCCAAATTTTGTCATGGGATATTTTTCAATCAACAAAAAGTGTTCAATTAATGGTTGAAGCAGAAAGAAGGGCATACGCTGATAGAGCCGAATTTATGGGTGATCCCGATTTTTTTAAAGTGCCTGTTAAAACATTAATGAGTGATACATACATTAATCAACGAATGAGCGATTATAATCCAGAAAAAGCAAGTGTTAGTGCTAATGTAAAAGCAGGTATTATTAAAGAGAGTGAAGAAACAACTCATTTAAGTGTAGTTGACCCAGCTGGCAATATGGTTTCTGTTACAACAACTTTAAATAATAGTTATGGCAATAGAACAGTAGTTGGTGGTGCTGGCTTTATTTTGAATAATGAAATGGACGATTTTAGTGTGAAGCCAGGAGTCCCCAATATGTATGGTGCTATTGGTGGAGAAGCTAATTCTATTCAACCAGGAAAAAGAATGTTAAGCTCTATGACTCCTACCCTTGTTATGAAAGATAAAAAACCATATATCGTGATTGGCACACCTGGAGGAACAACAATTCCTACTTCAGTTTACCAAGCAATAGTTAATGTTATTGATTTTAATATGAATATTGGTAATGCAATTGATATGCCTAAATTTCATCACCAATGGCTTCCTGATGAAGTTATGGTAGAACCAGACTTTAATACAATCACCAAAGATCAATTGCAAAAAATGGGATATAAAATTTCTGTTCGAGGTGCAATTGGAAGAACTGAAGGTATTCGTTTTTTGCCCAATAAAAGAAGAGAGGTAGCAGCAGATAAAAGAGGTGACGACTCGGTTGCTGGATTTTAATTTATATAATTTTGTTTACATGGATTTTAGTGAAGGATTTTTAAAAGATTCTATAAAGCGTTTTAAGTATTACAAAGATTTAGGCGATAAAACATTTGAACAATTAGATCAAGCAGATTTCTTTTTTTCACCTGATACTGAGAGTAACAACATTGCCATCATCATTCAACATATGTATGGCAATATGTTAAGTAGGTGGACCAACTTCTTAACTGAGGATGGAGAAAAACATTGGAGAAAAAGAGATGCTGAATTTGAATTAATGGAATGTAGTAAATCAGACCTATTGACTTTTTGGAATGACGGATGGAAGTGTTTAATTGATACTTTAGAAAGCCTAGTTGCTGATGATTTAACCAAGACTGTAACAATCAGAACTGAACCATTATTAGTGTATGATGCTATTTTAAGGCAATTGGCTCATTATCCCTATCACGTTGGCCAAATTATTTATTTAGGAAAAATGATTAAAAAATCAAATTGGAAGTCGTTAAGTATTCCTAGAGGAGATAGCACAAATTATTTAGAGCAAATAAAAAAAGAACAAAAAAATAATTAGTTATAGCATACCTTTTTTAAATTGTTCAGCCGCATAATGGGCAGCCCTAGCCGTTAATGCCATAAAAGTTAGAGAGGGGTTTTGTGTGCCAGTTGAAGTCATACAAGCCCCATCAGTAACAAAAACATTTTTACAATGATGCAACTGATTCCATTCATTTAATAAGGAGGTTTTAGGATCTCTTCCCATTCTCACTCCTCCCATTTCATGAATATCTAGTCCAGGTGATTGTTTGTTATCGAAAGTTGAAATATTTTTACATCCGGCTTTATCAAGCATTGCTTTGCCCTCTTTAAAAAAATCTTGTAGAATTAATTCATCATTTTCATCATAATCAACCGATACTTGAAGTTGAGGAATTCCCCATTCATCTCTTTCTTCATCACTTAATGAAACATAGTTAGATTCTTTAGGTAAGGTCTCCCCTTGAATCATCATATAAATTCTCCATCCCCCTAATTCAGTTATAGCTTCTTTTAAAGCTGCACCAATTTCATCAGATTTAGCCCTTCCACGCGATGCATTAAAAAAAATCATATAGCCCCTTTTAAAATTTTTTTCTTGCTTCAACACATTACTAAAATTGGGCATCATCACCTGAGTTGGTCTTCTTCCATAATAATATTTATCTTCTGGACCATCATACAATGCATTTATGGTACCTCTATAATTTTGAAAAGCAATGTATTTGCCTAATAAGTTGTTATCATTCCCTAATCCGTTGGGAAATCTTTTACTTGTAGAATTAAGCAATATTAAGTTGGTATTTAAACAAGCCGCATTAACAAAAATAATGTGCGCAAAATATTCAGTTACTTGATGAGTAATGGCGTCTACTACTTTAACTCCAATTGCTTTTTGTAAAGCATCATCATAAATTATTGAATCTACTACACTATTTGGTTGTAGAGTAAGCTTATTCGTTTTCTTTGCTGCCGGAATTGTAGAACTATTTGAACTAAAATATGCGCCAAACGGACAACCCCTATCACATAAATTCCTAGCTTGACATTTTCCTCTGCCTTGTTGTAAATGAATTTCTTTGGGCTCAGTTAGATGTGCGCACCTTCCTTGAATTACATGTCTTTCAGGAAAAGCATTCATTATTTTTTCTTGTAATTCAAGTTCTACACAGTTCATTTCCCATGGTTTAAGAAATTCTCCATCGGGTAATACATCTAATCCGTCTTTGTTTCCACTAATTCCTGCAAATTTTTCTACATAACTATACCATGGTGCTAAATCATCATAACGAATAGGCCAATCAACGGCAAAGCCATCTCTTAATGGACCTTCAAAATCGTATTTACTCCAACGTTGTGTTTGTCTTGCCCAAGTAAGTGATTTGCCACCAACTTGGTAACCTCTAATCCAGCTGAAAGGTTTCAATTGAACATAAGGATGCTCATCATCTTTCACAAAAAAATGTTTAGTTGCTTCTGTAAAAGCATAGCAGTGACTAACTATGGGTGTAGTATCTTGTTCGGGGGGAGGAATTTTTCCTCTATGTGGAAAATCCCATGGATCCATAGTTGCAGTTGGATAATCTTTCAAGTGTTCCACATTTCTACCTCTTTCTAAAACCAACGTTGAAAGACCTTGTTCGCACAATTCTTTTGCAGCCCAGCCACCGCTAATACCAGAGCCAATAACAATAGCGTCATACTTATTTAAAGAATTTAAATTATCAGACATTGCATGAATACTTTATTGAAACCACTCATTAAATTTTGTAAGATCTACATTACCGCCTGTTATTATAATACCCGTTTTTTTACCTTTAAATAAATCTTTATTTTTTAATACAGCAGCTAATGGAACTACACAACTTGGCTCAACAACTATTTTCATTCTCTCGTAAACTAATTTAAGTGCAGCTTTAATTTCGTCTTCAGATACCAATAAAATGTCTTTTACATGTTCTCTAATAATAGATAAAGTTTGTTCGCTTAAAGTTGTCATCAATCCATCGGCAATTGTTTTTACAAAAGGTGCTTTTTCTACTTTACCAGATTTAAAACTCAATACGGCGTCTGCTGCACCTTCTGGTTCACCTGCGTAAACTTCTATTTTAGGATTAAAATAATGAGCCCCCAAAGCAGTTCCAGATAAACACCCCCCCCCACCTACAGGTGCAATTACAGCATCTAAATCGGGCACTTCTTCTAACAGTTCTTTTACACAGGTAGCTTGTCCTGTTATTACTTTATAATCATCATAAGGATGTATAAATATAGCTCCTGTTTCGTCAACAATTTTTTGTAACGCAGCTTCACGAGCAGCTTGATTGGGTTCACACATAATTACTTCTGCTCCATATCCTTTAACTGCATTTACTTTTACCGAAGGAGAAGAAGTTGGCATAACTATAAAGGCTTTTGTGCCTAATTCTTTTGCAGCAAAAGCAATTGCTTGTGCATGATTACCGGAAGAATGAGTTGCAATTCCGTTCTTTAATTGATCAGGTGTTAATGAAAGAGATGCATTCATTCCACCACGAATTTTAAACGCGCCAATTTTTTGAAAATTTTCGCATTTAAAAAATAATTCAGTGCCAGCCATTTGATTGATACTTGCATTGGTTAATACTGGAGTGCGATGTATATATGGCTTGATGCGTTCGTGCGCAAGATCAATATCTTCTTTGGTAATTTTTATCATACATTTATTTTACTGCAGCTATACAATCAATTTCGATAGAGCAACCATAATTTAATTGGTTGCATGGAACAATAATTCTTGCAGGTTTATGGCTTCCCATTATGTTGGCATAAGTTGCATTAACGATTGGCCAATGGGCAATATCACTAACAAAAATGCTCACTTTTAGAATATGTTGCAGATCAGAACCTGCTGCAATTAATATTTGCTCAATATTATGTAAACACAAAGTTGTTTGTTCTTCAATGGAAGCAATTTGAGGAGTTCCATTTACATCTAAAGGCAACTGCCCAGCAACATAAACAATTCCATTGTGAACCACTCCTGGAGAATAATGACCTTTAGGTTTAAGCACAGTATTTGGTGAAAGCAACTGTATAGACATAAATAGTTTAATTAGAAGTGAAAAATACCGAATATCAATGTAAAAAACTAAAATTTTGATGGTATACCTTACCCATATACATTTGCACCGAATTATTAGGGGGGTTAGCTCAGTTGGCTAGAGCGCTTGCATGGCATGCAAGAGGTCGTCGGTTCGACCCCGATACTCTCC
>JBKJQV010000095.1:0-18045 GCA_046593815.1 Sediminibacterium sp. | reverse complement strand
GGAATATTCTTCCAAAATAATTCAAAGAACTTATTAACTGTTAAAGCAATAATGGCCCCTAAATTTCAAGGCCATTGATAAATTGTACAAAATTATTTATTGGGTTGTGGAGTATACCTTAAGTATGGCTTCACCACATTAACACCTTTAGGGAATTTTTTAATAGCGTCTTCGGTGCTTACTGCAGGAACAACAATTACGTCCTCGCCATCCTTCCAATCTGCTGGTGTTGCAACACTATACTGAGCAGTTAATTGTAATGAATCTATTACCCGTAATACTTCAACAAAATTTCTTCCAGTAGATGCTGGATATACAATCATTAATTTTATTTTTTTATCTGGACCAATAATAAATAAAGATCTAACAGTAAATGTTTCTGATGCATTAGGATGTATCATTCCATAGGCATTGGCAATACTTTTATCTTCATCAGCTACTATAGGAAAACCAACAGTAGTATGTTGTGTTTCATTGATATCATTTATCCATCCTTCGTGCTTGCCTAAACTATCTACACTTAGTGCTAAAACTTTTACATTGCGCTTTTCAAATTCTGATTGCAATAATGCTGTTTTACCTAATTCGGTTGTACATACTGGAGTATAATCCGCAGGGTGCGAAAATAAAACGCCCCAACTATTGCCTAAATATTCGTAAAAATCGATGTCGCCTTTGCTTGTTTTTGCTTTGAAATTGGGAGCAATATCTCCTAGCTGTAAACTCATTGTTTAATTTTTTATAACCCAAAGATATAATTTCCTATTAAATAAGTAGACTTTTAATGTAAAATTAAGTTTTTCTTATTGTTCTGGCTTTTTGAACAGCTGTTTTTCCGTACTTACTTTTTACATCATCAATAGCTTTATACAATTCATCTTTTTTGCCTCCATCGTTAAAAAGGCTTCCTTGTAATACATGACTCGTTAATTCAGAAAAACGAACACCTAAAAGTCTAACTGGTTGATCTTTTTTATATAATTGATGAAATAGTTTAATAGCCACAGGAATCAACTCATCATCTCGAAGTGTATAATCGATTGCAACTTGCTTAGAAGTAGTTTCAAAATTTGGATACCTTATCTTTACAGCAATACAACCGCAAAGCTTTTTATCTTTTCGCAATTCATAAGCCACTTTTTCTGTTAATCTTACAAGTTCACTTAAAAGAAATTCTACGTCCAACTTATTTTCTTCAAAAGTATGTTCACTAGAAATAGATTTTGATTCATGATAAGGATGAACAATACCTTCGTGAATGCCTTGAGATTTATACCATAAATCAACTCCATATTTTCCCAATATTTGTTCGAGTAGCTCAATTGGCGTTTCACTAAGTTGTTGTATAGTAGAAATACCCATTTCTTGTAATCTCTTATACGTATTTTCTCCTACCCCCGAAAATTTGTTTACCGGTAAAGGAGCAAGAAATTTTTTTTCCATTCCTGGTTTTACAAAAAGATAGCCATTGGGTTTTGCTTCGTCGGTTGCAATTTTTGCAACCATTTTATTAGTTGCTAATCCAAATGAAATAGGCAATTGCGTTTTATCAATAATTTCATTTCGTAAATCTATTGTCCATTGCAGAGGGTCTATATATTTATTCATTCCTGTTAAATCAATATAAAACTCATCGATAGATGCTTTTTCAAACAAAGGTGCTTTTGCTGCAACAATTTCTGTAACCATACGAGAGTAACGGCTATACTCTCCTCTTGTACCCTGTACAAGAATTGCATGCGGACAAAGTTTCATGGCCGTTCTCATAGGCATGGCACTTCGAACACCAAATTTTCGTGCTTCATAACTGCAAGTAGTTACTACGCCTCTATCTTTTGAGCCGCCTACAATAACGGCTTTGCCTTTTAATGAGGGATTATTTAAAACTTCTACACTAACAAAAAATGAATCTAAATCAAAATGGGCTATATAACGTTGAGGTTGAGACACTCATTAAAGTTAAGATCTTATCTATAAATAGCTAATAAACCATCGGGCAATGAAACGTATACCCGTTTTTTAGCATGATCAATTTTATCCAATGTTTCTGAATGCAATGGAATCAATGCCTCTTTTCCATCTAATGAAATTTTTAGTAATACCTGATGAGGCTGTTCAATTACTTCTTCAATTGGTCCTAAACTTTCATCTTCATCTGTTATCAATTCAAATCCTAATAGCGCAATAGGTGCATTTTTTCCAGCTAATTTTCTAAAGTCAGCATCTAATAACCAAACAGGTTTTGTATGAAGCCTAGCTGCTGCTTCTTTTGAATTTACTCCTTCTAGCTTCACCATCATTTCTACGTGATCTTTAGCTTTTGAAGATTCCAAAAAATAGGGGATATAAGATCCTTTTATTTCTTCTACAAATAAAACAGCTACTCCGTTTAATGTAGTTTTTTTTCCTAGTGAATGCACTAAAATTACTTCTCCTTTTAATCCAAAAGCAGCTACAATTTTACCTATATTGATGTATTCATTCATTTATTGCAAGTTACTAACACAAATCATTTTTTACAACATAAAGCAAATAAAAAAGGTCCGGATAGTCCGAACCCTTTTCAATATTAATTCTATAAAATTAAGCTTCAGCAGGAGCGTCAGACGCTGCTTCAGGAGCAACTTCTGCAACTACAACTTCTTCTTTAACTTCTACTTTCTTTACAATTGGAACATATACTTTCTTAGCACGTTGTTTGCTCTTATGCTCATCATTTCTGCGAGAGATATTTGCTTCATGATCAGTATGCCATTCTTGGAATTTCACCATAGCTGCTGCGTCATCAAATAAGCCGAGTTTAACACCACGTAAAAGATGTTTAAGGTACAATACTCCTTTGAAAGAGAGGATCCTACGAACTGTATCAGTAGGTTGAGCTCCTTTGTTTAACCAATCCAATGCTTTCTGACGATCTAATTGAATTGTTGCAGGAACTGTTAATGGATTATAAGTTCCCAATTTTTGGATGAACTTACCATCTCTTGGTGCGCGACCATCCGCTACTACTATAAAGTAGAATGGTCTTTTTTTACTCCCGTGACGTTGGAGTCTCATTTTTACTGCCATAATAAATAGAAATTTAAAGGCGTGATTAAATATGGTTTATCTAGTGGATACTAGGAGCGCGAAACTAATAAATTCGGGATTAACTACCAAAGCTTATCTGAATTTTATATGTTAAGTCTGTATTAAATGATTTTATATATTAATATTTTTTACACTATTTACCTTCTCATACCCGGAAACTTCCCGCCCATTGGCATATTACTCATTGTTTTCATCATTTGTTTCATTTGATCAAATTGCTTCATAAATGCATTTACATCTTGAATATCTTTCCCACTTCCTTTAGCAATCCGTAATTTTCTACTTGGAGTAAGCGAATCTGGGTTTGCCCTTTCAAAAGGAGTCATTGAACTAATCATAGCTTCAATTCCTTTAAATGCATCGTCTTTTATATCAATATCCTTCATGGCTTTACCAACCCCTGGAATCATTCCCATTAAATCTTTGAGATTACCCATTTTTTTAATTTGTTGCAATTGATCCATAAAATCCTGAAAATCGAATTGATTTTTTCTGATTTTTTTCTCTAGTTTTTTTGCTTCTACTTCATCAAACTGGGCTTGGGCTTTTTCTACCAATGTAGTAATATCACCCATACCTAAAATACGCTGCGCCATCCTTTCTGGATAAAAAACATCTAGCGTATCCATCTTTTCACCACTACTTACAAACTTAATGGGCTTATCTACTGTGTACTTAATTGTAAGTGCAGCACCACCTCTTGTATCACCATCTAATTTTGTTAGAACAACACCAGAAAAATCCAATCGATCATTAAATGCTTTTGCGGTATTTACGGCATCCTGACCAGTCATGGAATCCACTACAAATAAAATTTCTGAAGGATTAACCGCTTTTTTAATATTGGCTACTTCAGTCATCATTACTTCATCAATTGCCAATCTACCAGCAGTATCTATAATGATAACATTCTTATTGGTTGCTTTAGCTTCTTTAATAGCATTTTGAACTATTGAAACTGCGTCTTTATTTTCTCTTTCGCTGTAAATACTTACACCAATTTGTTCTGCTAAAACCGTTAACTGATCAATTGCCGCAGGGCGATAAATATCAGCCGCAACTACCAAAGGTGATTTTCCTTTTTTAGTTTTGAGGTAATTAGCCAACTTACCAGTAAATGTAGTTTTACCACTACCTTGTAAACCAGCTATTAATATTATTGCAGGGTTACCATCTACTTTAAATTCAGCCGCCGCACCACCCATTAATTCGGTTAATTCATCCTGAACTATTTTAGTCATTAACTGACCAGGACTAATTGCATTGATTACCTTTTCGCCAAGGGCCTTATCTCTTACCTTTTCGGTAAATTCTTTGGCTATTTTAAAGTTTACATCCGCATCTAATAAAGCTCTACGAATGTCTTTAAGTGTATTGGCAATATTTAAGTCATTAATACGTGCTTCTCCTTTGAGATTCTTGAACGCCGACTCTAATTTTTCTGATAAATTCTGGAACATAATTACATCCTCTTTATAATGAAAGAGATGCAAATATACTAGGTTGAGTAAAAAGCAGCGAATTTGATATCTTCAATCGTCAAAATTAAAATATCAAAACATCTTTTTTTTGCTTTAGCTCTATATGAAGTAAGTAAAATTGAAACATTTCAGAAGAGCATCCAATTCGGCTATCAAATAATTGATAAAAAATGCTTTTTAACCCATATAGCATTTAAGTTGTTGAGAGCGATTAGCACATTTTAATTTTGTAATTGCCTTATCTTTTATTTGTCGTACTCTTTCCCTTGTTAAATTAAACCTAACCCCAATATCTTCTAAGCTCAACGCATGATCTATTCCAATACCATAAAAATAACAAACTACTTTTTTTTGCCGATCGGTCAGGGTTTTTAAACTCCGCTGAATTTCAATATGCAATGATTCAAAGTATTCAATCTTTACATCCGTTTTTGCAGCATTTGTATTTTCCATTAAATCCATAATAGTAGTTCCTTCTCCATCTAATAGAGGAGTATCCATACTCACATGTTTAAAACCAACATTCATAATCGCATTAACTTCATCAACAGGAATATCTAATAAATCGGCCAATTCTTGTGGTGTTGGTTCTCTTTCAAATTCCTGCTCTAAATGCTGATATGCTTTACTTATTTTGTTGGTAAGCCCTACTTTATTTACTGGCAATCTTACTATTCTACTTTGTTCAGCCAATGATTGTAAAATACTTTGCCTAATCCACCATACAGCATAAGAAATAAATTTAAAGCCACGAGTTTCATCAAACCTCATGGCGGCTTTTATTAGTCCTAAGTTTCCTTCATTAATTAAATCAGATAATGTTAATCCTTGGTTTTGATATTGCTTAGCAACAGAAACAACAAAACGCAAATTTGTTTTAATTAATTTTTCAAAAGCCTTTTGATCTCCTGTACGAATTTTTTGTGCCAATAGAACTTCTTCTTCAGGATTTATTAGCTCTACCTTACTTATTTCTTGCAAATATTTTTCTAAACTTTGAGATTCGCGGTTAGTAATTGATTTCGTTATTTTGAGTTGGCGCATACTCATAATAAACTAATTTAAAGGGTAAATGTTAGATTAATGAATTTAATGAAATAATAATATTTTTCAAAAAAATAACTTAACGTATTGATTATCAAATAATTATAAATTAATATTTGATGATTTGTACTATAAAATACGATAAAAAAAGGTTATTTATAAAAAAACATTTGGGAGATAGTTATTATTTAATATTATTGCAGGGCTACTATGAAGGTTAAAGAGAAATTAATGAGTAAGAAGCAGTTATTTACGTTAGAATTTCCAGTAAGATGTTCTCCGGTTATTTTATATGAGTTTTTAGCAACTCCTGCAGGTTTACAGGAATGGTTTGCTGATAAAGTAGACGAGTGGGAAAATGTTTACAGTTTTTCATGGAGTGGTGGCGAGCCCGATAAAGCTGAAATTCAAGATAAAGAAGAAAATAAATTCATTCGTTATCATTGGTTGCACTCTGAAAAGAATGAATATTTTGAATTTAAAATAGAAAAAACAGAGATTTCTAATCAAACAATTTTGGTAATAAAAGATTTTGCAGAAAAAAATGAGATAAAAGACCAAAGTCAATTATGGAATTATCAACTAAAAGAACTTTTTCATCGTTTAGGAGCTTAGTATTCAGATAATATCGATAATAATCGATTAAAGTGCTTAACCATAAATTCATTAATATCATCCCACTCTTCGAGTGGGATTTTTTTTGCTAACTTTAAAAAAGGAAGATTGTTTACTGGCAACCCATTCCAATCGGCTATAGGAATATAATTATCCTTTTCAAAATGATGTTGCCAAGGATCTTCCCCTACTCCTATATACCAGCCACGAGTTTCAGGTGCATACTTTCCAAATAATTGAAAATAATTATCTACAGAATTACCAAATTGTTGCAAATACTTTCCTTTTAAAATAAGATGAATACTACAATGATTTCCCCACCAAAAAAAACTACGTATTGCAAATATGTCTTGCTCTGAAAAAATTCTTGGATAATCTAGCATTACATATGGCAATTGTTGGTACTGCTCCCCTCTCGAAATTTTAGGTGCTAACTCAAATAATTGGGAAGAATCAAAACTGGTAAATTTGTTTTTATCCTCCCTGTATTTATTGGCAACATCACTAAATAAGTTGTAAACCTTGTGAATTATCAGATTCTTTGTTAAAATCCAATCCGCATTGTTTACTAATTCTAGTTCCTTTGGCGAAAGTGTTACTTTTGTTGCACTCATACAACAATATTAAGACAGGTTAAGTGATAAAAAAACTAGACATACTAATTATTCGATCATTTATTGGTCCTTTTATTGCTGCATTCGCTATTTCTGTATTTGTTTTAACCATGCAATTTTTTTGGTTATATATAGATGATTTAGTTGGCAAAGGACTTGATATCATTACAGTTTTAAAATTAGTTGGATTGGTAACTTTATTTTGGGTGCCTACTGCGCTTCCATTAGCATTGCTTTTTTCGTCCATTATGACTTTTGGCAATTTGGGTGAAAGCTTCGAATTAGTTGCAATTAAAGCTGCAGGTATACCGCTATTGAGGTTTATGCGCCCTTTACTAATTATTACTTTTTTTATATGTGGACTAGCTTTTTTATTCGCAAACAATATTATCCCTGTTACACAATTAAAACTTTCTGCACTTAAATATGATATTATTGTTTCAAAACCTTCCATCGATATTAAAGAAGGGGTATTTTATGATAAGATTGATGGTTATATAATTAAATTAGGCAAGAAAGAAAAAAATGACAGTATCATTCGTGATGTAGTAATTTTTGAAAAAGGATATTCATTACAAGATAATATTCTTATAGCAGAAAGTGGTGTAATGAGAGTTACAAAAGACAAACAGTTTTTAGAATTTATTTTAAAAAATGGATGGCGATTAGAAGAAAAAGGTGCGCGTAATTCTACCAATACCCAATTCACAAGAATGGGTTTTAAAGAATACAAAAAAGTATTTGACCTGAAAAGTTTTCAGATGAATAAAACTGGCGACAGTGCATTCTATGATCCTAAGATGTTAAGTATAAGACAATTAAATCATGCTATAGATTCTTTAACTCATTTGGATACCTTTTATGCTAAAAAAGTATCAAAAGAAATATCACCTTATTTTCGTTTTGCTCGCTATGAAGATACTGGATGGACTAAAAAAATTGAACACCCATTACCAACTGTAAAGCTAAACAAACTCATACCAGATAGTTTAAGAACAAGTATAGTTGATGCTGCAGCTAATCAACTTGCAACCATCAAAGGAACAGTTGATATGATGGCAAAAGATTACAATGAAAAATACACTTCCCTTGAATTACATGAAATAGAATGGCACAGAAAATTTACACTCTCTGTTGCTTGTTTAGTTTTATTTTTAATTGGTGCTCCACTTGGGTCTATAATACGCAAAGGTGGACTAGGTAGTCCATTGATTTTTGCAATTATTTTCTTTGTTATATTTCACTTGTTTAACACATTTGGAGAGAAGTTTGTAAAATCCGGGCAAACAAATCCAATTGTTGGTATGTGGCTTTCTACAATTATTTTAATACCAATTGGCGCCTTTTTAACTTATAAAGCAATGAGGGATTCGCAATTATTTAATCAGGAGTTTTATTATAGGTCATTTAAACAGGCTCGAACATTTATAGCTAACTTTAGAAGAAAATAATTAATTTATGAAAAATTCAAATAGTAGAAGAACGTTTATTAAAACAACCGGAAAAGCTACTTTGGCAACTGGTATTGGCTTATCCATCTTGCCTTCTATCAGCTTTGCCGAAAATCATATCACTATTAATGGTTATACTCAACAACCTTTGCCTTATGCGTATTCTGCATTGGAGCCAATGATTGACACGCTAACAATGGAAATACACTACTCAAAACATGCTGCTGCTTATGCAAAAAATTTAGCGGAAGCATGTGTTGCAGAAAAAGTTGATACAAACAATATTTCATTTGAAGAGTTGTTGAAAAATATTTCGAAATATTCAACTAAAATGCGAAATAATGGTGGTGGACATTATAATCATGAATTATTTTGGCAATGTATGAAAGCTGGTGCTTCTTCAAAACCAATTGGCAAATTAGCTACAGCAATTGATAATTCATTCGGTTCATTTGAAGCATTTAAAACCCAGTTTACAGATGCAGGAAAAAACAGGTTTGGAAGTGGATGGGCTTGGCTTTATATAGGTGCTGATAAAAAATTAGCCATTGGTTCTACTCCCAATCAAGATAATCCTTTGATGGACTTATCCGAAATTAAAGGAACTCCATTATTATGTTTAGATGTTTGGGAACATGCTTATTATTTGAAATACCAAAATAAACGCGCAGATTATATTAATAATTGGTGGAATCTAGTGAATTGGGAATTCGTACATACAAAATTTGAACAATGAAAGTAACAACAAGTTGGATAGAGGCATTTGCATTTGATGCCACATCAGATAACGGCCATACAGTGAGGATAGATACTACTAAAGATGGTGGTGGTTTAGACAGTGGTATGAGTCCAAAGAAAATGATGTTAGCAGCTTTATGTGGGTGTAGTGGAATGGATGTTGTTGATATTTTAAATAAAATGAAAGTGCCATTTTCTCAACTCAAAATAACAGCAGAAGCCGAACAAACTGAAGAACAACCAAAAGTATTTAAATCTATTGATATGGTGTATAGTTGTAAAGTTAACAAAGAGAATGAAGACAAACTTAACAGAGCAATAAGTTTATCTCACGAAAAATATTGTGGCGTTTCGGCAATGTTAGTAAAACATTGTTCAATCAACTATACTGTTCAATTAATTGATTAAATAGCTAAGCAGTTTTTTCTACAAAATTTCTAAAATATTTATACCCAAATATTACTTTAAGGAATAATAAAATAGAATATCGCAGCGTAACTAAATTTATATCCATTACTAAAGCATCCCAAGCTTGATTAACGGCCACATTTGTTTGATTATACTCGTGATATACTTTATGAGAAAGTCTAGAATAATACTGGGAAAAATATCTTTTTGATACATTGCTTACTTCATCACGATTTTCAAAAGGTAAATAGCCTCTAATAATATCAATCACTTTTGTAACATCTTTTATATTCAATTTAGATTGTTCAACACTCAAAGAAATGGTTAAACCATGTACTCTATATTTGCTCAAAACCCTTGGGCAATAGGCAACTTCAAAATGTGCTGCAATACGAGCACACATTTCCCAAAACTCACCATATTCAACAGCATAATAAGCACCTAATTGCTCGTATGTAGTCCGTTTTATAACAATTGCGGGAGGTTGTACTTCTTGCTTTTTGGCGATAGTTAATAGCCAATTTTTCAAAACCCCTCTTATTACTCGTAATCTAGTGTGTTCCCATATTTTATGACCTTGCTCATTTATGTATTCAAACTCTGTAAAAGCAGCTCCTATTCTTGGAAAATCTTCGAACAAACTTTCTATTTCTACATAAAAATCTTTTACCAAATAATTATCTCCATAAATTAGATGTACGTATTTACCTTGAGAAAGTTTGATACATGTTTCAAAATTTCTCAATTTTCCCATATTCATTGGCTGCCTAAAATAACCAACTCTACCTCCACCAACTCTTTTCACCAATTGCTCAACATCACCATCGGTACTTGCATCGTCTATCACCATTATCTGCATCTGGTCTAATCCTCTATCTTGTTCCATGATCGATACAAGACATTCTTCTAAATAAATATAAGTATTGTATACTGAAATCATTACAGACCATAAAGGTTGTGCTTCATCTATTGCAAGAGGTATAATAACCGGGGGATGTTTTGGGATTCGATCTCTAAAGTCAGTTTTTGTATTCAAAATTAAATTTTATACTAAGACAAATCTACAAAGAAGTAATTTTAGCTTGTTTAGTGTTATAAAAACAAATTCGGTTAATTCAAAATTAACCTATAATATTAATAAATGAGTAACGGACGACAAAATTTTACTATTCAAAAATGGATAACAATATTAAGTGTTGTACTTTTTTTAATTAAAATAACTGCTTACTACCTTACTTCTTCACTTGCGATATTTTCGGATGCTCTAGAGAGTATTGTTAACATAATTGCTGGATTAATTGGGTTATATAGCCTTTATATAGCTGCTAAACCTCGAGATGAGGATCATCCATATGGGCATGGAAAAGCAGAATTTGTATCGGCTGCAGCAGAAGGAAGTTTAATTATTGCTGCTGGAATTCTTATTATTGTTGAAACAATTCAAAACATACTTTCCAATTCCAAAGTAACTCAATTAGATCACGGTATTTGGCTTATAGCAATTACAGCAGTATTGAATTATTTTGCTGGTAATTACTGTATTAAAATTGGGAAAAAGAATAATTCGCTGGCTTTAGAGTCGAGCGGAAAACATTTGCAAACTGATACCTATTCAACTCTTGCTGTTTTGCTTACTGTTTTGCTTATTTATATTACAAAAATATATTGGCTAGATAAAGTAATTGCAATTATTTTGAGTTTATGGATTATGTATAATGGATATAATATTCTAAGAAAATCACTAGCAGGAATAATGGATGAAGCTGATATGGTTTTATTGAAAGATTTTATAGAAACTCTCAACAACAACAAAAAAGCAAATTGGATTGATCTTCACAATCTTCGTGTGATTAAATACGGGGAACTATTACATATCGATTGCCACCTTACACTACCTTGGTACCTCAATATTAATGAAGCACACCTTGAAATAGATGGGCTGACTGCAATTATTAAAAATAAGTTTGGAGATTCTATTGAACTCTTTGTTCATACTGATGGTTGTTTATCTTTTAGTTGTGCAATTTGTTCAAAAACAGATTGCAAAGTACGTCAATCACCATTTGAAAGACAACTCAACTGGACTATTAAAAATGTAGTTCCTAATCAGAAACATAGCGTTGCTTAAATGATTAACTTGCACCTTCATAAAAAACTTGAAATGAACGCCTGGAAAGAATACCAAGATCAACACAAAGACCGCTTTTTAAATGAATTACTCGATCTTTTGAGAATTCCAAGCGTAAGTGCAAGAAGTGAGAACAAAGAAGACATGATGATTTGTGCAGAAGCTGTAAAAGCAAGGTTACTAGAAGCGGGTGCCGATATTGTTACTATATATCCTACTGATGGGCACCCAATTGTGTATGGAGAAAAAATTGTTGATCCCTCAAAATCAACGGTCCTAGTTTATGGACATTATGATGTTCAACCCGCCGACCCAATTGAACTATGGAATAGTGGACCTTTTGAACCGGTAATTAAAGATGGCAAAATATTTGCTCGTGGATCTTGTGATGATAAAGGTCAGTTTTATATGCATGTTAAAGCATTAGAGACTTTTACTAAAACCAATACACATCCTACTAATATAAAATTTTTAATAGAAGGTGAAGAAGAAATTGGGAGTCCTAATTTAGCCACTTTTGTAAAGAACAATAAAGAATTATTAAAAGCAGATGTGATATTAATCAGTGATACTTCTATGTTGAGTATGGAAAATCCTTCTATTGATATTGGCGTAAGAGGATTAAGTTATATTGAAATTGAAGTAACCGGACCAAACAGAGATCTTCATAGTGGCGTATACGGAGGAGCTGTTGCAAACCCTATTACCATGCTTGCAAAAATGATTGCTTCTTGTCATGATGAAAATAATCACATTACCATTCCAGGTTTTTATGATGATGTAATTAACTCTACAGATGCTGAAAGAGCAAAAATGGCTCAAGCACCATTTGATGAAGAAGAATATAAAGCCGACTTAGGAGTTGAAACACTATGGGGCGAAAAAGGATATACCACTAATGAAAGAACTGGTATTCGTCCAACTTTAGAAGTAAATGGAATCTGGGGTGGCTATACAGGAGAGGGTGCGAAAACTGTTTTACCATCTAAAGCATTTGCGAAAATTTCTTGCCGACTTATTCCCAATCAATCCTCAAAAGTAATTACCGAAAAAATACTCCATTACTTTAAAAGTATTGCTCCTAAAGGAGTTACTGTAAAAGCAGAAGAACATCATGGTGGCGAGCCTTATATGACTCCAATTGATTCTATAGCCTACAAAGCTGCATCAAAAGCAATACAAACTACTTTTGGCAAAGAGCCTATTCCTGTTAGAGGAGGTGGTAGTATTCCAATCTGCGCATTATTTGAAAAAGAACTGGGATTGAAAATTGTATTTCTTGGATTTGGTTTAGATAGTGATAATTTACATAGTCCAAATGAAAAGTACAATATTTTCAACTACTACAAAGGCATTGAAACTATTCCATATTTCCACCAATACTTTGCAGAAATGAATGCTTAGTTATGGCAACCGAAAAAGAAAAATTACGTATCGATAAATATCTCTGGAGTATTCGTTTGTTTAAAACTCGAAGTCAAGCTGGAGATGCATGCAGTAAAGGAAAAGTAAAATTTAAAGGTGATAATATTAAAGCCTCAAGAATTGTTGGTATTGGTGATGAGTATGAAGTAAAAACAGAAGCCAAAAAATGGGTTATCAAAGTAACGGGATTATTACAAACAAGAGTTCAATATCCAGAAGCAATTAAATTTTATATTGATATTACACCAGCTGAAGAATTAGATAGAATAAAATTTGAATCGGCAAGTTTTAATACTGGCAAAAGATTAAGTAAAGTGGGTAGACCAACTAAAAAAGATTTGCGCGATTTAAGAGATTTCATGGAATAGAAATATGAAAGATGACTATTGATATTATAACAGTTGTTCCAGACTTATTAAAAAGTCCTTTTAGTCATAGCATTATGAAACGTGCTCAAGAAAAAGGATTACTAACAGTTACATGCCATAATTTAAGGAAATGGGCAATTAATAAACATGCCCAGATTGATGATTATCAATTTGGCGGTGGCGCAGGAATGGTAATGATGTGTGAGCCTTTAGCCAATGCAATTGATGAATTACAAAAAGACAAGCCATACGATGAAATTATTTATATGACACCCGATGGTGAAAGATTTAATCAACAATCTGCCAATCAGTTATCGCTAAAAGGAAATATTTTGATTATCTGTGGACATTATAAAGGCATTGATGAACGCATAAGAACAAAATATGTAACAATGGAAATTTCCATTGGCGATTATGTATTGAGCGGAGGCGAATTAGCAGCTGCTGTTGTAGTTGATGCAGTTGGGAGATTAATACCTGGTGTTTTGAATGATGAAACTTCTGCTCTTTTCGATTCATTTCAAGATAATTTATTAGCACCACCCGTTTATACAAGGCCAGCTGAATTTAGAGGTGATAAAGTACCAGAAATTTTATTGCAAGGTGATCCTAAGAAAATTGAAGAATGGCGATATGAACAATCGCTAGAAAGAACAAAAAAAAGAAGACCTGATTTGTTAAAAGACTAATTTGTGGTCATCCATCCTTATAAAATACCGCTAAGGTAATTTAAGTTCCTGCCTTCAAAAATTAGTTTCATATTCACCGCTTCAAAATAGCTAATAATTGCTGTTTTTAGTAGAGGTTTGTTTTATGAACATGAAATTATTATTATTTTTTCTTTTAATTACTTCGGCTGGTTTTTGTCAAACTCGCAATGGTGAAACTTTTCAAAAAGATTACCAAATTCATATTTCAAAAACAAAAGAAGTAGTTCAAATTGATGGAGAATTAAATGAACATATTTGGCAGAATGCTGAAATAGTTACCTCGTTTTGGCAAAAATACCCAGATGACAAAAACAAAGCAACCAAAAAAACAGAAGTACGAACATCTTACGATGATAAATTTTTATACATAGCATATACTGCTTATGATTCAGGAAAAATTTTTATTCAAAGTTTGAAAAGAGACAATGGACACGATGGTAATGATTGTGTTGCTGTAATTATTGATCCTATCAATACAAGAAATAATGGATTCTTTTTTGTTGTGAACGCTTTTAATGCTCAAAGCGAAGATCAGTTAACTTCATCAGGTGGAAATGGATTAAACTTTAGTTGGGATCAAAAATGGTATTCGCAAACCAAAAAATATGATGATAGATGGACTGCAGAAATTGCCATTCCATTTAAATCATTACGATATCCTGCAGATAAAAAAATATGGGGTATCAATTTTTTAAGAGTAGATACCAAGTCGAATGAATATGATACTTGGACTAATATGCCAGTAAATTTTCCTTCCTATGATTTGGGTTATACTGGTACACTTTTATGGGATGAAGTACCACCATCGCCAGGAAGTAACGCTGTATTTATTCCATATGTTACATCTGAAATAAATCAGAATAATCAGAGCTCAGATCCAATTAAAGTTAGCCCTAATGCAGGTTTTGATGCTAAAATTGGATTAAACTCTTCACTCAATTTAGACTTAACAGTGAATCCAGATTTTTCTCAAATTGAAGTAGACAGACAAGTCACTAATTTATCGAGGTTCAATATTTTTTTCCCCGAAAGAAGAACATTTTTTTTAGAAAATGCAGATCTGTTTTCTAGCTATGGAATTGACCCAATTCGCCCATTTTATTCCAGAACTATTGGATTAGATGCAAATGGCAATCAAATACCTATTTTATTTGGTGCAAGAGTTACTGGTAACCTATCTAAAAAAACAAGACTAGGTTTTATGAATATGCAAACAGGAAGGAAAAATGATTTTGCACCTCAAAATTATACTGCATTTTCTCTTGATCAACGCATTTTTAAAAGATCAACTTTAAAAGGCTATTTGTTAAATAGACAGAGCTTTATGAGCGATATTGAAAAAGCAAAAAATCCCTTAAATGAATATGGTAGAAATGCAGGGCTAGAATTTAATTATTCCGACTTGCAAGGTAAATGGGGAGCTTGGGCAACCTATCATCATTCCTTTAAGCCTACTATTGAAAAAGATGATCAATACTACAGTGCTGGAGCAAGTTTTAATTCTAGGAATTGGGGGTTTACTTTAGATCTTTCTAAAGTAGGTACTAATTATTATACCGATATGGGGTTTATAGAAAGGATTCAAAACTATGATGCAGCAAGAGACACTATAATAAGGGTTGGATTTAAACATGCATTTACTCAACTTAAATATAAAATTATTCCTACAAAAGGTAAAATTGTTGGGATAAATATTCAAGCAGAAAACTATATTGTTTTTAATCCAGAAAATAGTTTTAACGAAAGAAATACTAGTATATCATTTAATACACAATTCAGGAGTACAAAAAATATTAATCTTAAATTGAACAATAATGAAGTACAGTTATTGTTTCCCATTTCATTTACAGGAGCTACTCCAATACCTATAGGTAGATATCAATATAATAATTTTAATATTGGCTACCGTTCTGATTTCAGAAAAAAAATCAGTTACAATTTCAATGGTGGATTTGGTGGCTTCTATAATGGAAAAAATACCACTTTGAGTGCCGGAATTACTTACAGACAATTACCAAGCCTTACATTAAATTTAAATGCTCAATATAATAAGTTAGAATTTCCATCTACCTATGGCTCAACAGAATTATTTTTAATTATTCAAAGGACCGAGTTTAATTTTTCTACCAAATTATTCTGGACAACATTTATTCAATACAACACACAACGAAATAATATAAATATTAATAGCAGACTACAATATCGATACAAACCAATGAGCGATCTTTTTTTGGTGTATACTGATAATTATTTTACTGACCCACTATTTACAAATAAAAACAGGGCGCTTGTTTTGAAATTAAACTACTGGCTTAACTTATAATAAAAAAAACTGCCATAGTATAATACCATGGCAGTTAATTCTTCGTATATTTTATTTAATCCCTATCACCGGTATCTGTTTCTCGTATATCATTTTATTCAATTGCTTTACATCATTGTCCATGATCATTTTTAGCTTAGCTAATTGAACATCCGCTTGCCCACCTAAATCTGCAAAAGCTTCTCTTACTTGTGCGCTTGGTGTGTTTTGTCCGCTTGATGCAACACCATACAATCCAGCTAATTTATCATTTAATCGAATGGGGAAATTCAATACATCTTGACCACTTTTAGATTTAGTTTGGTACAATGCCTCTTCTACAGTTGTTAATTGTTTTACAACAGAATCTGCCATTTGCTTTATTTCTTTATTTGCTTTTGCATCCATTCTGCTAGTAAAGTCATTAATCTGAGTTCGAACAGTTCTAATATTCATAATCCCCTTTTGCACTTCACTAAATTTATCACGCACTTGTAATAAAAAACCTACTTGATTTTCATAATCTTCATCACTCATTTTATAAACCGGATCTGCTTTAATTGCAAAAGGCACATCAACAGAATCCTTATTATACCTAATTCTAGCATTGTATTTACCAGGTGCCGCTTTTACTGAACCTATGCCCCCATTCCATAAAATCATACCATCTGTTTTTTCTGCTGGAGGATAATTCATATCCCAAGCAAACTGATTCATTCCTTCATTAAAATCTAATTTATCAGAAGTTTCTTTTGCTGTTTTACTAAATGTTTTAATTGGCTTGCCAACTTTATCAAAAATGGTAATAGATACTTTACTGCTATCTGTTATATTTTTCAAATAATAATTAATTACAGATCCTACCATAGGATTTTCACCAGTATTTGGCTCTACTGCATTACCACCTCTTCTTCCACCTCTTCGTCCGCCACCTTCTAATCGGTAAGCATCATTCACAGGAAAAACATGCAAATTTTTATCACTAATATTAATGTCTCTTTGTTGTATAATCGTTAAATCATCTAACACCCAAAATGCTCTTCCTTGTGTTGCAACAACTAAATCATTATCCTTAATAGTCATATCAGTTATCGGTACTATTGGTAAATTCAATTGAAATGAATTCCAGTTAGCTCCTCCATCATAACTAATGTACATTCCATACTCTGTACCTGCATATAACAAGCCTTGGCGTTTTTTATCTGCACGCATTGCTCGAGTGAAATGCATATTATTAATGCCACTAGTTATTTTTTTCCAAGTCTTTCCATAATCTTCTGTTTTAAAAATGTATGGAGCAAAATCATCTGATTTGTATTTAGTACCAACAAAATAGGCAGTGCCTTTTTTAAATGGATCTGTTTCAACACAATTCCACATCATCCACTTACCAGCTTCAGGAGGTGTAACATTTTCCCAGTTCTTTCCTCCATCTTTACTTACACTTATTATTCCATCATCGCTACCTGTCCACAATAAATCTTTTTCTAAACCAGATTCTGTTGCAGTAAAAATGGTACAATAATATTCTACAGAAGTATTGTCTTTGGTAATTGGACCACCACTAGACGCTTGTTTAGCTTTATCGTTAGTGGTTAAATCAGGACTAATTGTTTGCCAACTTTGACCCTCATTTTCTGTTGCAAATAAGTGGTTACCACCAGCATATAA
>JBKJQV010000014.1:0-9872 GCA_046593815.1 Sediminibacterium sp. | reverse complement strand
CAGGAAAAATAATAATAGCACCCAATGGTCTATACTTAGGTATAATAAACAATACACCTCCAACAACTTCCACTACAGCAAGCAAAGGCATAAGCCATCCAATTTCAACCATAGCAGTCATTGTTTTTGTTAATCCAGCTGGTAAATCTGCCGGCATTGGCATGTAATTAAATATTTTATTTAAGCCAGCATTAATAAACATTAATGCGAACAATAAATACACTACAAATAAGATTTTACTTTTCATGTTGGTCGTGTTTTAGTTGGTGAAACAAGATAATAAAAATTATTTAAATAAATCATTTTACAAAAGTTCCAATATGCCAAAGAATACCCGAAGGATCATGAATAAAACACTCTTTACCCCAATCGAATGTTTTAATTGGAACCAACCTTATATTTGGAAATTGAGCTGTGAGGTTTAATAATAAAAGTTCATTCCAAAATTCTTCCACATTTTCAACTTCCAAAAAAATCATAGTATTATCAACCCAGTCTTTAACATAGGCATCTTGCAAATAAAATCCAACAACATCTGATTTAAAAAAAGAAAAATTAGGAGCTAAAATACTTTCCTCAAAACCTAAGCAACTATAAAAGCGTCTAGATTCTTCAAAAATTTTTGCGCCAATGAATGGACGGATTGATTGAGCTTTGAATTGCATAATTGAAATAGCTTAAATCTCGACTGTTTCAGGTTTTAACAAATGCAACAGCAAAGGGTTAAACAAGATATGAAAAATAATGATACTATTTCTGTTGAAGGGGATAAAACCTGCAATGGCTAAGGGTTTGCAATGTTTAATAAGAACCACTTTTAACAGTTAAATATGTAAATAATATACTACATGATATAACACTTATAAAAAAGCGTAGTGGAACTTTACAAAGTAATTACAGATTTTTATTTGCTATCGAAAAAAATTAATTCAATTAAAAAAAACAAGTATGAACAAAACAATTTCATCCCCGCCACCAGAAGAGGCAAAAGGGATTTCGCAATTTGGCATGCAACGTAGAAATATGCTAAAGTACATTGGTGTATCCACAGCCGTTATTGGTATTGGTGTTGCCTGCAAAAAAGATACTACTTCTACTAATGGAGTTGACCTAGGAAGTGGTGATGTAGGTATTTTAAATTATGCTTATGCTTTGGAACAACTTGAAGCTGCTTTTTATATTCAGGTTATTGCAACACCTTATAGTGGTATGAGTGCAATAGAGACCGAGCTCCTTACTGATATTAGGAATCATGAAGTAGGACATCGTGAATTTTTTAAAGCCGCAATTACAGCTGCTGCACCTGCATCTATTATTCCTTCTTTAACAGTTGATTTTTCAACAATCAACTTTGCAGATAGAACAAGCGTTTTAAATACAGCCAAAGCTTTTGAGGACTTAGGTGTTACCGCATATAATGGAGCTGGACAATTAATTTCAACCACAGGTAATGGACCCACCTATTTAGGACTTGCCGGTAAAATTGTATCTGTTGAAGCAAGACACGCTGCCCTTATAGCAGATTTAATTTCGAACGGTACGTTTTCTAATACTACAGATGCAAACGGACTAGATATGGCACGTACACCAACACAGGTTCTTGCCATTGCTAGTACTTATATTAAAACAGTTATAAACGCTAGTAATTTACCATCATAAACCAATTAATCATGAACTTACAAAATATCATTTCCGAAATTGAAATTGAAGACCCAGAGATTTACGGTCGATTAGATTCACGTAGAAACATAATGAAACAATTTGCTAATATATCTGGCAAACTAGCTTTGGCAGCAGTACCATTAGCTTTGAGTTCAATGTTTACTAAAGCATATGGACAAACCTCATCTACTGTGAATGATGTGTTGAATTTTGCATTAACATTAGAATATCTTGAAGCAGAATTTTACAACAACATTGTTGGATCTGCAGGTTATTTAACAGCTCCTGCAGCTTCTCAGGCTGCATTATCAAAAATAAAAGATGACGAAAACAAACACGTTACATTTCTTAAGTCAGTCTTAGGTTCAGCAGCTGTAGCGAAACCAACATTTGACTTTACTGGCGGTAAAGGTTCGGGTACTGGTCCATTTGTGGGTTATTTAGGAAGTTATGCAGTTCAACTTGCAATGGCTCAAACTTTTGAAGATACTGGTGTAAGAGCTTATAAAGGTCAGGCTGGTGATTTACAAAGTAATAGAACAGTTCTTACTGCAGCTTTGAATATCCATTCAGTTGAAGCAAGGCATGCATCCCATATAAGATATATGAGAAGGGCATTAGATGCTGCAATTCCAGCTGCTCAAAAGCCTTTAAAACCATGGATTACGTTGAACTACAGCGGAATCACCTATTCTTCAGCGGCCGATGCTGCAATTCAGTTAAGTTATAATGGAGAGGAACTTACAACTCAAGCAGGAGTAAATATTATTGGTCTTGGTGGAACTTTCAATGATAATAGAGCTGCATCTGAAGGATTTGATGAGCCTCTAACCAAGGCACAAGTTTTAACAATAGTTAATCCTTTTATAGTGTAAATCGTAAAGAGTAATTGGATCAATTTAAGAAACCGTCTCAAAATTAATTGAGGCGGTTTTTATTTTATCTGTAATTTAAGATATATTAACATCCTCAACTTTTAAAATTTTTTTTAGGTAGAATTATCTTTTCGTAATGGTTATAGCAATGTTTCTACCAAGTCCTTGCATCATAGCTAAATTAATCCAACTCAATGCAAATTGTTCCTGCAAGTTAAATTTATCAGCTCCTCCAAAATCGTAACAATTTTCGAAGCCCAAATCTTTAGCTAATATGGAACAAACTTCTTTAGCACTTACACTATCTCCACTCATAAATGCATCTATTCCTTTTGTTCCGTAAACAGGATTATACATATTTTCAGCACCCGTAGTATTAAAACATTTAACTATTGACTTACAATTGGTTAAAGCCATTAAAGCAACTGTTGTATTATCAAACCCTTCAGGCTTAACTCTTACAGAATTCATCGCATCAATAATTGTTTTGTTAGATACATCAACTAATGATTTGGCAATATCAATCACTGCATTGGGTACTGCAGCTATTAAAATAACTTCAGCTTGTTCCACTGCTTTAACTGTTTGCAAAGCTTTTATATTACTATTAAAAGAAAGTAATTCTTTTCCTTTAAAATTATCAACATCTCTTACACCAAGGCAAATTTTATGTCCAGCCTTTGCCCAGCCTTTGGCCAAAGCGCTTCCTACATTGCCGGTTCCTATTATAGCTATATTCATTGATCTTTTTTTAATGTTGATGAGTTATAAAAAATAAAATAAAGTGGAATAAAAAAATATATTATTAAAGTTAAATAAGGATGAATAAAACTACAAGCTGCACCAATTAAATATAATACTGGTCCGAAAATCAATGATTTTTTTGTTGCTATTTTATATTGAACAAAATCAACATTATCATGAAGTACAAAATTATTTTTTAAGATTTTTAACCGCATTAAATAAAATGAAAAAGACATCAATGCCAATATAATTCCAAAAGCACAAAAGGATATAGGGTTATTAATATAATCGCCCATCAAAGCAGTAGGAAATGGAATGAAAGAACACCAAAGCAATAGGTTTGCATTAAACCAAAATAAACCATGTGTAATAAATTTTAGTTGTTCGAATATTCGATGGTGATTTACCCAAATTACACAAACGATTAAAAAGCTAATCATCCAACTAATAATTTTTGGAAGTAAATAAGTAAGTGCAATAATTAACTCGCTCATCGAATTATGATGTTCGACCTCTGGAACTTTTATTTCTAAAACCAATATAGTAACAATGATAGCAAAAATGCCATCACTAAAGGTTTCAACCCTCGATTTAGAAATATAATTGTTATCAATTTGAAACATTATACTCTAGATTTAAATTTTTTAATCTTATTTAAAGTTAACATATTATAGATTATAAAAAAGTATTAGCTGACTTATATTTAAAATTCGTGTCGCAAAAAAATACCAATATTATTGGTCGGCATAAATGCTGAATTCACAGTTTCACTAAAATCGGCACCAGCACCAAACTGCCATTGTTTCATTTTAAGTCCTACTCTAATTCGTTGAAACAAATTATAATTTAATACATTATTTGTAGGTATTGCATTCACCAATTCTAATTGTGAAAATAAATTGAATTTACTTGTAAGCTTAGGTTCGAATCGAGTAAGAACAAAAAAATCAATAAACGGTTGTTTTAGTGTTTCAGTTACGAGCCAACTAAAAAAAGTGAAATTATTTTTTCGATGAAAATACTGAATACCTAATTTAGGAAAAACCCCGCTATTATTCATTTGCACAACTAATACTGGTGCCAACCCTTTTAGTTTTGAATGATTGTATGAGATGGCTTCAGTAAAACCGAAAATAGGTAAATTGGTTGTTGATGTTTGCTTATAATCTATGTTTACCCTATTCCTGTTAAAGAATAGCAATTTAGAATTTACATTTTGCGAGTTCTTAAAATACTTAAAGAATAGTAAATCAAAAGAAGTCTTTTTATCGCCTGCAAAAACCTCAATAGGTATTTGAGCAATTGCATCACTCCAAAAAAGGAATGATGCAATGATAAGGCAAATTGTAATTTTCATTTTACTTGATGCTTGCCATTATTTTTAAAAATATTTCTGGTTCTACAACAAATGGTAAATGTGAAGTTTCCATTTCATAAACTTTCTTTACGGTTCCATTACTTTTGATCATTTGTTGTTGTAATGCATATGGAACAGCATAATCATTTTTTGTAGAGATATAGTATTTAGGAACACTTGCAAATTTGGTTGTTAATTGTACATTATCGTTTAACCCTTTAGTAGGTTCTGCTCTATGGTATTTTACCAATATATCTTTCATGTATTGCGGACAATCTGCACAAACAACAGTGGAAATTGCTTCTTTTTTAATATTAACTAAAGAATAGTCTTTATTAAATTCAAAAGCTTCTATAGGTTTATTTTTCAAAAATTTATTAGTTATAGAAGATACATTTTCACCCGACTTTGGTAAATATGCCGACACATAAATGAGTTTATTAATCTTAGAAGGAATTTTTTCTGCTACTTGCGAAATAATAACTCCTGCCATACTATGACCAACTAAATTTACTTTACCTGTTTGCTTATTTATTACATCAGTAACAGTTTTTACATAATCATTTAATCCAATGCCTGCACCATATGTATTATCGGCTCCATGAGCTGGAAGATTTACAACTACTACATTTGCGTTTACTGCTAATTGATTACGAACAAAACTCCAAGCGCTTTCATCTGCCCAAGCACCATGTACAAGTACATAAGTAGGATAGCGAGCTTTGTCTTTTTCTATAGCTTTTAAAACTAGTACTGCAGCTGCTGCACCACTGTTTTGTTGCTGACCTGTAATTAAATTCCCATCTTGTATAGCAAATGCTTCGAACATTGGAGCCACAATAAATTTTGAATTAGGTAGTTTGTTAGCTTCGTCTTGAATTCTAAAAGGCTGAATTTTTTGCCCAACATAAGTATCTGCATAATTCTCTTCGTTATTAGCAAAACCAGTCCAATTTTTACCTTCTACAACAAATTTACCATTTGGTAATTTAGCTTTTAGTAAAACACAAGTGCCGTGGCATATTGCAGCTGTCGGTTTTCCAGTAAGATAAAAATCAACAAAAAACTTATGTAATTCGGGGTTATTAATAAATGTATACATAGGGCCTTGACCGCCACATACAAAAATGGCTTTGTAATCATTAGGGTTAACCGTTGAAAGCTTTAGCGTATTTTTTGTTAGCTCCATTTTAGATGCATCTTTTTTGAATCCCAAAGAAATATAGTCAAAAGCAGCATATTTACTTACATCTTCGGGATCGGAAAATCCATCAAATTTAATTGGGCCGCCTTCTGGACTTGCAAGTTCAACTGTATACCCTGCTTCAGTAAAAGTCCAATACGGATGCGTAAGCTCAGAATACCATACGCCAATTGGCCAGCCCGTTTTTTGATTGATTGATGGGTTAGAAGCAATCATTAAAATTTTACCATTATTGCCTGCATTGTGTTGTGCAATAGCAATATTTGTTACCATCATGATTGCTAATGATACAATAGTTGTTGTGAATTTTTTCATTGTTTGTATTTTTTGGATGTACTATTTTATATAACTTTTTGATTTGTTAATCAACTACATAAAAGTGAGTATTATATACTACATATTAACCTATACTACTTTTAAGTATGATACTATCTTTTAAGAAAGTATATGCTATTATTAGCTATAATTGTAGTTAACTTTGTAAGCATATACATAAAAACAATGCCCGACTTTACTTTTGAACACAAAGTTTACTATAATCCTGTTGAGTTTGCCTTAGACTTTATAGGTGGAACATGGAAAATGCCCATTCTTTGGCGGCTCAATCAAAAAACAATGAGGTATAGCGAGTTAAAAAAAGCAATCCCACATATTACACACAAAATGCTTTCCTCTCAATTAAGGGAATTAGAAAAGCATGAATTAATTATAAGGAAAGCTTATCCAGTAGTTCCACCAAAAGTAGAATATACAATATCGGCAAAAGGAAAGAAAGCAATACCCGTAATAGAAGTAATTCGCAACTACGGATTACAACTGATGAAACAAAAAGGATTGGTAGAATCTAAAGATAAAAAGAAGGATTAAATTAAAAATATTTTATTTAAAATTTGAAGGCAGTTTTATGTTGTATTGTTCCATTATTTCTTTAGGTGCTTTGGCTGGAGAACCGCAATCAAAAGGAGGAATTGGGTCGTATTCAATGCCAAGCTGAATCAATTTAGCCGATTGTTCTCCTTCAATTAAACTTACTAAATACAATGCCATATCTATTCCAGCAGAAACTCCTGCTGATGTTATAAACTTTCCATCATGCACATATCTTTCTTCTTCAATTAATACATTGTATTTTTTTATTTGTTCCTTGCGCCTCCAATGTGTAGTGCAGTGTTTACCATTTAATAATCCAGCTTCTGCTAATAACAATGCGCCAGAACAAACTGAAACAGTATACTTTGTTGTTTTATCAATCTGTATTATCCAGTTTTTTAGTGGAAAATGATTAAATAAAATATCAATACCATATCCGCCAGGAATTAATAAAATATCCAAGACTTTAACTTCATCAATTGAATAATCAGCCAATAGATTTAATCCATAATAATCTTTGTATACTTTTTTCTCTACTCCAATAAAATTTATTTGTGCGTTAGCAATTCTTGCCAATACCTCATAAGGCCCCACAGCATCTAGCGCCGTCATATTATCGAAAAGTAGAATGCCAATTTTCATAATATAAAGTTAGCTGAATGAGAACTACAATGTTTTTAAATATTCCAGTATTGCCTTTCGTTGTGTATCATTTAAATGATCGCCAAAATAATGGCCTACATTACTATAACCTCTTTTAGTAGTATTATATATTTTTTTCTGATTAGGATTACTCACTGTAGTATATTCAACCGACATTTTTGATGTTTGGTAAACAGGCTTTTTAAAATTTCTCTTCCAATAAGATGGGCGGATTTTGCTGTTGATTACTGCTTCTAAATTAGGAACAGATCCGTTATGCAAATAAGGTGCGGTTGCCCATATACCATCCAAGGGTGGTGCCATATATCCGTTAAAGGGCTCTAGTTTTGCGGGATTGTTTCCTTGTGCAAACCAACTTTTATTAAACCATTCTATAAACTGAGGGTTTTGGTAGTTCGTTTTGAACAATAAAGAATCTGTTTTAATAATTGATTCGGGAATTAACAAATTGGGATAGCTTCCTTCTTTTCCATAAGTGCCATGGCATTTACTACAATTGTCAACAAAAATATGTTTGCCTTCTACAGCCAATAGTTCATTAATAGCCAAAGGATATTTAGGAGGTTCTAATGATCTGATATATGCCAACACATCTGCAAAATGACTAAACACTTCTTTTGCTTCAACGGTATCTTTTACAGTGAGAAGATTACTAAGCATAAGGAATCTGCCGAAATTCCCTCTTCCAAAACCATTGTAAAACATGGCATTCTTTTTTTTTAGTAGCCACCATGCTGGCACATCAGTTGGTATAACTTCATTCGGTATAGAAAGTAGCGGCGCATCTTGCCAAGCCAGTGTTTGTGGGTTGCGGTGTGCTACCAATAAAGATGCAAGTCTGTCTGCAGCATTTACCCCTCTAACTTCTGTCTGCATAAGGGGTGCGATGGTGAACATGGAACGTGCAATAACTTTTGTTGCCTGATATTGACTGGGTGTAATGGTTTTCATAAAACCTGTAGACAATTTTTGCAGAAAAGTATTTTGCTTACCAAAATTGCTGAAATCAAGTTCTGTATTACCAAGCCCTATTACCAAACTGTTATTTAATATTTGTGCATGGCATTGTAGGCATGTTGGTACTACAATGTTGGTACCATTTTCGGCAGTAACCACATTAAATCCAAACGGAACATTCGCATTTTTACCAGAACGCTCCAGGTAATTATGCCTATCTTTTCCAATTAACAAAGTAAAATATCCGTAAGGCAACCCACTCTTAATAAAGTCTCCAGTAATCAAGTATTGGCGACCTGCTTCGGCATTCCCAAACTGTTGTGCACCCGGTGGTACAAATACTGGTTTGTCGGAAAAATCGGTAACGGCACTTACAAATAACACCCCTGTAGCAATTAGCGCTGCTGATATAATTTTTGTTTTGATGTTTTGAAGTAACATACACTCTGCAACAGTAATAGTGGAAGATTGTTTAAACTTTATTTTTAAAACGAACAGAATCAATCAGCAAACATAGGCCCGACTGAAAAACAATCAACGCAAATGTTCCAAACCAGAACCAATTTCCGCCTTGCATTTTTGTTAGCCCTACATCAATGGCCAGACTTAGTCCTGCCCCAGTAAGTAATAAACCTGCTACTGCTTGTATAAGCCAACGTTTTTTATTAAATGGTTTCACATTATAATTGATTTTCCCCTTTCAAAATTCTCAATTCATTTCAAACCTCTATTCTACTGCTTCAAACTCCTTTGAAATTATTTTTCCTTGAGCATTCAACGTTACTTTATACTTTCCTTTGTTTAGCAACTCATTATAATTAATAAAATACGGTAAGGGACTGTCTACTTTTTTTGTAATTAAATCCCATCTGTATTCATTAAACCCTTTTGTTGCCTGAATAGTTGTTTGCCAAACAGTTTTTTCAGCAGCATTATTAATAATCAAGGTTACAATCCCTGGATGACTAACCCAAAAACTAATTGACATTTTTTCTATATAACGACTATTAAAATCATCCTTGCTATCAGGTGTAGATACATTAATTGTTGGGATATTAAATAAAACAACATCTGCTAAACTTGAATTCAGTTTCTCATAGATCGGCGATAAATTAATTTTATAAATACCTCTGCCATGTGTTGCAGCTACTAGGTCTTTAGTTGCTGTATCTATTTCTAAATCAGCCACAGCTGCTGCTGGCATATTTTTTCCCAACACCGACCACGACTCTCCCCTATCGAGAGAAATATAAACGGAACGGTATAAACCTGCGTAAAGTATATTTTCATAAACTGGGTCTTCTTTAATAACAAACGACACTTCATTCGGTAAATTATTAGCAATAGATTTCCATGTTTTTCCATAGTCGTCCGAATTAAACAAGTGCGTACCAAAATCATCATAGTTCATTCCCGACATTGCTACATAAACACTTGCTTTGTTGTATTGAGAAGGCGTAATACACCTTATATAACTAATAGGCAAACCAGCTGATCTGTCTGACCATGTTACACCATCATTTTCTGTAACCCACAATAA
>JBKJQV010000383.1:0-6349 GCA_046593815.1 Sediminibacterium sp. | reverse complement strand
ATGATAGCAATAATTGCGACCTTTTACATTTTAATATTTTAGCGAATAAGTTTGGAATACAATTTACCAATAAAAGTATCAATATGGTAAAAGGAGTTGAATTTGAAACTGGCGCAGTTTATATTAAAAAAGGGAATGAAATTTTTAAAAGCGGTCCCAAAGCACATATCAAAGAAATTTGTACCATCGATTTAAAATCTCCTGCTATTGCATTGGTTAAAAAAGAAAGCGATGTAATTATTACAACAGCAAAATATGGGAAAGGAAAAGTTTTTGCAATTGGAGACCCTTGGTTGTATAATGAATATGTAGATGGTAGAAAATTACCAGCCGAATGGCAAAATTTTGTCGCAGCAAAAGAACTTGCACAATGGTTATTATCCAATTCAAAAAACTAAGGTTTGATTAAGAACTTGATCATATTAAATGTTGGTATTTTTTTATGTAGTATACTAAATGCGCAGCAAAGAATTACTGTTTCTTTAAATAGTAATGCCGATTTTCATTCTATACAATCAGCAATTAATAGTATATCATCAAATAATACAATACCCATAATCATTGCGATTGATAATGGAATATATGCCGAAAAATTATTCATTAAAAATAATTTTATTCAATTCATTGGTGAAAGTAGAGAAGGAGTTATTATTACACAATCTATTGCAAGAGATGAATGGAGGTGTAATAACCTTACAGATTGGGGTGTGGCAACTGTAAATATAGATTCAAGTTCAAATATTAGTTTTAAAAATCTAACCATTCAAAATAATTATGGATTTGAGAATAATATCGAAAGAAATATAGTATGCCAATTGGATTCTACAGGAAATAAATTAGTAAAGCAGAATGGTCATCAAATGTCAATCAGAAGTTTTAGTGCTACAAAATTAATTTTCATTAATTGCAAGTTTTCTGCATTTGGTGGAGATACCATGAGTCCATGGAATACCGACGCTGGTATGTTCTATTACAAAGATTGCATTATGGAAGGTGGCGTAGATTTTTATTGCCCTCGTGGTTGGGCTTATGCAGAGAACTGTTTATTTATAAGTAAAAGCGGCACCGCAGCAATTTGGCACGATGGCTCTCAACATAAGGATTCGAAAACAGTTTTTAATAATTGTTCATTCAAAGGATTTGATGGATTTAAATTGGGTCGTTATCATCGTGATGCTCAGTTTTATTTATTGAATTGTAAATTTCCCGAAAACATGTCGGATGAAGATATTTATTTAGTGCCAACTAATAACATTATTAAGTGGGGTAGAAGAGTATATTACTATAATTGTTCGAAGAAAAACAGTAAGGAAAATTGGTATAAAAATAATTTATACAAAGCCGAGGGAAGTCCACAACCATTTATGATTACTGCAAAATGGGTATTTCAACAAAAGTGGGATCCTGAAAATACAATTAGTTTATGAGGTTATCGAAAAATATTTTAAGTTTAATTGATGCAGAAAAGATTTCTGTTCCTTCAATTGCTAATTTAGAGTTGCCAGAAAAAGTACTACAGTTTGGGACAGGTGTTTTGTTAAGGGGATTACCCGATTATTTTATTGACAAGGCTAACAAGAAAGGTATTTTTAATGGTAAAATTGTAATGGTTAAATCTACCGAAACGAATGGCACTGATGCATTTAAAGAGCAGGATGGGTTATATACTCAATGGGTAAGCGGTATAGAAAATGGGGCTATAGTTAATCAGTATATTATTAATGGAAGTATTAGTAGAGTGCTAACTGCGTCAAATGAATGGGAATCTATTTTGGCTTTGGCTGAATCAAAAGACATACAAATAATTATTTCTAATACTACTGAAGCTGGTTTAGTTCTAGATAATTCAGATCGGATAGATACTGGTGTACCTCGAAGTTTCCCGGGTAAATTATTATCTTTTTTATACAAAAGATGGAGATTTTTTAATGGTTCAATAGATGCAGGTATGGTAATTCTTCCAACAGAACTTCTCTTGAATAACGGACAAATATTATTACAATTTTTAAATACTTTAGTCGATAATAACTCATTAGATACAAATTTTAAATCTTGGCTGAATGAAGCCAATCATTTTTGCAATACATTAGTTGATAGAATTGTTCCTGGTAAACTTTCTGGAGAATTGCAAAAAGAAGCTATTGAAAAACTTGGTTATGACGATGAGCTAATGATTATGAGTGAGCCATTTAGATTGTGGGCAATTGAATCTGATAGTGATAGGGTAAATGAGATACTTTCTTTTGCGAATGCTGATCCTAATATGGTTATTGTTAAATCGATAGAGCAATTTAGGAATTTAAAATTGAGATTATTAAATGGTGCACATACTTTTAGTTGTGGGTTGGCTTTTTTAGCTGGATTTGAAACTGTTAAAGAAGCTATGAGCAATCATTTGTTTGTTGATTTTTTAACAACATTAATGAAAGAGGAAATTACCTTCTGTTTAAATGAGGAAGGTATTGATAATAAAGTTTCCATTGAATTTGCTTGCAGTGTATTGGAAAGATTTGCTAATCCAACAATAGAACATCGTTGGCTTAGTATTACTGTGAATTATTCCGAAAAAATGCGAACAAGAAACATTCCTTTGATACTTCAATATTTTCAAAAAAATAAAAAAATTCCAGAAAAAATGACAATAGGGTTTGTAGGATATCTGTTGTTTAATCAACACCTGGATTTGAAAAATAATCAATTTTATGGAAAATTCAAAGGGTTAACTTATAAAATAGATGATTCAAAATTAGAAAAGCTATATCGCAATTCGAAAAATAAAACAGTTGAACAATTTGTACATCTGGTTTTAAGTGATATTTCCTTGTGGGGCACAGATTTAAGTGAATTAAATGAATTTGAAGAACAAGTAATTAGATTAATGAAAAATATAGATGAGATAGGGGTGCTTCATTTTTTAAAAGCGCCAATTAAACAAGAAGTTGCATGAAAAACCGTGTTCTAAAAGTTCATCCAAAAGACAATGTAATTGTTGCATTAAATGATCTTCAAAAAAATGAAACTATTTTATTTGATGGAATTATTTATGAAATGCAAGAACTAATTCCTGCTAAGCACAAGTTTTATGCTACTCAATTGCAAAAAGGAGATGCTGTTTTTATGTATGGTGTGTTGGTTGGAAAAGTATCGATTGATGTTACTATGGGTACAAGGATGACTTCCGAAAACCTTTTTCATGCTGCAGAGCCTTATTCTTTTCGCCCTTTTGATTATCAGTGGCATCCTCCTGATATAAGTGCGTTCGTAAATAAGCATTTTTTAGGTTACCACCGAAGTGATGGGAGAGTAGGAACTGCTAATTACTGGTTATTTATACCTACAGTTTTTTGTGAAAACAGAAATTTGGATGTGATTAAAGAAGCGCTTCATAACCAATTGGGGTATGCTGTTTCAACAAAGTACAAAAATTATACACAACAATTATTATCTGCATTTGAAGCTGGTGATTCTTTGGACAATGTTCAGCTAGAATTGGGTGCTTTATATATTTCTGATACCAAGAGACCATTTAAAAATATAGACGGGATTAAATTTTTAAATCATCAAGGTGGTTGTGGTGGAACTAGGCAAGATGCCGCCGTTCTAAGTAAACTGTTGGCAGCGTATGCTGATCATCCAAATGTTGCTGGAATTACTGTGTTAAGTTTGGGTTGTCAGAATCTTCAATTAGATGATTTAAAGAAAGATATTATAGATCGAAACCCATCATTCGATAAACCACTTTTTGTTTTTGAACAACAACAATCTCAAAGCGAGGAGCAACTTATTAGTAGTTCAATTCAACAAACATTTAAAGGATTGATTGAAGCCAATAAATTGGAAAGAAAGCCTGCTGCATTGAGTAAACTAACCATTGGAGTTAAGTGTGGTGGAAGCGATGGTTTTAGTGGTATTTCTGCCAATCCTGCTGTTGGTTATTGTAGTGATTTGCTTGTAGCCCTTGGTGGTAAAGTATTATTGGCTGAGTTTCCTGAATTGTGTGGTGTTGAACAGGAAATTATTGATCGTACTATTGATCCTGAAGCTGCAAAAAAATTTATTCAATTAATGCGTTCGTATAGCGATGCTGCCATTAATGTGGGTTCTGGTTTTCATATGAACCCATCACCTGGAAATATAAAAGACGGATTAATTACTGACGCAATTAAATCTGCAGGTGCCGCTAAAAAAGGTGGATCCTCACCTATAGTTGATGTGTTAGATTATACTGAACCTGTTGTTAAAAATGGGCTGAATTTAGTGTGCACTCCAGGCAATGATGTTGAAGCTACCACTGGTAAAGCTGCAGCTGGTGCTACTTTAATATTATTTACTACTGGCTTAGGAACGCCTACAGGAAATCCTATTTGTCCGGTTATAAAAGTATCAAGCAACTCCTCTCTTTCAAAAAGAATGGCTGATATTATAGACATCGATACTGGACCTGTAATTGAAGGCGATCAATCGATTGAAGAAATGGGTACTGCCATTTTAGATTACTGTATTAATGCAGCAAGTGGAATAATTACTCCAAAAGCTGTTTTGTTAAACCAAGATGATTTTATCCCATGGAAACGTGGAGTAAGTTTATAAGTAAAATTATTTTATGAAAGTATTCATGGACGAAAATTTTTTATTGAATTCTGCAACTGCTCAAAAGTTGTATCACGATTTCGCTAAAGAAATGCCTATTATCGATTATCACTGTCACTTACTTCCTTCTCAAATTGATGCTGATAGTAAGTTCGAAAATATTACTCAGGCTTGGTTATATGGCGACCATTATAAATGGCGTGCTATGAGAACCAATGGAGTAGACGAATCTTATTGCACAGGAAATCAACCTGATCAACAAAAATTTAATCAATGGGCAGCTACAGTGCCCTATACAATGCGCAACCCATTGTATCACTGGACTCATTTAGAATTGCAACGCTATTTTGGTATTAATGCGTTGTTGAATTCCAATTCAGCTGAACAAATTTATAAACAGACAAATGAAATGCTTGGTCAAGATAGCTTTAGCATTCGTAATTTGATTCGCAAAATGAATGTTCAAGTTATCTGTACTACAGACGATCCAATTGATTCATTGGCCCATCATCAAAAAATAAAAGAAGATAATTTTGAAGTGAAAATATTCCCCGCATTTCGACCAGATAAAGCAATGGATGTAAGCAATGCACATAATTTTGTGAATTATTTACACCAACTAGAAGTAGTTACTCAACTATCCATTTCATCTTTTGATGATTACTTATTTGCATTGCAAAACAGACATGATTTTTTTGCATCAATGGGATGTACAGTTAGTGATCATGGATTAGAAGAGATTTATGCTGATGATTTTACAGGAAGCGAAATCGAATCAATATTTAATAAAGTTTCTAATAGTAAGGATTTAAATAATAGTGAACAGCGAAAATTCAAAAGTTGTATGTTATTGCATTTTGCTGAGTGGGATTGGGAAAAAGGATGGGTACAACAATTTCATTTAGGAGCATTGAGAAACAATAATAGTAGAATGATGCAACTATTAGGTCCTGATACAGGATGGGATAGTATCGGTGATTTTCCTCAGGCTGCTTCATTGTCTAAGTTTTTAAATAAACTAGATATTGATGATAAGTTAGCCAAGACCATTATTTATAATTTAAATCCAGCCGATAACGAATTAATGGCAACAATGTTGGGTAATTTTAATGATGGGTCAATCGCTGGTAAAGTTCAATTTGGAAGTGGTTGGTGGTTCTTAGATCAGAAAGATGGAATAACTCGTCAACTTAATGCGCTAAGCAATATGGGTTTGATTAGTCGCTTCATAGGAATGTTAACAGATTCAAGAAGTTTTTTGTCTTTTCCTAGGCATGAATATTTCAGAAGGATACTCTGCAATATGTTTGGCGATGAAATTGAGAAAGGCGAATTGCCAAATGATTTACCGTGGATTGGCAAACTAGTTCAAGACATCAGTTATAACAATGCTAATAAATATTTCGGATGGTAAGGTTCCCGCTAAAATATGAATCAATAATTGATACTTTTTTTCTCTTCGGATTGTTGCAATTAGTGCAATAGGAGTTATATTGTTGATTATTTATATCAAATTGAAGTGATAATGGGATCTGTATTTTGTTTTGGGGAATTGTTGTTGCGAATGTCGCCTGTATTAAATGGGCAATGGATTAATGAAAATAAAATGCCAGTTTATATTGGAGGTGCCGAACTCAATGTGGCCACTGCATTATCTTGCTGGGGTATTCCGACCAAATACATGACCTCATTACCAAAAAATTATCTATCAGAAGAAGTGGTAACTGAAATTAGTAGTAAAGGAATTGATACTTCTGCT
>JBKJQV010000123.1:0-3738 GCA_046593815.1 Sediminibacterium sp. | reverse complement strand
AATAAGATCAAACTCATCATTGCGCTGCAAGAGGTATTTGTATTGTACCGGGGTTAATTTGTCTGGTATGGCCTCGCTTAAGTTTGTGTAAATAATATACAGGTCACTAATTTTTTGAACAATGACCTGGTACGAAGCTATATTTTCTCCTTCGTAAGGGATTACTGCCATACTATCACTTATCATTTGGTAAGGCAGTCCAATGCCGGTTAATATTTTTTCTAATTCAAACTTCGGTTTTTTGGCTACTGTTGTTGGTTTAGGTTTTGGTTGGGCAAATGCGAAGCCTGTAAAAAGCAGTACGCATAAGAAAGACAATAAGTTTTTTTTCATCATTAGTTGTTTAAGTGAAGGTTTTTTGAAAATGTTTCTATCGGGTCCTTAAAAGTTTTATCGCTGAAGGCAACAACTGTGCATGCAGCTATTTTATCTTTTGTAAATGAAGACAGCATCACCACACACTTCTTTTTCTTTTTATAAAAATTACCAATAGCCAGCGTAGATGCCCACCCGTCCCACATTTGTTCGGTCATAATTTTAAGAGGTTTTTTGTTTACCTTATTTAAATGCTTTACTACGTGTTCTTTCCATTGTGCCATTATATCTTTCGTCATATCGCTTTTGGCCTGCCGGCTTTTGTAAATGCTGATAACACAAAAGCTGGTATCATTATTTTTCATCCTCCACTGAACCCTTGATGGTAATTCACTTTTTATAAAAAATTCTGGTGAAGTATAAGTGAATACATCAAAGCTGCTGGTTTGGGCTTGCAGGTTTGCAGCTGCGGCAAAAAAAAATATAAGTAACACAGCACGCTTCATATAATAATTCGCATGTAAGATGTTTACATTTTATTTGATTACCTATACCCGAAAAAAAGGATTTTTATTTAATTAAAAAAGCGTGTATTTGAAGTAATCCGTTTTACACGCCTAACCTATAGTGATTTCCAAAATTGCCAAATAAAGAGATTTTATCGCCGTTGGCATCGGCAAAATTTAATGGGTATCCCGTGGTGGCAGTGCCAATGCCTACGTCTTGGCCATCGGTATTATTGAAGCAAAAAAAAAGTAACATACCGGATATTAATTTTCTCATGGACAGTATTTATTTGATGTAAATATGGGCAACAAGCTGATAAAAATTTATCCAGTAAAAACAGGATTTTTAATTAGTGTAATTAGCGGCAGTTTTAGGATTGAGTTTTGGATTCTTGACGCTATTCATTAATTACTTGTACAATCATATTAGAATATGTGTTACTACCCCAAAAATTTACAGCAGGCCCCAAAACACTGTATCCTTTTAGTTTTACTGTATGCGTTCCCGGGCCTGCATACAACAGCACGGAACCATTTACGTCAGCAAATGAGTTATTTGCAAGTGTTAATATGAAGGATTTTGCAAACACATCATCAAGGTAAACTGCTACACCCGCCCTCGAGAATCCGCAAAACGCACAGGAAGGTGCTTCTGTATTTATACTCAGATTTACAAGGATTTTTGCATTGCCGGGAACATAAAAGGTATGAGACAACCCTGGAAGATCAGTGCCGCCTCCTGAGGAACTAACATTAATGATTGAAGACTGATAAAACTGCCAGGTATTTTTATAAAGTGAGTTAAGGGGTGATTGCCATTGCGATGAAGCATTGGCACCATTACTGATTAGCACCTGGCCTGCACTACCTGTATTTCCATTTACCGCCAATGCGCCATTCGGTTTCACTGCAAATATTTCATTAAAAGTTCCAGCAGCATCGTAACCAATTGCAACATCTGCTGCAGGGTTATCTGCATAGATCTGCAACCGATTGCCCGCAATACCAAAGCCGGCATCGCCTGTTACACCGGGGTACAAAGTAATTTTTTTGCCAAGTGATGGCGGGAAACCTAGTGGGGCATTAGGATTAGATGTACCAATACCTACGTTGCCATTATTCTTTATCCGCAATTTTTCTGAAAGCCCGCCCAACCCGGAGTTGGAGGTTAAAAAGGTTAGGTCAATGGTTTCAGCACCTGCTGTATTATTTTGTAAATCGCCTTGTATCATTGCAGCCACTGCATCTGCAGGAGTGGCTGCATTATTCTTTATGGTAAAAGCGATGTTGGGATAATTTGAACCGGGAACATTCCCTTTCAACAATAGACCACCATAGCCGCCAAAATTCTTTTGGTCAACTGTAATCTGCCCATTTACATTTAAGCTGGAAGTAGGGTTACTGGTACCTATGCCTATGCGGCTGTTAATGCCATTGTAGGTAAAGCCCCATCCACCATTTGCCGGTCCGCCATAGAACCCAATGTTCTGATCATTTTGTGTGCCCATAAAACCAAGTAGTCCGCTATTGTCAGCTTTATATAACCATACACCAGGTGTTTGATTTGGATCAAGGGGGAGGGATCCATTCTTAAGCAACAATCTTCCATTCAGAATCATACCATCGGTACCGGCATTTAAAATTCGCATGCGTTCAATAAAGTTTGAACTAGTGCCATAGCCAAAAGCAATGTTTGCCCCTGCAGCATCTGAATGTATCTGCAATAAGGCGCTTTGTACACCCAAGCCGTAGTGATTGCCTGAGTTGCCGTATAAAGAAACTTTATCGCCCAGCGTGGAGGCAAAATTTAATGGGAATCCTGGTGTGCTGGTACCAATTCCCACATTTTGTGCATGTGTAATACGGAAGCAGCTAGAAAGCAGGATGATTGATAAAAGTTTTCTCATTTTAAGTATATTTTAAAAGTAAATATGAGAAAAACGCTCCTATAAATTCATCCCTTAAAAACATGATTTTTTAATTCATTAAAAAATCATGTTTTTAAGGAGAGAACCGACTTATCTACCACTCAAAGCAATTGATGCATCGCCAGAAGAAATTATTTCTTGCCTCATTGCTGTGGACTACTTCCCGGAGTCTGTTGTTGCAAATCCAACGGCTGTATCAAAATGGGCTAAAGCTTTCGTTTGTGCCCCCGATGCCTACATTTTGTGTACTGCTAAAAAGACAAAAGCAGTTGGCATAAATTAGAAGAATATATTTTCCCTAACGAGGAAATTCTCTAAAGTCAGTTGTGTAGATGGTTGTAATAAGATTTTATTGACAGTTGTATACTTTACTTATGTTATCCTATTGCCTTAAATTGTTTTGCCCGCCTCCTACTCACTGAAACCAATTCGCCACTTTGCAAGATTAGATAGGGCTTTAATGAAGGAACTATTGTTTGGATGTATATGCTGTTTACCAAATGTGTCTTATGGGTACGCCAAAACATTTCAGCAGGTAGATTATCTTGAAACCAGTGCAATACTTTGGCTACTGTAAGTGGTCTTCTATTATCTGCAAAAAATATTTTACAATAATTGCTCATGCCTTGTATGCGTATAATATTGTTTACATCGTAGGCGTGTACTCCTTTATCATTTCTAATAGTTATTGTTTGTATCATTATTTTATTGTTTGTTTTAATAATTGTATTCCTCTTTTTAATTCATCCATTTGTTTTTGCTGTTCTTTTATGCCTTCAATTAACAACGGTACCAGCTTTGCGTAATCCACCCCTTTGTATCCATCTTTTTCACTGACTGGTTCAGGAATAATTCTTTCTATATTTTATCATTTACAAAAAGCTGTACAGAATAATACGTAAATAAGAATGATACCTGTCTGTTTCATTTGTTGATTAATATTTTTAAATCAACCATTTGTTTTTGCATTGCTTCGTTTTGCTTTTGGA
>JBKJQV010000398.1:0-3350 GCA_046593815.1 Sediminibacterium sp. | reverse complement strand
ATTCGATTATAGGCAGAACAAAACAGCCCAAGTAGTTTTTCCGCCATATACCAACCCAAGCTTCCCCGAAATTTGGGCACCTTTAGATGGGAGGGTGGTAAATCTTTCTTTGTTTTTAAAGTTGAGGTAAAAAGTAGTCATAATATTTATAGTTAAGCAACCCTTCTCCTGTAGTTGGGTTGTTTTTTTGTGCCGTTAAATAAGCTGATAAAAAGGGTATTTCTACTCTTTTTATTAATTGCTACAATTGCTAATATTGTTTAAGAATATAGAGGAAGAGGTTTGTTGATGTACACAGCCAACTAATTTTCTCTAATTGGGTAGCTACCAATATATAAGTTGATAGATGTGTGTGATCCATACACATATTGCAGCAAAGGCAAATAAAAAAACCGCCGAACATCCGCACCACGGCGATAGACAGGTGAGGGTTAAATAGTAATCTTCTTATTATGAAACCAATAGAATTAAAAAAATTCGGTTTAGTAGAGTTAAGTGATGCTGCACTCTTAGAAATTAATGGAGGGGCTGTAGCGCCTACAAAAGCTCCTGGAATCAAATGGTATAAAGGAGCTTTTTGGGTATATGCTGCTCAACAAGTTATTGATCATTGGGCCGAAATTAAAAAAGGACTTAAAGAAGGTTGGGATGTTGAACATCATCATTAAATTAACTACCATGAAAAAAAATCAAATCGCCTATGTTTCATTCAATAACGCAGTTTCATTATCAACTAATGAATTGATGTTTATTAATGGAGGTTCTGAAAAAGCAGCGAATTCAGAAACAAGTTTCTGGGAAGACCTTGGCTTTGCAGTTGGAAGAACATTTAGATGTTTTTATGAGTTCTCGCATGGAGCTGTTCAATATCAACATTCTTTACCAGCTAATTTAAAAAAGTAAGCATAACTAACAAGGGCCTATTGGCCCTTGTTTTAAATTTTTAAAATGATTAATAAATTTATTGAAAAAACAAAAAATTGGAACACATTTCAATGCGCGATATTTTTATTTGTCATATTAAATCTAGTTAAATATGTTTATAAATTTTTATTTTCTATTATATGAATTTATATAATTCTTTACTTATAAAACTAAATAGACAATCTGCTTTAAAGCTTATTGTGGGATTCTTTTTTTTAGAAATTCTTTCTTCATTTATTTTTGGGAAATTATTTCCTTATGGAGCATCTAATGGATTTAAGTTTGATTCGGTATTAGAAGAAATAATCGCTGTTGTTTTTGTTGCTCCATTAGTAGAAACTTACTTGATTCAATATTTAATTATAACTACTATATTAAAATATTCCAGACAGAATACTTTATTAGCGTTATTTATTTCAGCTCTTGTTTTTGGGTTGAGTCATTATTATTCTATTCCTTATATCGTGAAAACTTTTTTTGCAGGAATATCATTTGGAACCCTGTTTTTATCTCAAAAACCTAATTATAATAGAGCTTTTATTTATGTATTAATTACGCATGCTTCCTATAATCTGTTTGCTTCAATCATGAACAATATCTAAGTAATGGATATCTCTAAACTTCCAAAAATTAATAAAATGCATTTTTTGCAATCAACAAGCATGTTGGTGCTTTATTACTGTATTATTTTGATTTTAGTTATAGTGTTGGTTTTGCTTCCAATTATAAAAATTAAAGTATCTGTAAAAGTAAGTGGAATATTAAGACCTTCAATTGAAAGAACAGAAGTTAAAGCTACTTCAACAGGTATTGTAGAAAATATTTTTTTTAAAGAGGGAGATTATATTAGTAAGGGACAATTATTAATGCAAATAAGTCCTCAACATTTGCCCGAAAAATCAACTAATAACAATATTGAAATTCAAAGATGTAAAGACAACATAGCTGATTTAATAATACTCACTTCAGTTGAAAACAATTATAATAATCTGATTCAACTATTGCATTTGCCTATTTATCAACAACAAGCAAGCAAATTCATTCAACAATTAAAGGCGTTGGAACTATCACTCAATAAATTAAATGTTGAATGGAAAATTGATAGCACTTTATTTATCGATAAGGTAATTTCCAAAAAAGAATTGTTTGATAAAAAATCGGAAAATGATCAACAGGTATCGAACTTCATTGCTTTTAAACATGAGCAAATAGTTACTTGGCAAAAGGAATTATTGCAGTATCAGTTGCAACTCGAAGCTGCTAAAAAGATAAATTTTCAATTTCAAGACGAAATTGGTTTTACCAAAATATATGCCCCAGTTAGCGGTATAATTCAACAGTTGGTGGCCAAATATTCCGGGAGTTTTGTTACTTCAGCAGAACAACTTTGTATGATCTCTCCTGAAACCGAGTTAATTGCTGAGTGTTTTGTTTCTCCAAAAGATATTGGGATGGTATATAAAGGACAAGAGGCAATTCTTCAAGTAGATGCATTTAATCATCATCAGTTTGGTACTGTAAAAGCAAAACTTATTTCTATCGATAATGACTATTTAATTATTAATAATAAACCAGTATTTAAAATACGTTGCCTACTTAATAAATCTAGCCTCTCTTTAAAAAATGGATTTAAAGGAGTATTAAAAAAAGGATTTACTATTCAAGCAAGATTAACTATTGCAGAAAGAACACTTTGGCAGCTATTATCTGATACTATTAAAGATTGGCTTGATCCTTCAGTATCAGCAACAACTTAATTATGTTTCGAAATCATATACTTGTTCGTCAACGAGATATTACTGATTGTGGTGCTGCATGCATAGCTTCAATTGCAGCACACTATCAACTCTTTATATCTGTTAGTAATATAAGGCAACTTGCAGGAACAGATCGTTTAGGTACCAATCTACTTGGATTAATTGAAGCAGCAAATTTTCTAGGGTTTAGAGCTAAAGGTGCAAGAGGCGATATCAATAATCTTTTTTCAGTTCCACTTCCTTGTATAGCTCATGTAATACTACCAAATCAATTACATCATTATATAGTTATTTATAGAGTACAAAAAAAGTTAATTCAATACATGGACCCCAGTGATGGGAAAATGCGTAAGACTAGTATCGATGATTTTATGAAAATTTGGTCTGGTGCAATTTTATTGATTATTCCAGATGTTCATTTTAAAGCTAATGGGAAAAAATTAAATAATTTAACTCGCTTTCTTCATTTAATTCAACCTCATAAAATCAACATGATTCATGCGCTAACCGGGGCATTAATCTATACCATACTTGGTTTGTCTTTCTCTGTATACCTCCAAAAAATAATTGATCAGGTTCTTGTTAGCGGTGATACTGGACTTTTAAGAGTATTAAGTATTGGAATGATTGCAATTCTTATACTGCAATTATTTTTAGGTAATATCAAAT
>JBKJQV010000329.1:0-14919 GCA_046593815.1 Sediminibacterium sp. | reverse complement strand
GCTTTATTGGTATTCGGTAGAATATATATTGCTAAGGAAGGAATCAATGCTCAGTTAAGTGTTCCAAATCATTTTTTGAATGATTTTAAAGTAACATTAAGTCACATAGAAGCACTTAGTAATATCAGATTGAATATTGCTGTTGAAGACGTTGATGGACTTAATGATGAATTTAGACAAGGAAAGAGTTTTTGGGTTCTTAAAATAAAAGTGCGCGATAAAATAGTCGCAGATGGAATAGAAGACCCAGCATTTTCTATGGAAAACAAAGGCAAATATGTTAATGTAATTCAGATGAATGAATTGCTTAATAACCCAGATACTGTAATTGTAGATATGCGCAATCATTATGAGTTTGAAGTAGGGCATTTTACTAATGCAATTGAAATTCCTTCCGATACTTTTAGAGAACAGTTACCAATGGCAGTGGAAATGCTTAAAGGAAAAGAGGATAAAAATATTATTATGTATTGCACGGGTGGAATTAGGTGTGAAAAAGCAAGTGCATATATGTTACATCAAGGATTTCAGAATGTGTTTCATTTGGAAGGCGGAATTATTCACTATGCAAATGAAATTAAAGCACAAGGGTTATCTTCAAAATATATTGGAAAAAATTTTGTTTTCGACGATAGATTAGGCGAGCGTATTACTAATGATGTTATAGCAAATTGCCATCAATGTGGAGCTCCTTGCGATACACATACCAATTGTAAAAATGATGGATGTCATTTATTATTCATTCAATGTAAATCTTGTACAGAAAAATTTGTTGGATGTTGTAGTATAGAATGTGTTGAAACTATACACCTTCCAAGAGAGCGACAAGAAGCAATTAGGAAAGGAATTGATAAGGGTCAACATATTTTCAATAAAAGTAGTGCAAGGCTTAGGCCAAGATTAGATAAGATGAATGGGCTTTGATCTTGATTTTTACTATATTGCAAGTTCGAAATAGGTGAAAAGAACAGCTTGTTACATATTATTAATTTGTATTATCACCTATATAGGTGGGTATTATTTGATTTATACCTTTTACCAACACGGTCTTAAATCAGAGATGAAAACTTATTTAAAAGCGAATAAGCAGAGTAATTTTGGAATAAAATTTCAGTTCAAATTGTACCAAGGTGAAATTTCAAATCCCGATTTTGTATGGGAAGAAAAAGGGGAGGAGTTCAAATACAAAAATGAATATTACGATGTAGTTACTATCGAAAAAGATAAAGGACAAATAAAAATAATTTGCCTTAAAGATGATAATGAAAATAAGTTAGAGCAACAGTTAAATCAGATTAATAAAAAAGAAAAAAATTCAACTTCCGCTACCAGATTATCTCAATTGAAATTCTTTTCTTTTTTTCATATAGAATCTTACAACAATTCATTTTTTAATAAGTTTCAAAAACCTGATTTTATTGAAACTTATACTTTCTTTCTAAAAGATTGCTATGGTGATATACATATCCCACCTCCTCGGTGTTTGTGCTAAATGTCCAATTTAACTAGCATTACGATAGCTTTTTATTATTCCTTAACTAAACATAATTATGAATAAGTTATTATACTTAATTGTATCATTATTGATACTCAATACCTCATTTTCTCAAAATAAGATCAAAGGAAAAATCATCGATGCGATATCTAAGGCACCACTTTCAGGTGCAACAGTAAGGTATTCTGGAAAGTATGCAACTACTTCAGATAAGAATGGCAATTACAGTATAAACTGTATTTCGAACAGTTCATTAGTAGCATCTTTTATTGGATATGAAACTATGCAGCAAATGGTTAAAGATTGCAATGTAGAGCTAGATTTTTTATTGACTCCTATAAATCAACAATTAGAAAATGTAGAAATAACAGCAACTTCAAGTCTAAATAAATCAATGCTTTATCAGCCAATATCAATTGCTAAACTCAATAATACAGAATTAAAAAGAAGTACTGGATTGTATTTAGATGATGCAATTAATACAAATGTTCCAGGTGTAACAATGCAACGTAGAGCAATTTCATCTGGACAACAATTTAATATTCGAGGATACGGAAATGGCGTTCGTGGAACGAATGGTATTAGCAGCAATTTTGATGGTCAAGGATCAAAAGTTTATTTAAATGGAATTGCAATAACAGACGCCGAAGGAATTACATTGATGGATGATATTGATTTTAATTCTGTAGGAAATGTAGAAATTACTAAAGGGCCATCTGGAACACTATATGGATTAGTAATTGCGGGAGTTGTAAACTTAACAACCATAAAACCTGAAAAAGGCAAAACCAGTATTGGACAAGATATCATGTACGGTAGTAATGGACTTCAACGTTTTACAACTCATTTCGAAACAGCTACCGACAAATCATCTCTATTAATAAATTATGGCAAACAAAAATCTGATGGGTATATAATTCACAATGCTTCTCATAAAGATTTTGTGAATATTGTAGGAGAATTTCAACCCAATGAGAAACAGATCATCAATGCATATATAGGTTATAGTAATAGTTATGATGAGCGTGCCGGAGAGCTCACTATTTCTCAATATAATAATTTTGATTATAGCGGTAACCCCGAATACATTAAACGTAATGCACATTCCGAAATTATTAGTTATAGAGCAGGATTAAACCATATCTATAATTTCAACAATAATTTTTCGAATAGTACAAGTATATTTGGCTCTGGAATATCAAACAATGCTAGCTCTGCTGGTGGTTGGACGGATAAGAACCCTATTAATTATGGATTTAGAAGCACATTCGATTTAAGAATTCCTTTAAAAAATGGATTTGCTTTGAATAGTATAACAGGTATAGAAGCTCAACAACAATATGCTCAAATCATCGGTTATAATATGGTTGCGAATCCTGCTTCCGCATCTGCTTATTGGAATATCGGTTCTATTAGAAGTAATCAGTCAACTATTTCAGGAACAACTTCTTTATTTACAGAATGGACATTGGCAATGCCTAAAGATTTTTCAATTACAGCTGGAATTGGAAGTAGCACTATGAGAATTGAATTGAATGATAAGTTATATGTTGCAACAAATGCAAACCCAACAAAGTTCACTACTTTTTACAATGGAATGTATTCTCCACATTTAGCATTTAATAAAGTATTTAATAAATCGGTATCAGTGTATGCAACTTTTAGTAAGGGTTATAAAGCACCAGTCAGTTCTTATTTCTTTATTCCAACAACTGGTAAATTAAATACCGATTTAAAACCCGAAGTTGGTAATCAGTTTGAGATTGGTTCAAAAGGAGTTTTGTTTAATAATAAGCTATCTTATCAATTGGCATTCTTTAGTGCTCAGTTCTCCGATAAGATGACAGCTATAGCAGTTCCTTTAAATGGTTCAATAACTACAACTGCATATTCTTACATTGCTAATAGTGGTAAACAAAGTAATAAAGGAATTGAGCTTGCATTAAAGTATAATGCATTTGAGTCTGGAACATCATTTGTAAGTTATGTAAAACCATTTTTCAATTTGGCTTATAGCGATTTCAAATATGTGGGATATAGTTTTCAAACATTAAGTGCCGACAGATTATCTGCTGTTATAGCTAACTATGATGGTTTGGCAGTTGCGGGTGTTGCACCATGGGTAACCAATTTAGGTGTAGATATCAATTCAAAAGTTGGACTTTATGCTAATGTTACTTATTCTTATAAAGATGCTATGCCAATTAGTTCAGATGGTTTAAATAAAACTACCAGTTTTAGCCTTGTGAATACCAAATTTGGTTTTCAAAGTAAGCTTGGTAAGAAACTGAGTTTAGATGCATTTTTTGGATTAACTAATATTACTGGAACACAATATCCAATAATGGTTTTTGTAAACCAATTACCTGATGCATATCTTCCAGCACCATTTGTAATTAATTATTTTAGTGGAGTGAATTTTAAATATACATTTTAAATCGGCGAAAGTTAGCATCTCATTTTTAATAAATATAATTAAATGAAAAATAGATTTATTTTATTAGCAGTTTTCGGAATGTTTGCTTGTGGAAGATTCGAAAAAAAAGAATTAGGTACTAAAAAAGATGTTAGAATTGTATCAGTATCAAAGCACCTTACTGAAATGTTATTTGCTTTAGGTAAGGGTCATAATATTGTAGCTTGTGATCTCACAAGTTCATACCCCGATAGTGCGAAGCTTCTTCCAACTGTTGGGTATCATAGGACTTTGAATCCCGAAGGTATTATTTCTATGAAACCAGATATTGTGATTCATAGCAATGATATTGGACCATCTTCTGTAATTCCACAATTAGAAAAAATCGGACTAAATATAAAAGTGTTTGGAGGAGCAAATACGCTCGACAGTTCAAAGCTCTTAATCTCCCAATTAGGTAAATTTTTTGGTGCACAACATCAAGCTGATTCTTTGAATAAAAAAATTGATGCAGATATGTTAATGGTTTCAGAAGCTAGCAAGCATATTGTAGATAGTCCATCTGTTATGATTATACATTATGGTCAAGCAAACAATATTTATTTTGTTATGAGTGGCCGAAAAGGTCCTGGCGATAAGATGATTAATTATGCTGGAGGCAAAGTGTCTCAATATGATTCAAAAGGCGCAAGACAAATTAGCGCAGAAGCAGTTGCATTAGCAAATCCAGATATTATAATCGCTACTGATTTTGGTTTTGATAAAATGGGGAATGCAGAAAAATTCAAAACCATTCCTGGTGTAGCATTAACTAATGCAGCAAAGAATAATCAGATTTTTCGTTTTGAAGAACATGATCTTGTTTATTTTGGGCCAAGAACAGGGGAGAATATTTTAAAGCTTATTAAAATTATACATCCCGTTGCTAATGTTCAAAAATAAAAAGACAATATTCCCTTTTTTGATTATCCTATTAGGATTGATTTTACTTGCTGCAATTGTATTTGGCGCTATAAGTATTTCTCTAATAGATATGAAGTTAGCAGTAATACATTGGACAAATGGAGAAAAACCTGCTTCTATTTATGAAGGAGTTTTTCTTCAAATTCGTTTGCCAAGAGTGATGCTATGTGCTATTACTGGTGCAATATTGTCTGTTTCTGGCGTTTTAATGCAAGGGCTTTTTCGGAATCCTATAGTTGAGCCAGGGCTTATTGGTACAAGTGCTGGAGCTGCATTTGGAGCTTCGTTCGTTTTTGTTTTCGCATCTATTTTTGGACAGGAAACTCAAACTCTTGTAGGTCCATTATTGGTTCCACTCTTTGCTTTTGGCGGAGCAATGTTAGCAACATTAATAGTTTATCAATTATCTAAACAAGGCACTCATATATCTCTTACGGCTTTATTATTAGTAGGCATTGCAGTTAATGCAGTTTCATTAAGTGGAACAGGATTTATGAGTTATTTAGCAAGAGATCCACAAGCTAGGAGCATTAGCTTTTGGAACTTAGGCACTTTTTCCGGAGCAAGTTGGCTACAGTTTGGGATTGTTAGTTTAATTGCTATTATAGGATTTTTGGTTTCGTTTAAAGATGCTAAAAAACTCAATGCTTTTATTTTAGGAGAAGATGAAGCCATGTATCTAGGAATTGATACCAAACGGCTCAAAAGAAAGATAATGATTATTAATACTGCAATGGTTGCTGTTGCTACATCATTTGTTGGTGTAATCGGATTTATGGGTTTAATTGTTCCACATATGATGAGATTATTAGTAGGTAGTGATCATCGCAAATTACTGCCTGCATCTATGCTTGCTGGGGCTTTACTTTTAACAGTTGCAGATATGGGTGCTAGACTTTTGCTTGCTCCTGCAGAAATTCCAATTGGTATTATTACTTCATTGGTTGGAGCTCCTATTTATATTTTTCTTTTAAAGACCAATAATGTTTTGCATAAGGATGGAGGTTTCAATGGTTAAACTTTTTGAAACGAGTTATACTTTGCCCAAAAAATGTCTATTGCATCCAATAAATTTTTCAATAAATAATGGGGAGCTATTGGTGATTATGGGGGCCAATGGTGCAGGTAAATCAACATTGATAAAATTAATTTCAGGACTACTCAAACCAAGCTCTGGAAGAATTGATTTTTTGGGTAAAGAACTTGGGTTATATTCTATTAATGAATTAGCAAAAAGAAGGGCAGTACTAACACAACACTACGATATTAATTTTTCACTTACAGCAAGGGAAATAATAATGATGGGCCGATATCCTTTTTTTTATTCTAACCCTTCAAGTTTTGATGAATCAATTGTGGATGCAACTATGAATAAAATGGAGATTATGCATTTGGCTAATAGAACTTATCAAACCTTATCAGGTGGTGAGGCGCAAAAGGTACAGATGTGTAGAGTTTTAGCGCAGATAGAATCTGTTAATCGGGATTCAACTCTTCTTTTGTTAGACGAACCAGTTTCTCATCTGGATTTAAAATTCCAATATCAATTGTTAGAGATTGTAAAAGCGCTAACCTTAGCAAATACTACCATTGTGAGCGTTTTGCATGATATCAATCTAGCATTAAAATATGCAGATAGGATTCTTTTTATGAAAGAAGGAAGAGTAGAATACTTGCATTACAAAAAAGATAAATTAACAGCATCTATTATTAAAAATGTATTCGATGTTGATAGTAAAATTATTCATTTACCTGATGATGAAAGACAATGGGTAACTTTCTAAATAACACCAAGTTGTTTTAAACTTTTTATTACAACTTCTTCTGTTTTATCATCGGAGGTAATTTCAGGAAAAAATTTTTCGCCAATTACTTTTTCATATAATTCAATATATCTTTTGCTAATCGTGTTTACCCATTCATCAGACATTTCTGGAACTGTTTGTCCTACTTTACCCATGAAATTATTTTCGATCAACCATTCTCTTACAAATTCTTTACTCAATTGTTTTTGTCGTTCTCCATTTTTTTGCCGAACTTCAAATCCATCAGCATAAAAATAACGGGATGAATCGGGTGTGTGAATTTCATCCATCAGATAAATAGTATTTCCTATTTTTCCGAATTCGTATTTTGTATCTGCTAAAATTAAACCTCTCTCTTTAGCAATTAATTTTCCTCTCTCAAATAATTGCAAAGCAATTTTTTCTAATTGAATCCAATCACCTTCAGAAGCCAATCCTTGAGCAATAATTGCTTCTTTAGAAATATCTTCATCATGACCTTTTGCAGCTTTGGTTGAAGGGGTTATAATAGGTGTTGGAAAAAAATCATTTTCTTTTAAGTTGTCCGGCATTCTAGATCCACATAATATTCTTTGTCCTGATTGATATGTTCTCCATGCATGGCCAACTAAATTACCTCTAACTACCATCTCAATTTTAAACGGATTGCATTTTAACCCTACAGCTACATTAGGGGCTGGGGTATTGATTAACCAATTAGGACAAATGTCTTCGGTTTTATTAAGCATGTATGCAGCAATCTGGTTCAAAACCTGTCCTTTATATGGGATTAATTTGGGAAGTATAACATCAAAAGCTGAAATACGATCACTAGCAATCATAACTAGCCAATTTTCATTTATGTAATATACATCTCTTACTTTCCCTTTGTAAAATCCTGTTTGTTGAGGATATGATATCATTGACATTTACCAAAATTAGCTCCCTGTATATCGCAAAATTGCAATAAGGATGTATTTTTCTCCACATTGGTTGAAAATATATTGAAAATTAAATTTTTACAAGAACTTAACATATACTATTTTGCTTAATATTTCAAACAAAAATTGCCAATATGAGAAGATTATTAACCCATTTAGGTCTGTTTGTTTTTGCAACTGCGCTTAGTTTCTCAGCCATTGCCCAACAATCGACTACAGTTTCAGGGAATGTTAAAAACGGAAAGTCGAAAGAATTACTTTCTGCTGTTTCAGTATCAGTTAAAGGTGGAACTGCTGGTACCTACACCGATGATAAAGGTAATTTTAAGTTTTCAACTACTCAAAAACTTCCATTTACAATTATTATTTCTTCTGTAGGATATGCTGCAAGAGAATTTACTGTAAGGGGTAATAATGAAATGATTAATGTTGATCTCGAAACCTCTTTTACTTTAGGTAATGAAATTGTTGTATCTGCATCAAGAGTTCCGGAGAGAATTTTGGAATCTCCTGTATCAATTGAAAGAATTAGTGCTTCTGCAATTAGAAATGCACCATCTGCTAATTACTACGATTTGATTGCTAGTTTAAAAGGGGTGGATGTTGTAAATGCAAGTTTAACTTTTACAAGTGTTGGTACTCGCGGTTTCAACAGTAGTGGTAACACTCGTTTAAACCAAATTGTAGACGGAATGGATAACCAAGCGCCTGGTTTAAACTTTGCTGTAGGTAATATAATTGGTATTACTGAGTTAGATGTAGATAACATTGAATTGTTACAAGGTGCTTCTTCAGCTTTATATGGCCCAGGTGGTACTAATGGTACTTTGTTAATTAATAGCAAAAGTCCATTTAAAAATCAAGGCTTAAGTTTCCAAATTAAGCAAGGTTCAAACCATGTTGATAGTAAGCAAAGACCACAGTCTCCTTATTACGATTGGAGTTTACGTTGGGCTAAAAAAATAAATGACAAGTTCGCATATAAAATAAATGCTCAGTTTCTTCAAGCACAAGATTGGTTGGCAAATAATGACGGGAATTATTTAAGATCTCCATTATCAGCTAGTCCAAATGGTAATGTACAAGGTGGAATTCGTTCTAGTGATCCAAATTTTGATGGTATTAATTTATATGGCGATGAAACAAATTCAGACCTAAGTTCTGCATTTAAAGGAGTAATTGCTTCAACACCTGTTTTAGGTGTGCTTAATTTACCAGGATTTGGGCCTTACTTAATTCAATCTAAAGGTGTATTAAGCTATTTTGCTAATAGCCCAACTTATGTTTCTAGAACTGGATACAATGAAAATCAAGTAGTTGATCCAACTACTGTTAACTTTAAATTAAACGGTGCTTTACACTATAAAATTAATGACAAATTAGAGGCTATTATTGCTGGTTATTGGGGAACAGGAAATACAGTGTATACAGGATCTGATAGATATTCTTTAAAGGATTTTGTGATGGCTCAGTATAAAGCGGAATTGAAAGCCAAAAATTGGTATTTAAGAGCTTACACAACTCGCGAAAATTCTGGAAGTTCTTTCAATGCAACTGTTACCACTCGATTATTCAATGAAACTTGGAAACCTAGTGCAACTGTTTGGTATCCTCAATATATAGGAGCATTAGTTGGTAATGCAGCAGGTCTTTATGGTCAATCATTTGGTGCAGCATACGGTGCTGGACTAGCTTCTGGTTTAACACCAGCGCAGTCAGTAGCTGCCGCTCAAAATTCTGCTGGACTTGCTGTTGCGCAAAATAATATTGCTTTACATAATGCTGCACGCGGAGTTGCAGATGTTGGCCGTCCAGTCGGGTTTGTTGGTAATTCTACTGCTTTTCAAACTGTTGCGGGTACTCCTATTTCTAATGGCGGTGGTTTATTCGTAGACAGAACTAAATTATATGCACTCGAAGGACAATATAATTTAACTGAAGCACTAGACTTAGCTAAAAATGGTACAGATATTTTAATTGGAGGTAACACTCGTCAATATGTTTTAAATTCACAGGGCACACTTTTTGCAGATACTGCTGGTCCTATAAAAATTAATGAATCAGGTGCTTATTTGCAGATTTCTCAGAAATTTTTTGCGGATCGTTTGAAAATTACAGCTTCAGGACGTTACGATAAGAATACGAACTTTAAAGGACGTTTTACACCTAGAGTTTCTGCAGTAGTTAAATTAGCGCAAGATCATAATCTACGTTTTTCTTACCAAACTGCATATCGTTTTCCTACTACGCAAAACCAATGGATCAATTTATCTGTTGGTGGTGGAACTCGTTTAATGGGTGGGTTACCTGCTTTAAGAGATTTTTATAATTTCCAAGGAAACCCCGCTTATACCTTAGCTAGTGTACAAGCATTTGGTGCAAGTGCTTTAGCTGGTGCTCCTAATCCAGGATTATTACAAGTTCAACAATTTGATGAGTTCAAACCTGAATCTACTACTTCATATGAAGTAGGTTATAAGGGTTTAATTGCAAAAAGATTATTGATAGATATATATGCTTATAAAGCTAGGTACGAAAATTTCTTAAGTGGAGTTACAGTAATTCAGCAAAAAGCTGGACTTCCTTCTAGTTTGTTTAATTTGTTAAATGCCGCAAATAGAACTGGATACAGTATTTCAGTAAATGCTCCTGGTACTGTTGATGTTAATGGATGGGGTGCTTCTGTTGAGTATTTATTACCAAAGAATTTTTCTGTAAATGCAAATGTTTATTCTGATAAAATTGGAGATCTGCCTCCTGGCTTTGTTTCTTACTTTAACACTCCTAAAACTCGTTTTAATGCTGGTTTCAGCAACTCTGGTTTTGGTCCTGAGAATCGTTTTGGATTCAATGTTTTGTACAGATGGGTTGATACTTTCATGTATGAAGGTACATTTGCTGTAGGACAAGTTCCTTCTTACTCTACCATTGATGCACAATTAAGTTACAAATTTCTTAAATCTAAGTCTATCTTAAAGATTGGTGGAACCAATATTTTGAATAAGTATTATATTAATGGATTTGGTAATGCTCAAATTGGTGGATTATACTATATGAGCTTTGGTTGGAACGTATTTTAGTATATTGAAGGATAAGTAGGTATTAAATCCCCTCTCGGTTTTTCGAGAAGGGATTTTTTCGTTTTATATGTCTTAATCTTCTATTTTTGTGCTCATTTTAAAAATGACCAATTATGCGATCAATAGCTTTTAGAGAAGCCCTTCGAGAGGCAATGAGTGAAGAGATGAGAAGAGATGATAGAGTATTTTTAATGGGGGAAGAAGTAGCAGAATACAATGGAGCTTATAAAGTGAGCCAAGGGATGTTAGCTGAATTTGGCGAAAAAAGAGTAATTGATACTCCAATTGCAGAATTAGGATTTACAGCTGTAGCTGTTGGTGCTGCTCAAAGCGGACTTCGCCCAATTGTAGAATATATGACTTGGAACTTTGCAGTTTTGTCGATGGACCAAATACTCAATACTGCATCAAAAATGTTGGCAATGAGTGGCGGACAAATTAGTTGTCCTATTGTTTTTAGAGGACCAAATGGAAGTGCTGGTCAGTTAGGTGCTCAGCATTCAACTGCTTTTGAAAGTTATTACGCTAATATTCCGGGTTTAAAAGTTGTTTCACCTTCTAATGGGTATGATGCAAAAGGGCTTTTAAAACAAGCAATTCGTTATGAACAAGATCCAGTAATGTTCATGGAAAGTGAAGTTATGTATGGCGATAAATCTGATGTGCCAGATGAAGAATATTATATCCCATTAGGAAAAGCGGATGTTAAAAAACAAGGTCGAGATATCACTATAGTATCTTATAATAAAATGATGAAAGTTGCACTCGCTGCTGCAGGAGAGCTAGAGAAAGAGGGTATTAGTGCAGAAGTAATTGATTTAAGAACTATCCGCCCTCTAGATTGGATGACAATTTTAGAAAGCGTTAAGAAAACAAATAGATTAGTAATTGTTGAAGAACAATGGCCATTTGCTTCAATATCTTCTGAAATAACTTACCGTATTCAAAAAGAAGGCTTCGATTATTTAGATGCTCCAATAAGAAGAATTACTAGTGCAGATGCACCAATGCACTATGCGCCAAATTTAACTGCACTTGCTATGCCAGATATTAGCAGAACAGTTAAACTAGTTAAAGAAGTTATGCATACGAAAAAGTAAAAGTGTATCAGCGAATTTCTGTTGTATTAGTTATATTAATTTTCTCAGTCCAATGTTTTGCTCAGACTGAAAAAAAAATAATTCAAAACGACAGCAGTTTAAAAGAAGTTATTGTAACTGCTTTTAATGCAAATGTAAAGTGGAAAGAAGCTCCAGCTTCTATAGCTATTATTTCATCGAAAGAATTGGCTTATTATGCTCCTACTTCTTTTGTTCCAATGATCAATAATATACCAGGAGTAAGAATGGAAGAACGATCTCCAGGAAGTTATAGACTTTCTGTACGAGGAAGTTTACTGCGTTCTCCATTTGGTGTAAGAAATGTAAAAGTATATTGGAATGAAATTCCACTTTCAGACGCTACCGGAAACTCCTATGTTAACTTATTAGATCTTCAATCAATTGATCAAATAGAAATAGCTAAAGGTCCATCTTCAAGTAGTTATGGAGCGGGAACTGGCGGAGTGTTTTTATTTAAACGCTCTCTTTCGTTTACAGATACTATTCAACACCGTTTTAATGTTAGCTCAACTTTTGGATCATTCGGATTAAACCAACAACAAGTAGATTGGGTTGCAAGTAACAAAAAATTCAGTTCCTCCTTACAAGTAAACCATCTTCAATCTGATGGGTACAGACAGCAATCTGCTTTAGCAAAATCAAGTATAGTTTGGCAAACAGTTATAAAAACATCAAAAGGAAGTTTTAATACGATATTGTTTTATACAGATTTGAATTATGGTACTCCAGGAGGTATTACCCTTGCTCAAATGCAGAATAATCCACAATTAGCTCGACAAAAAGCAGGTGTTTTTCCCGGAGCTCTAGAACAAAAAACAACTGTTTTTAATAAAACACTTTTAGCAGGTGCTCAATATCAACATCAATTTAATGAGCAATCAATGCTGAAATCTTTTGTGTCAATTAGTAAAACTAATTTTGAAAATCCATTCATTACTAATTACGAACAACGCTTTGAAACTAATATCAATATTGGAATGCAACATGCATACACTTTATTTAAATCCAATCAACAAATTCAATGGATAAGCGGCTTTGAATTATTATTGAATGAATCACGGATTGACAATTATATTAATAAAGGAGGAGTGAAATCAGATATTACATCAAAAGATTTTATTTATAGTAGACAAGGATTTTTATTTTCTCAAATAAAGATGTCAATAACTCCGACATTGATAATTACATCAGGGTTTAGTATAAATAATCAATTGTATGATTATAAACGATTGAGCAATTCACAAACAAATTTTACAACAAGGAAAATAAATGCACCGTTTGTTCCAAGAGTTGCGATCTCCTATCAGTTTAATAATAATATTAATTTGTATGGAATTGTGGCCCAAGGTTTTTCTTCTCCTAGCTTAGCAGAAGTAAGGCCTTCGGACGGGAATTTTTATCCGTTTCTAGAGGCAGAAAAAGGCTTGAATATAGAGGCTGGAATTAAAGGAACACTTTTTAATCAAAAATTGATTGTTGATTTTGCACTTTATAGTTTTAGGTTGAACAATGCAATCGTAAGAAGAAATGATGCTGCAGGAGCAGAATATTTTGTAAATGCTGGTTCAACAATTCAACAAGGAGTAGAGCTTTTGTTAAAATATACTATTGTAAATAATAAAATGAATTTCATCAAACAAATTCAATTGAATGGATCATTCTCTTATCAGCCTTACAAATTTATCGATTATAAACAAGGCTCAATTGATTATTCAAATAATGAGTTAACAGGTGTGCCTAGAACAATTTCAGTTATGGGTTTATTTGCAAAAACAAAAAATGGGATCTATTTAAATACTTCACTAAATGCCACCGAAAAAATTCCTTTGAATGATGGGAATACTGTTTTTGCTGATGCCTATCAATTGTTGCAAATTAAATTGGGTAAGGAAATGAATTGGAAACAGCATCAATTTGATGTTTTTATTGGTGGCGATAATTTGTTAAATCAATTATACAGTTTAGGAAATGATATCAATGCTGCTGGTGCTAGATATTATAATCCAGCACCGATAAGAAACTGGTATGGAGGTATTCGATTTGCTTTTCATTGATTAACTTTACTTATAAACTCAATTATGGCAACATTACTTATTATCGACGATGAGAAAGCAATTAGAAATGTTTTAAAAGATATTCTAAGTAATGAAGGTTATACTATAGAAGAAGCTGCTGATGGTGAAGAAGGGTTAAAAAAATTTAAAGCTGGTTCTTTTGATACTGTATTATGCGATATTAAAATGCCAAAATTAGATGGAATTGAATTTTTACAAAAAGCAAAAGAAACACATCCCGATGTGCCTATCATTATAATAAGTGGACATGGGAATATAGAAACAGCAGTAGATGCAGTAAAAAAAGGTGCTTTTGATTATATATCAAAACCTCCAGATCTCAATCGGTTACTAATCACCATTAGAAATGCACTTGATCAAACAACTCTTGTTAAAGAAACAAAAACATTAAAAAAGAAAGTTTCAGGTGTTCAATTAATCATTGGCAACAGTGATCCAATAATAAAAATAAAGGCAACTATTGAAAAAGTAGCGTCAACTGATGCAAGGGTTTTAATTACAGGTGAAAATGGAACAGGAAAAGAATTAGTAGCAAGATGGCTGCATGAAAAAAGCAATCGTTCTAATTCGCCAATTGTGGAAGTGAACTGCGCTGCAATACCTAGTGAGTTAATTGAGAGTGAATTGTTCGGTCACGAAAAAGGCTCTTTTACATCAGCAATAAAGCAACGAATAGGGAAATTTGAACAAGCCAATGGTGGTACCCTTTTTTTAGATGAAATTGGGGATATGAGTATGAGTGCTCAGGCTAAAGTTTTAAGAGCTTTGCAAGAAGGCAAGATTACTAGAGTTGGTGGCGAAAAAGAAATTAGTGTTGATGTAAGAGTTATAGCTGCTACAAATAAGGATTTATTGCATGAAGTTGAAGCTAAAAACTTTAGGCTCGATCTTTACCATAGATTAGGAGTAATTTTAATTCATGTTCCATCATTAAATAACCGTAAAGATGATATCCCTATTTTAATTGAGCATTTCTTAGTTGAAATTGCTAATGAATACCGTCAATCGGCAAAAAGCATCAATAAAATGGCTTTAGAAGCCCTT
>JBKJQV010000103.1:0-3351 GCA_046593815.1 Sediminibacterium sp. | reverse complement strand
CTAAAAAGTCAGTAATTAATCAAGAAGCTTTAAATTATTTTAAAGGAAAATCGACCGTTATTTACGTTGATATTGCAAATACGCTAAATAGTTTTATAAAAGATTCAACCAATAATTTTTATAATTCACTAACTACTGCAAAAAAAACAGTTAAAAATATTATTGGTAGTTCTGATAATTATTCTTCAGGATCTATTAAATCAGTTATAGAACTTAGAATGCAAAATGAAAAGCAAAACAGTTTGGTAACGTTTGTAAGTTTATTTACCAATATTGCAGTTGATGTTCGTCAACAAGCTAAAAGAGAAAGAGAAGCTGAAGAAAAAATGTTTCCATCCGGAATACCTGCTGTTATTAGGGCGAACTAATGCAATTATATGTTAGAACTCAATCATTTAATGCCTATCCCTTTAAAGGATAGGTTATCTAAAAAGGAGTCTTCAGTTTGGAATAATCAATTATTTGTTAATGCTGAAGAATGGATTAAGATAACTGCACCAAGTGGCACAGGCAAAACAACGCTAATGCATATGCTGTATAGCATTAGAACAGACTATGATGGAACGATTATATTAGATGGCACAAACATAAAGAACATATCGGCAAATGAATTAGCAAGTATTCGTCAATCTAAAATGAGTATTATTTTTCAGGATCTTCGATTATTTCCGCACTTAACTGCTTATGAAAATATTGATTTAAAAAGGGTACTTCAGACTCCATATTATGAAGTCGATAAAATTATTGAAATGGCTGAAATACTTGGTATATCAAATATATTATCTCAAAAAGCTGGTATTTGTAGTTATGGTGAACAACAAAGAATTTGCATTATTAGAGCACTAATACAACCATTTAGTTGGTTATTAATGGATGAGCCTTTTAGCCATTTAGATAATAATAATAAACAAATAGCTGCAAATTTAATTGCTCAAGAATGCAAAAAAAGGAAAGCCGCTTTGCTAATTACAGATTTAGATGATGATGATTTATTTATTTATTCAAGAAAATTGTTTTTATAAATGGTTCAGCTCAATTTTATATTAAAAAAAATTATTCTTGATAGAGTTGGCCGTTCAAAGAAGTTTACTGCCTTAGTTGGCTTATCAGTGGCAATTTTTTTATTACTTACTTCTATTCAACTACAAATTAATTATTATAATTTATTAAATAATAAAAATAATAAAGATAGCATTGCCAATTTTTTAGTAATTAATAAAATATTAACCGATGCAACAATTGGTAAAAGTGCAATAGAAGATTCAATTATAAAAGATATCAAACAACAACCGTTTACTGAAGCTGTTGGGGTACTAACCCCAAGTAAATTTAAAGCTAGTATTGAAAGTAATAGTAAAAGATTCCCTTTTTATACTGATATATCATTTGAAAGTGTTTCCAAAGATTTTGTAGATGTTCAAAAAACCAATTGGTATTGGGATGAGCAATCACCTTTTGTGCCTATTATTATACCTACAATGTTTTTAGATTTTTATAATTTTCAATTTTCGCTATCTCAAGATCTACCTCAATTAACACCAGACATAGTAAAAATGATTGTGTTTAAAGTTTCAATTCATTCAAAAAATGGATCAACTTCTTATAACGCAAAGATTGTTGGATTTAGTGATAGAATTTCTTCGATGATTGTACCTGATGAATTTTTAAATTGGGGAAATCATCAATTTAGTGAGGATTCTACAAATACTGTTTCAAGAGTAATTATCAAAACAAAAGACCCTGGAAGTCCATTACTTTCCGAATATTTAGACAAACATAATTTAACAACCGATGCTGATAAAACTAGATTCAGTAAGTATAGAAAAGTTGTTGATACGGTTGTATTTATTGCAGGTATAACTGGCGGGATATTATTATTATTTGCATTACTTGTTTTTACTTTATTCATTCAAATAACCATTGCATCTTGTAAAGAAGAAATAACATTATTAATTGTTTTAGGCACTTCTCCAAAACAGTTAAGCAGTTTTTTAATCAAGCGATTCTTTCCAATTAACATTTGGCTAGTTGCAGGAGCTATTTTGTTAGTAGGGATTTTACAATATTTTTTGTTTATAAAACTTGAAAATCAACATATACATATTGATAAAATGATTTCAGGCTATACTATTGTTACGGCAACATTAATCTTACTTGTTATTTGGTTGGTAAATAAGCGCAGTATTCGCCAATATATTTATCAATAAGCTAAAATTAAATAAACCATATTTAGTAGTAATTAATAGAAATAGAAAAATTGCTAATAAAATGATGGTGGATTTCACCGTATTTTTTGTAGTTAAATATCCATTACATTGATTTTCAATTAATTAAGTATATTTTTTAATTATACTTTATTATGCAAAAGTTCTATTCTCCATACAATTGGTGTATTTTTATAACTCAAACTTTATTTAAAATCACTGTTAAATAACTATTTATGAGAAAGTTTTTAAATTACCAACTTATCAGTGCAATTCTTTTTGCAGCATTCATTTCGATGTCATCTTGCCAAAAAGACCAGGAAGCAGTTGATTCTTCTACTAAAGCAAGTGAGGTAACGAAAATATCTTCTCAAGCAGTTAATGGCGCGAATATTAATGGACTAATTTCAAAACAAGCAGCAGAGCGTATGAGTGAAGCTTTTAAAAATGCTTATAAAAACACTAATAATACCGAATATGTTGCATTTAATATTAATGACTTGAGTAATTATTTAGAACAATTAAAAACAAAATACAAATCCGATATTGTTTATGTTAAGTTTGGAATTTACGACGAAAAAACAGCAGTTAATCAAAATGATGTAGGAAGAGTTACGGTGTTTTTCATGGGAAATAATAATAACAAACTTGGTGGGAATATAAGAAGTCAATCATTGGAAGACAGCATTCCTTCAAACTATTTGAACCATGGTTCTATTTGGCCATAGATTTCCTATCTTTCACAAAAATTAAAAAAATTGAATTTGTATAATTTCTATCTGCTGGTGCAAACTAGCAGTTTTTTAGTGTGTTTATACTTATATAAAATTTTAAAAAATACAGAACTAAAGTATTTTCTTCCATTTCTATTTTTAACGTTAGTTGTAGAATTAACAGGGTTGTGGATGACATTGCATAGTATAAGAAACTATTTGTTGTTTAATGTTTTTACTACTTTTGAATTTGTTTTTTATTCATTCCTTTTTTATAAACACTTTAGAAAATCTCTTTTCAAAAAATTTGCGATAGTTTTCATGCCCTTATATGTAATTGCAGTATGTATTAATCTGTTTTACTTTCAAGGAATGAATAACTTTCACTCATATACCTTTTTAATAGGTTCGTTTTTCATCGTAATTTTTTGTTG
>JBKJQV010000360.1:0-10358 GCA_046593815.1 Sediminibacterium sp. | reverse complement strand
TAGGGTCTTCTCCTTGCCGCTTCAACTCAAAAACTCCAGCCGTAAATGGAAACTCGCCAGGAATATTTTCTTGTAACTGCCATCTTAAAATATCGCCCCAATCTTTATATCTTGGTAAAATAACTTTTGCAATTCTTGTTCCACTTAAAGATTTTGTAGAAAGTGGTTGTTTAATTATTTTATCTCTAACTGTATATTCAAAAAAATCGGATTGATATTTTTTTACCAATGTTGGCCATTGATTAATTAATTTTTTACAATCAGGATGTAATGAAGTTTCAAATTGGTTGCTAAGTTTTTGTATTTCCTGCTCTAATAAAGGATTGTTTTGAATAGATTCTATTGTGCCATTTAATTGATACCATTTTGTAGCAAATAAACATTGTTCATTTACCCAAGTATCATAAGCTCTATTTTGTTCAGTTATTTCGGCGAGGTAACGAACCCTTTTAGGAGGTATTATTTTTGACTTTGTGGTAGTATTATCTTTTGAATAGCCTTTTGAAGTATTTCCTGAACTATCAAAATCGATATTGCACTTTATATTAATTGTTTCTACAATTTTAGTGAATAACTGATTTACTCCGGCATCATTAAATTGAGCAGCGATCGTTCCTATAACAGGAAGCTCTTCCTCTTTAGCATCCCATAATTCATGGCTTCTTTTGTATTGTTTTCTTACATCGTGTAGTGCATCTAACGCACCGGCTTTATCAAATTTATTAATACAAATTACATCTGCATAATCAAGCATATTTATCTTCTCTAATTGAGATGCAGCACCATATTCGGGAGTCATTATATACAAACTAATATCGCAAAAATCTAAAATTGAAGCATCACTTTGACCAACACCTGCAGATTCAATTATTACAAAATCAAATTCGGCTTGTTTGCAAATATCTATTGCATCTTGCACATATTTACTTAATGCAGTATTGTCATCTCGAGTTGCTAAGCTACGCATATATGCTCTTGGATGATTTATCGAATTCATCCTAATTCTATCGCCCAATAATGCACCACCAGTTTTTTTCTTTGATGGATCTACAGAAATAACTGCAATGGTTTTATCTTCATATAAATGTAAATAACGCCTAACAATTTCATCAGTAACAGAACTTTTACCCGCTCCTCCAGTGCCAGTAATTCCTAAAACTGGAATTACTTTTTGATCAGTTGTTGGTTGTTTTAAAAAAACACTCTTTTCAATACCATTTTCAACAAGTGTAATTGATCTTGCAATTTTTCGAACATCCTTCACCTCACCTGTTGTCATTTTTTTAGTATAATTACCCTTACTATCTAATGGAAAATCACATTGAATTACAACATCTTCAATCATTCCCTCTAATCCCATTTTTCTACCATCATCTGGGCTGTAAATTCTAGTTATTCCATATTTGTGCAATACCCTAATTTCTTCAGGAAGAATTGTTCCACCGCCACCTCCAAAAATTTTTATATGACCACAACCATTTTCATCTAATAAATCCTTCATGTATTTAAAGAATTCTAAATGTCCACCCTGATAACTTGTTATAGCAATTCCTTGAGCATCTTCTTCAATAGCACATTCAACTATTTCGGCAACACTGCGATTATGTCCTAAATGAATAATTTCGGCGCCTTTCGACTGTAAAATTCTTCTCATGATATTAATAGCTGCATCATGTCCATCAAATAAACTAGCAGCTGTAACAATTCGGACCTTATTTTTAAGTTTAAAAGACATAGCAATCTTTAATTGGACTGCAAAAATACTGCATATTTAGCATGGTTAACAATTGTTAGTTTTTAAAAAGCTTAATAAAAGCATATTTATATTATCTTGAATGTAGAATGAATAATATGCGATTCTCCATTTCAATCAATAATCAACAAGCACACCCAGTTATTAATTTGAAAGATAAGTTATCTGGATGCCAAGCAGAAATATATGCTTTTGGAGGCTTTTTAAATGCTTTTAAACTCCCTCTAAAAGATAAAATTCACAATTTTATAGAAGGATTTAGCTCAATAGCTGATGCAAGAAAAAATATTAGCAATAGCTTTAGAAGTGCCAAATTGAGTCCATTTGTTTGTAGAATGCGAAATGGTAGTTACTCATTTAATAATAAAAAATACAGAGTTCACAAGCATTATTTGGGTGAACATGCCATTCATGGACTTATTTATGATGCTCAATATTTGATAGATGATTATTACGCAAATGAAACAGAAGCAATTGTACAATTAAAATATACATATAACAAAACAGATCAGGGATATCCGTTTTCATATGAAATATTACTAATCTGGAAATTAACAATTGAAAATAAATTGAGTGTTACAACAATTGTTAAACACAATAACAGTAGCGTTATTCCGTATGCAGATGGTTGGCATCCATATTTTACTTTAGGAGGAAAAGTAGATAATTGCACTTTAGAATTTACAAGCAATACTCAATTAGAATTTGATAGCGAATTGTTACCCACCGGGAAAAAAATTAAGGACAATCAATTTATAAAAGCGACATCTTTAAAAGGCATTTTTTTAGATAATTCATACTTGTTTATGCAAAAGCGGGGAAATCAATGCATTTTAAAAAACAGTAAAATGCAATTGATTGTTGAACCAGATGATTCTTATCCAATATTGCAAGTTTATACACCCATATCAAGAAAAAGCATTGCAATAGAAAATCTTACCGGAGCTCCCGATAATTTTAACAATCAAATAGGACTTATTTTTCTAGAACCAAAAAAGCAGTATTCATTTACTACATCCTATAGCATTAGCATTATTTAATTATCTAAAAATTATAAATCTACAACTGCTGTAACTGAAATTTCTACATTAACTCCTCTAGGTAACCCTTTAACTGCAACAGTTTCACGTGCTGGAAAATCGCTTGTAAAATAAGTGCCGTAAACTTCGTTTACTTTAGCAAACAAACTCATATCACTTAAAAAAATGGTCGTTTTAACTACGTGTTCAAATGTTACCCCAGCCTCTGATAATACAGCTTGCACATTTTTCATTACTTGGTGCGTTTCAGCTTCAATACTTGAAAGTTCTAACTCACCAGTTGAAGGAACAAATGCAACTTGTCCACTCGCAAAAATAAATCCATTAGCTTTAATTGCTTGGTTATATGGTCCAATAGGTGATGGGGCATTATTTGTTTTGATAACTTGCTTACTCATATAATTATATTATAGGCAGCAAATTGCTCAATTTTAATCAACTTGCCAACGTAAATTTGTTATTTATTTATAAGAATGCATATTGTAATCAAATCAACAACAAGTCAACAAGCATTTTTAGCCAGTGTTTTTGCTTACGAGAGTATAACAATTAACTGGATACTAAATAATGAAGTTATTCCAGAGGCAGATTTATATATCGACTTTACGTATGAAGAGGAAGGGTATTATTTCTCTTCCATCATTGAACAACCAGTTTTAGTGAATGCAGTAATTGAAACATCTGATTCAATTCCCAAAAATGCAGTTCGATTTAATGGCTGGTATGGATTTATGCTTCATAATAAATTAGAAGTTGCATCAAAACAGCTGTTATTAGTAGATGAAATTGCTGTAATAATGAAAGAAATAAATTTTAAATTATTGCAAGCTCCAGATGAACCAGGAATGTTAACCGCAAGAGTTGTAGCAATGATCATTAATGAGGCATACTATGGATTAGGAGATGGTATTAGTTCTAAAACTGCTATTGACACTGCAATGAAATTAGGTACTAATTACCCATTGGGGCCATTTGAATGGAGTGAATTAATTGGCTTAAAAAAAGTGTATCAATTATTAAGTAAATTGGCTGAAACTAGCCACAGATATACGGTTGCTCCTGCTATGGAAGAAGAATTAGGAATTAAAAAAACAGCAATCACTTTTTAAAAATGCCTTTAATACTAAATATTGATACTGCTACAGAATATGCTGGAATTTGCTTAAGCGATAATGGAAATTGCATTGGTAAAGAAGAGCATCTAGATCAAAAAAATCATGCATCCTTTCTACAACCTGCCATTATCAAAATAATGGAAAAAACAGGTAAAAAGTTATATGAGATTGATGCTGTTGCAGTTACAGGTGGACCAGGAAGCTATACTGGCATAAGAGTAGGAATGTCTTCAGCAAAGGGTTTATGTTTCGCTCTAAATAAACCACTAATAGTGATTAATACATTGATATTAATAGCTCAGGCAGCTCTAGAAGAACAGAATACACTTGGTAATCAAATAGATTCAAACACATTTTTTTGCCCGATGATAGACGCAAGAAGAATGGAAGTATTTGCAAGCGTTTATGATTGGAATTTGATAGAATATAAACAATCTGGCTCGTTTATATTGGAAGACCATTTTTTTAACGAGTTCTTAATTAACCAAAAAATTGTGTTTTGTGGAACAGGTTCAAATAAAATAGCCGATAATCAACTCAAGGCAAATATGTTGATCTCTAAATCACAACATTCTGTAAATCAAATGATTAAGCATTCAGAATATGCTTATTTTAATAAAAATTTTGCCAAACTAGCTACTATTGAACCACTTTACATAAAAGAATTTTTTAACACCAAGAAGTAGTTTGTAGCCTAAATAAATAGTATTGCTAAAATTCATACTATGAAGAAACTCAAAATGTTTAACTTTGAAGAGTCGACATTGTTGATTCACCCCCCTAATTTAACTTTAATGTCATGAACCCAACAACACAATCAATCGTTTTACTAAACGGAGGCGATACAATAAAGGTAGATTTTTTGCATGCTAAAAAAGCAGCATTAATTCTAAGATCTATCAATCATAAATTGAGACAACAAATTATTAAGCTATTAGATGAGCATACTAAAATGACTGTTACTGAGCTTTATGTAAAACTCAGGCTTGAGCAATCTGTTGCCTCTCAACATTTAGCAATTTTAAGAAGAGCAGGAATATTAAGTACTTCAAGAGAAGGTAAATTTATTTTTTACGCTGTGAATTATAAAAGACTAAATGAGGTTGTAGGATTTGTAAAGAATTTAGTGGATTAAAGTACTTCAACATCAAATTTATTACCATGTTTATTAAACAACTGTATACAGGATGTATCAGCGAGGCTGCATATTATTTGGAAAGTGAAGGTATTGCCGCAGTAATTGATCCATTAAGAGATATTGAAGAATACCTTTTATTAGCAAAAGAGCGAAATGCTACTATCAAATATATTTTTGAAACACACTTTCATGCTGATTTTGTTAGTGGCCATCTTGATCTAGCTGCTGCAACCGGTGCTACCATTGTATATGGCCCTGGAACAATTACAAAATTTCCTGTTCATATAGCAAAGGACAATGAAATTTTTAAAATAGGTAAAAACTCAATTACAGTTTTACACACACCTGGTCATACTTTAGAAAGTAGTTGTTATTTATTAAAAGACGAAACCAATATAGATATTGCCATTTTTACAGGAGACACTTTGTTTGTAGGTGATGTAGGTAGGCCAGACCTTGCTCAAAAAGGCGAGGAAATTACTATGGATGATTTGGCTGGAATGTTATATGATAGTTTGCAAAAAAGTATTATGCCATTAGCAGACAATGTAATTGTATATCCAGCACATGGTGCCGGAAGTAGTTGTGGTAAAAATTTAGGTCCTGAAACATTTAGTACAATTGGAGAACAAAAAGCAACCAACTACGCAGTTCAATTTCAAAACAAGGAAGAGTTTATTAAAGCTGTTACACATGGTTTAACTGCACCACCTCAATACTTCCCAATTAATGCAAAAATTAATAAAGAAGGTTATGAAAGTCTGGATGCAGTTTTATTAAAAGGTTTACAACCTTTATCAATTAGTTCATTTAAAGAAAAAGTAAAAAATAATTGTATCATTCTAGACACAAGAAATTCTAGTGAATTCAGTGCAGGTTTTGTTCCAGAATCTATAAGTATTGGATTGGATGGAAGATTTGCTGAATGGGCAGGTAGTTTGCTTCCATTTGATCAAACAATGATTTTGGTAACTGAAAAAGGGAAAGAAAAAGAAAGCATTATTAGATTAGCTAGAGTTGGTTTTGATAAAATTGAAGGATATTTATCAGAGGGCTTTGAAGGTTGGAAGGATGCCAGTGAAAAGATCGATTTAATCATTGATATTGAAGCCGATGAACTAGCAATGGATATATCATTTGATCCACATATGGTTATTGTAGATGTACGTAAAGAAACCGAATATGCAGATGGTCATATCAAAGAAGCAATTAATATTCCATTGAGTGATTTAACGGATCCAGCTAGTATGACCAATTTAGACGACAATCATAATATTTACATCCATTGTGCTGGTGGTTATAGAAGTGTAATTGCATCTTCATTAATTAAACGCCAAGGAATACATAATATTAGAAACGTTGTTGGAGGATATGCAAAAATTAAAGAATTAGGCGAAAAGTTTGAAATTGAAAAAGAGGTAGCTGCACTAAATTAATCAACTACTTCACTATTAAATGTTCATACTTTTCCTGATCAAATTCCCATTTCCATCTTCTGTGGCTCCATAAATAATTAGCTGGTTTAAGTTTTACTGCTCTTTCAACATATTCTTTATATAATTTAGTTAATTGACCATCTTCAAAATCGCTTGGTTTAGTAGTAATTAATTCTAATTGGGTATGGTAATAGCCTCTTTTAACTTTGTAAAAATGTCCAAATATTACAATAGTATTATTCGCTTTTGCACCTTTTTCCGGGCCAACTACAAAGGGTGTTAATCGATTAAAGAAAGGCATCCAATGAGCTTTTAGCGGATTTGGTGGATTTTGATCTGCTACCAAAGCAAGTGCATACTTTTCATTTACATAATCATGGAAATTATTTTTGAAATCATTTGCTGGCACTAATATAGTTCCAGTTCTAGTTCTTAAATCCAACATGATTCTATTCATCACTTTATTAGATAGTGGTTGATATACTACTACAAAAGGATACTTACAAACTCTTGCAACGTTTAAATTAATGATTTCCCAATTAAAAAAGTGACCACACATTAACTGTACATTTTGATTAGATGAATCATACAGCTCATTCAATATTTCAATATTACACGTGAATCTTTTTTCTAGAACTTCATTAGAAGTAGAAAGTAACTTTATTGTTTCAACAATGGTATCAACAAAATTGTGGTAGAAATCTTTCGCAATTCTAATTCTCTCATTTTCTGTTTTTTCAGGGAAAGCAATCAACAAATTGCTTAGCACTATTTCTTTTCTATAACCAAGCAAATAATATGCTACTCCATATAAGCCATCAGCAAAAAAATATAAAACACGCCATGGTAAAAGTGAAATTGCGTATAGAAGTGGATAAATTATGTAATACATTAAAATAAGTATTTATTCTTAGTGTAACTCAATAGCTAAAGTATAATATTTTGCAATAATAAACTCTTTGATGTGTGATCGGTATTATAATGCAAGCCCCTACTTTCTTTGCGAAACTGAGCTCCTTTTACAATTAAATATGCTACAGTTATCAAGTTTCTTAGTTCACATAATTGAGGTGATACTTTTGTAGTACGATAGAGATCTTCTGTTTCTACAAAAAGCAAATCCAACCTTTTCATAGCCCTATCTAAACGCATATCAGTTCTCACAATACCAACATAATCACTCATAATTAATTGAAGCTCTTTTAAACTTTGAGTAATTAATATCATTTCTTTTGGATCAGATGTTCCTTTGGTAATCCAATCGGGTAATCCTTCTGAAAAATTCAATAACTCAATTTGTTTACAAGTATCCAAATAACATCTATGGGCAAAAACCATTGCCTCTAATAAACTATTACTTGCTAACCTGTTTGCACCATGTAATCCTGTACTAGCGCACTCTCCACAAGCGTATAAGTTTTTAATAGATGTTCTACCCCATTCATCCGTTTTAATGCCGCCACAACTATAATGGGCTGCTGGTGCAACAGGAATAAATTGTTTTGTTACATCAATTCCTATACTCAAACATTTCTCAAAAATATTAGGGAAATGATGAATAAATTTTTGCTTATCCATATGAGTACAGTCCAAAAACACATGTTCAGTACCATTGCGTTTCATTTCATTATCGATTGCTCGAGCTACTATATCACGAGGTGCTAAATCTTTTCTGGAATCATATTTTTCCATAAAAGCTTCGCCGCTTTTATTTCTTAATATACCGCCATCACCTCTAACTGCTTCCGTAATTAAAAAAGATGGTGAAACACCAGGCTCAAACAAAGCAGTTGGATGAAACTGAATAAATTCCATGTTTTCAATTTTACCCTTTGCTCTATAAACCATTGCTATACCATCTCCAGTTGCAATTTTTGGATTAGTTGTAGTTCTATATGCTTGGCCGCATCCTCCAGTAGCCAATAAAATTATTTTTGCTGCAATTGTTTCGATTTTATTGCTGGCTAAATTCAAAACATAAACACCATAACAAGTAGTATCTAAAGTAGATTTAGTTACCAAATAACCAAGATGGTGCTGTGTTAGTATATCAACTACAAAACAATGGTTCAGCAATTGAATATTTGATAAGCCATTCAATTGTGATAACAACGCTCTTTCCATTTCTTTTCCAGTGACATCTTTATGGTGCAAAATCCTATTTTCACTATGTCCGCCTTCTTTACCTAAACTATAAACACCTAATTCATTTTTATCGAACTGAGCTCCATACTCTATTATTTCTTTAATTCTTTCAGGACCTTCGGTAACTACAATTTCTACAATCTCCCGATTACAAAGCCCATCACCAGCAATTAAGGTATCTTCAATATGCTTTTCGTAACTGTCCCTTGCTTCATCCCAAACACCAGCAATTCCACCTTGAGCATATTTAGTATTGGTTTCATCTGCTTGAGTTTTGGTAATTATTACAACTTGTTTATTTGGAAATTGTTTTGCAGTTTTTAATGCATAAGTTAACCCTGCTATTCCGGAGCCAATTACTAAGAAGTCGGTTTTCAAAGTATCAATTTTAGTAGATTAATAATTGGGTTCAACCCATGCTCCATTCTCTTTAAGTAAATTAATTAATTCATCAACTGCAATATCTGAATTAATATTTCTTTTCATTATTTCTTTGCCTTTGTACAAAGTTATTTTACCTACTCCGCTTCCAACATATCCAAAATCAGCATCAGCCATTTCACCCGGACCATTTACAATACAACCCATGATGGCAATTTTTAATCCTTTCAAATGATTGGTAACACTTCTGATTTTTGCAGTGGTTTCTTGTAATTCAAATAATGTTCTACCACAACTTGGGCAACTAATGTATTCGGTTTTTGATATTCTAGTTCTTGTTGCTTGCAATATGCTAAAAGCCGAGGAATTAATAAATTGTTCTACTGAATTATTGTTACTATAATTTCTTCCACTTGTGTCATTTACAGACCCTGTTGATTGTTGTTGGTAAGCATTTGCAGACATTCCCAAGCATATTCCATCTCCAAAGCCATCTAATAATAAAGCGCCACATTCAGTTGAATAATGAATCAGATGTTCATCAGCTGTTTGCCAATTACTATCAGTGATAATTATAACAGGATTTTGAATAGAACGATTCATTAATTCAATAAACATTCTTCTTATTGAACTCATGGCACTTTGGTTGGTGCTACTTAAACAAAGAACAACAGTAGGATCATTTGCAAAATGATTTAAATGAGTAAAATCATTAACATTTGTTCGATCACTGAAACAGTCGAGCATTACAAAATTTAAGAAATTACTTTTGGCGGTATCTTCTCTGTAACCAGCAGCATCAAAAATTGGGAAATACTTTTCCTTGTCTGTACACAACTCCCAAGTTGCAGGATAAACAATAACTTTTAAAGTACCTGGAAGTGCAAAATTCAATTCTATATTTCCTGTAAACAAGTAATCAGCAGCAGCGTCACTAATATTCCATTTATCGTTAGTTGCATTATAGGTATAACCAATTGCTTCTAAATGAAAGGGTGTTATTCCAACCATTTTACTAAAGTCTGCAATCACAACTGGTACATTTTTACCACCAATATTGCTAACTGAAATTGTTGCCCTTCTTAAATAATGAAATGGATCATATGGCATTTTTTCAATTGAAGGAATTGAGCTTTCTGCTTTAACAGTAGCATATCTTTTAACCAAATCCTTACAAACAGGTATCTCTAATTCAGGGTCTTCGGTTAAACTTACTCTTATTGTATCACCAATTCCATCTTCTAATAAAGTTCCAATACCAGCAGCACTTTTTACTCTTCCATCTTCCCCATCTCCAGCTTCTGTAACACCTAAATGCAAAGGGTAACACTCACCAAATTCATTTTGCAT
>JBKJQV010000248.1:0-4774 GCA_046593815.1 Sediminibacterium sp. | reverse complement strand
CTAAAACTTATTTACCTAAATGGAATAAACTCTTAAATGTTTTTGCATACTTTATATTAGTAGTTTGGATTCTAATCTTCATACTTAGTAATTCTTCCTTAAGCCTTTATTGGCTCAATAGAATAATGGACCTTTTAAGTATTCAGTTATATATTTTCATGGACCTTATTTTTATAACTATACTTTTAATCTTGTTTCATAAAAAAGTAAAAGCCAATCAAAGAATATTGGCAATGCTTCCCTTGATGCTTTTGTTTGGCCCTATTTATTCTTTCACCCAATTTTTCTATTTAGCTGAAAAGTATTTTCAATTAAAAAGCCCCCAATTTATTATCTGGTTTAATAATTGGAATTCATTTTTTGTACTTATAGGAATAATGTGGATGATACTATTTTTCTCCTGGTTATTGTTTAAACGCTATGAAAGTGTTCAACAAAAACTAGTTGAAGAAATCATTGATAAAGAAAAGTTAGAAAAAGAAAAAGAAGCAGAAAAAAACCTACTCATATCGCAACAAAACGAGCAACTAGAAATTCAAGTAGCTGAACGAACCAAAGCATTAAAGACATCAATTGAAAATTTAAAAGCCACTCAATCTCAATTGGTTCAATCAGAAAAAATGGCATCGCTTGGAGAGCTTACCGCAGGCATTGCCCATGAAATTCAAAATCCATTGAACTTTGTAAACAATTTTTCAGAAGTAAATGAAGAGTTGCTGGCTGAAATGAAAACTGCAATAGACAATGGAAATGTAGATGAAGCCAAATCTTTAGCTACAGATGCAATTGAGAATCAACAAAAAATCTTACATCACGGCAAAAGGGCCGATGCAATTGTAAAGGGCATGTTGCAGCATAGCAGAAGCAGCAATGGGCAACAAGAGCCAACTGATATCAATTCACTTGCAGATGAATATTTAAGATTGGCCTATCATGGCTTACGTGCAAAAGACAAGTCTTTCAACGCAAGTATGAAAACAAACTTTGATGAAAGCATTGGTAAGGTAAAAGTAATACAGCAAGATATTGGTAGAGTGATATTGAATTTAATTACAAATGCTTTTTATGTTGTTAATGAAAAAAAGACCCTTCGACAGGCTCAGGGTGACATTAATTATGAACCGACCGTTTCCATCACTACAAAAAAATTAAATGACAAAGTTGAAATAAGTGTAACAGACAACGGCACCGGCATCCCTCAAAAAGTATTAGACAAAATATTTCAACCTTTTTTTACTACCAAACCAACAGGTCAGGGAACTGGTTTAGGATTGAGTTTAAGTTATGATATTGTAAAAGTACATGGCGGGGAGTTGACGGTGGAGACAAAAGAGGGACAGGGTTCAACATTTATTATTCAACTGCCATTTTAGTTTTATATTATGAGTAAATTATACCAATCAAGTATAAAGGTTTTATAATCAACATCAAATGCATATGCAGCAATTAGAACAGACTTTAGCAAAACGAAACGAAGAATTATTGTTACTGAACAGCATTCAAGAAGCATTACTTACTCAAAAAGAAATGCCTTTTATTTTTGAATTAGTGGGTAATAGTTTACATAAAATGTTTAAAGGGTATGTTGTTTCAATTGCCATTTTGGAGAAAGAGACTGGTACAGAATATTTTAAATACCATTTTGAAGAAGGAAAAAAAACAACACTGGAGCCAAGGCCTTACAATAAAATAAGACAGGTGTTGATGGATACCAAACAACAATTGGTGGTAAATGAAAATGCGGTAGATTATGTAAATAATTTAATAGGAGAACAATATTTTAAAGAGAATGATATTGAAATTCCTAAATCGTTTTTGTTTACACCATTAATGATAGATGATGAAGTGAGAGGTTATATCAGCTTAAAACATTATGTTGAACCAACATTTTTTGATGCTGAACATATTCAGCTATTGAATACAATTGCAGGAAGCATTAGTGTTACACTTCAAAACGAACGACTAATTCATATTGAACAAAGAAAAGCGGAAGAGCAAAAAGCTTTGTTAGATACGATGAGCGATCTATCGCGTAAGCTTGAACTCAATCAATTGCTTTCTTCAGTGTTAGAGAGAGCTGTTTTTATTTTGAAAGTATTTGGTGGCGAGTTGGCAATATATCATGACGAAATGCGGGAATTAGAAATTGTTGCTAGTCATAATTTGGGAATGAATTCTGGAGGAGTGCATTTAAAACATGGCGAAGGCGCAATGGGTAAAGTTGCAGTAACTAAACAATCATTAGTAGTTCCTGATTATCAAACATGGGAAGGGCGGTCGGACAAATACACCAAAACGACTGTGCATAGTGTAATGGTAGTGCCATTATTGGTGGGAGAACAATTGGTGGGTGTTTTAGCAGTAGTTCATTTAGATGCAAAAAATAGATTTACAACGGAAGATTTAAATCTGCTGAATTTATTTGCACCATTGGCAGCTACAGCTATTGAAAATGCGCGATTGTTTGAAGCAGAAAGAAAAAGAGCGGATGAACAAAAAGCTTTGTTGGAAACCATGCAGGATCTTTCTAGTAAGTTAGATTTAACTACATTGTTGCAATCTGTAGTACAACGTTCTGTTGATTTATTAAAAGTTACGGGTGGAGAGTTGGCAATTTATCATACCGATACAAAAGAATTAGAAATAGTGGCTAGTTATAATTTAGGAATGGAATCATTAGGGTTAAAATTACAATTAGGAGAAGGTGCAATGGGAACTGCAGCAATGAATAATGAAACGTTGATTATTCCCGATTATCAAACATGGGCTAGTAAATCTACAAAGTATGCAGAAACAAAAGTGCATTGTGTAATGGTTGTACCATTAATGATTAAAGATCAATTGGTAGGTACATTGTGTAGTGTGCATTTAGATAAGAGTAGGCAGTTTGATCAAAAAGATTTACGCTTATTAAATTTGTTTGCACCATTGGCTGCAACTGCAATTGAAAATGCGCGACTGTTCGATAAAACAAATAAGCTATTAGAAGAAGCAGAATATAGAACTGCTGAATTAAGAAACACACAGAATCAATTAATTCAACAAGAAAAACTGGCTTCATTAGGAGAGCTTACTGCAGGCATAGCACATGAAATTCAAAATCCATTGAACTTTGTGAATAATTTTAGTGAGGTAAATATAGAGCTAATAGAAGAACTGAAAATCGAGGTGAGATCTCTCGCTATGCTCGAGATGACGGACAACAAGATCAAGGACAACAATATCGAGATATCGGACAACAAGATCAAGATGACGGAACAACTGATTGATGATATAAAAGCGAATTCCGAAAAAATAAATCACCATGGCAAACGAGCAGATACTATTGTAAAAGGGATGTTGCAACATAGCCGCAGTAGCAGTGGTACAAAAGAACCAACTAATATTAATGCTTTGTGTGAAGAGTATGTAAGGATATGTTATCATGGTATAAGAGCAAAAGACAAATCTTTCAATGCCACTATTAAAACTGAATTTGATAACACAATTGGTAAAATAAATATTATCCCACAAGATATTGGGCGAGTTATTTTGAATTTATTAACGAATGCGTTTTATGCAGTGGGGGAGAGGCTTCGAGCTTGTCAGGTTGAGCCTGTCGAAACCGACAAGAATGCTGATGTCACCCTGAGTCGTCACCCTGAGCTTGTCGAAGGGTCGAAGGGTTATGAACCAACCGTTTCAATCACTACAAAAAAAATAGATAATAAAGTAGAGATAAGCGTAAGCGATAATGGCAACGGTATTACACAAAAAGTATTGGATAAAATATTCCAACCGTTTTTTACAACTAAACCAACAGGACAAGGAACAGGTTTGGGATTGAGTTTAAGTTATGATATTATTAAAGCACATGGTGGGGAGTTGAAAGTGGAGACAAAAGAGGGTGAAGGCAGTGTGTTTATTATTCAATTGCCAGAGAATAATTGACGGTTAATTAACTTTCTATCAATAAATGGTGTAAAAAGTAAGTATCAAAAAAGTACCGTCAATCCAAAAAATAACAGCTATTATAATATGAATAGAATACTTTTCAATATACTATTTATTTCTAACTTTTTTATTTCCACTTTGATATGCGAAGCACAGGAAAAACAGGGTCAGGCTCGCATCGATTCACTTCTTAACCAACTTCCAAAAGTCAAGGAAGACACCAGTAAAGTTAAACTGCTAAACGATCTTAGTGATACATATTCCTATATAAGCGCCGATGAAGGCATTAAATTAGGTAAAGAAGCATTTTCTCTTGCAGAGAGACTAAATTGGAAAAAAGGAATGGCTGCTTCCAGTAGAAATACCGGAATTGGTTTTGAAGCAAAAGCTAATTATCCCAAAGCATTGGAATATTATTTTAATGCTTTAAAACTATTCGAAGAATTGAACGATAAAAGAGGAATCACCAAAACGTTGGGCGATATTGGAATAATTTATGATTATCAATCGGATTATCCCAAGGCATTGCAATATTACCTCAAGGTACTAAAGATGTGTGAGGATTCGGGGGATAAAAACGGAGTAGCAGCGTATCTCGGAAATATCGGAGTTGTTTATAAAAATAAATCTAAATATTCCGACGCATTGAAGTATTATGCAAGGGCATTAAATATATATGAAGAACTAAATGATAAAAGTGGAATAGCTATTAACCTGAGTAATATGGGTGTTGTTTATGATATCCAATTCAAAACTTCCAAAGCAATAGAATATTATTTCAGGGCTTTAAAAATTTTCAATGAGCTGGGAGACGACCATGGAAAAGCTATAACACTTAGTA
>JBKJQV010000232.1:0-3672 GCA_046593815.1 Sediminibacterium sp. | reverse complement strand
TAGGATCAAAAATGGAATTAATATTTTTCATTACACTATCAAGAGAATGAATTGTAATTTTTAATTGATCTGCTACTGGTGTTAATTTATCCATTATACCAACTAATATACTTGAACTTGCAGCTGTATTGATAGTGTCGCCCGATTTTAAAAAACTTTTAACATTGCCTAATCGAATTTCAATACTGGGAGATCCCAAGGGATTACTATTAATTACAGCAATTGAATTTGAAGGGATTTCATAATTATCTTTTAGCTTAATAGATATTAAAATATTTCTTAAAGATTCATCTTCATTTTCAATCTCAGCAACAGATCCAACCTGAAATCCATTTACATACACTGGATTCGAAATCATAATACCTTTGGTATCGGTATATTTTGCATGGAGGTAATTACCTGTTTTAAGTATTGTTTTGCCTTTTAGAAAATTAAATCCAAGGATTAATAATGTAATTGCAATAGCTGATAAAGCACCTACTTTAGTTTCGTTCGAAATTTTCATCTGATATAAGCTAGTTTTTTAAAAATTGATTGAATTTTATTTATCAATTTAAACAAAATTAGGGATTCTAATAAGGTAAATTGCTAAAAAACAAATTGAATATAATTATTTACGTGGTAACCCTTTGTTTGTATTACCCAATTGTTTCTCTAAAGAGAATTTATAGCGTTTAACAGCTTTAATAATTACTTCACAAATTTCAGTTTGACCTTCTTCACTATTTAAGTAATCTTCTTCTTCAGGGTTTGAAATAAAGCCAGTTTCTATCAAAACAGCTGGCATAGCTACAGCATAAAGAACAAAAATACCTTCTTTTCGTTGCTTGGCTTCTCTACTAACTCTTCCAACTTTTTTAAACTCATCTTCAATAGTTAGAGCTAAATCAGCACTTCTTTGGAAGAAAGTTTGAGTTTTCATACTTAATAACATCATTTTAGTAGGATCATTTTTTTCTAAATCCTGCATTGCCTTTATTGAAATACTATCCATATCGGGATCATCATTCTTGCTCAAAGCATTCATCCGTCCACTAGTTTTATTAACCGGATAAATAAAAGTTTCAGTTCCGCGAGCAGGGTTTGGGCTAGTCCAATATCTATATTCCTTTACTTTTCGAGTATATTTCTTTTTTTTCTTGCCTTTGCCTTTATAATAAGTTTCAGTTCTATAGCCTACAAATTCGCTATGCCTAATTGCAACTGCATCATTTACATGGATACATAGGAATAAATCGCCTTTTGCTTGATTGGCTATTTCTGCTTTTTTAGTAACATTATCAAATACATCAGTTCTTCTTGTCATTGCAATATCTACATCCGGAATTGCATCAGACATCATTTTTTCTAATTTCAAAGCTATTGCTAAGGCTATATCCTTTTCATTAGAGTATTTACCTCTAGCACCGCCATCTTGACCACCATGACCGGCATCGATTACAATTCTCTTAAGTGGCTGTTTTTGTGTAGGTTTTTTCTCTTCACCGGTAAAAGAAGAGAAAGTAATTAACCCAAAGCTTAACAAAACAAAAGCAGCTATATATCTTTTCATCATATCATTTCGTTAAAGGAGAGAGACTGAATTACCCATTTACACAGTTTAGACCTAATTTTGCTAAAGTGACCATGAGTAGAATATGTAAAATTAACGTAAAAAGAAGGCTGGCTATTGTTCTAACCCTGATATTGGGTATATTAACATTTCTTATAGAAAGCAGCAATGCTGCACCATACTTCCAAAATTTTACTAAAAAGGACAGTTTGGTGATAAAAAAAGACACTACTAAAAAAGATAGTATGCGTCTGGTGGTAGATACCCTCAAAATCTCTAAGGATTCAATTGATGCTCCCATAAAGTTTGTTGCAGAAGATTCAGGTGTTTTAATAGTTAATACCAAAGAGTTTATTTTGTACGGTAAAGCAAAAGTTGATTATTCAGATCTAAAATTAGAGGCGTCAACTATTAAATACGATCAACAAACTCAATTAGTAAAGGCATATGGCTCTCTAGATTCTACTGGAAACCCATTATCCAAACCTCAGTTTATTCAAGGAGAAATGAAATCAGTTAGTGATTCAATTTTCTTTAATATGAAAACAGGTAAGGGGTTAACTAAAAATACCTTTTTTCAAGAAGGGGAGATATATATCAATGCAGTAGAATTAAAAAAAATAAGTGCAACGGAGGTTTTTGCACGAAGAGCAAGATTCACAACTTGTAATTTAGATACACCACATTATAATTTTAGAACTGCTAAGATGAAAATCATTAAAGACAAATTCGGAATTGCAGGACCATCATTTCCAGAGTTTGAAGGTGTTCCAATACCAATTGGAATTCCATTTGGTATTTTTCCATTGAGCAAAGGAAGACATTCTGGGATTTTACCTCCAGCTTTTAATGTTAGTCCAGATTTTGGTTTGGGTTTAGAAGGACTAGGATACTATAAAGTGTTGAACGATAATGTTGATGCTACTGCTAGAGCTAATATTTATTCATTTGGTGGATGGAGCTTGAACTTAAATTCAAAATACATTAAACGATATGCTTATACTGGAAACCTTAACCTTACTTTTCAGAATACAAAAACATTGAATAATAACACTTCGAGTATAGAAGAGTTTAATAGTTTCAGGTCGTTTATGATTAACTGGACACATAGCCGCGACAATAGAGCTAGGCCGGGTACTTCTTTTTCAGCCAATGTAAACTTTGGTAGCACTAGGTTTAATCAATCAGTATTAAATAATCCCTTTATTAATTTTCAGAATCAATTGAGTTCATCAATTAGCTACGGAAAAGATTGGAAAGGGAAATATAATTTATCATTGAACTTAAACCATAACCAAAATAGCAATACTAGGTTGGTAAATATGAATTTACCTACGGTGAATTTTAATATGGTAACCATATACCCATTTCAATCAAAAGATCAAATTGGAACTGGTAAATGGTACGAAAAAATCGGAATAGGGTATAGTGGAAATTTTCAGAATCAAATTTCATTTTACGATACTGCTTTTAATATCAAAAGAGTATTAGATACTATGCAATATGGAGCATCTCATAGTATACCTATAACGCTTTCATTACCATCATTTGGTCCAATTACTGTTGCTCCAAGTGTTTCATACGAAGAGAAATGGTATGGGCAACGAACTTTTAAAACTTGGAATTCTATTACTCAAAAAGTAGACACTTTAAAACAAAAAGGATTTTATACTGCAAGGCAAATGAGTTTTGGTTTAGGATTAAACTCAAGAATATTCGGTACATATAAATTTAGGCCAACTAGTAAAATAATGGCTATAAGACATGAAATTAGGCCAACTATTTCTATGAACTATCAGCCAGATTTTGGTTCAAAATACCATTACACTACTAAAGTTGATACAAGCGGAAGAACTGTAAGGTTTTCGCAATTTGATGGAAGTATAATTGGATCATTTGGAGAGGGATCATTTGGTGGTATTGGATTCGGGGTTGACAATTTATTAGAAATGAAAGTAAAGAATTTAAAAGATACAGCAGATAAAAAAGGAAAAAAGGTAAAATTAATTGATGGATTTGGATTTAATTCCTCTTACAACTTTTTAGCTGATAGTTTTCAATTAGGAAATTTTAATATCTATGCTAGAAGTACATTATTTGAAAAAGTAAATATTACTGCA
>JBKJQV010000037.1:0-25965 GCA_046593815.1 Sediminibacterium sp. | reverse complement strand
TGCAATTACTATTACTATTGAAGTAAACGTTAGTATGGGTCAAGGCTATGCAATTGTGGGCCTTCCCGACAATGCCGTTAGAGAAAGTTTACAAAGAACCGAGAGTGCAATTAAAACCAACAACTTTCATATGCCACGAACAAAAGTGGTAGTAAATCTTGCTCCAGCTGATATAAAAAAATCGGGTTCGGCATTAGATTTACCAATTGCTTTAGGTGTTTTAGGTGCGAGTGAGCAGCTAGAAAATCCCGAACGGTTAAGTAATTATATCATTATGGGCGAATTGGGTTTAGATGGTTCTGTACAATCAATTCGAGGTGCTTTACCTATTGCCATTCAAGCTCGTAAAGAAGGATTTAAAGGATTAATAGTGCCAAAAGCAAATGTGAGAGAAGCTGCTATGGTAAATAATTTATTGGTTTATGGAGTTGAACATTTTAAAGAAGTAATCAACTTTTTTACTGATGAAAATAGTTTACAACCGGAACAAGTAAATACCAGAGATGATTTTTTTAATACACAAGGTTTATATGATTTTGATTTTGATGATGTAAAGGGTCAAGAAAATATTAAACGTGCATTAGAAATAGCTGCAGCTGGTAGTCATAATGCAATATTAATCGGTCCGCCTGGTGCAGGAAAAACAATGCTCGCAAAAAGATTGCCAAGCATTCTTCCACCTTTGAGTTTACAAGAAGCATTAGAAACAACAAAAATTCATAGCGTTGCTGGAAAATTACCTGCAAATAGTGCATTGATCAATCAACGTCCTTTCAGATCGCCTCATCATACAATTTCAGATGTTGCATTAGTAGGTGGAGGAAGCAACCCACAACCAGGAGAAATATCTTTGTCACATAATGGTGTTTTGTTTTTAGATGAATTACCAGAATTTAAAAGAACAGTTTTAGAAGTAATGAGGCAGCCAATGGAAGAAAGAAAAGTAACCATTTCTAGGACTAGAATAGCCCTAGATTTTCCCGCAAATTTTATGTTGATTGCTTCTATGAATCCATGCCCTTGCGGGTTTCACAATCATCCAGAAAAAGATTGTACTTGTGCCCCAGGAATGGTACAAAAATATTTGAATAGAGTATCAGGACCATTACTCGATCGAATTGATTTACATGTAGAAGTTACTCCAGTCTCATTTAATGCATTGAGCAATCAACAAAAAGGAGAAAATTCATCATCAATCCGAACAAGGGTAATTTTAGCTAGGGCAATTCAAACTGAGCGCTTTAAAAATGATGAAGGAACTTATGCAAATGCGCAAATGAGTTCAAGTAAATTAAGAGAAGTGTGCACCTTAAATAAGGTAGCAGAAAATTTATTAAAAAAAGCGATGGAACGCTTAAACCTTAGCGCAAGAGCATACGATAGAATATTAAAAGTAAGTAGAACTATTGCAGATTTAGATGCATGTTCAGCAATTAAGCCAGAACATATTGCAGAAGCAATACAGTACCGAAGTTTGGATAGAGAAGGATGGGGAGGATGAAGCTGTTGGTCAGAAGGATGTGCAAGATGAAGCTGTTGGTCAGGCGACCAACAGCGGCGTTAGTCAGGCGACCAACAACGGAATTTGTCGCCATCGTTGGACGCCTGACCAACGAAAAAAATAAATAAAATGATCCTATTCAAACATCATACTCAATTTATTATAATTACTAACTATAATTAGATTCCTCTTTTACAAAATGATAATTATAAACAAGTGATTATAGAAGCATCGCCATCGTTGGTCGCCTGACCAACGAAAAAAATAAATAAAATGATCCTATTCAAACATCATACTCAATTTATTACAATTACTAACTATAATTGGATTCCTCTTTTACAAAATGATAAATATAAACAAGTAATTATAGAAGCCTTAAAACAAAGAGTAGTTAAACAACAAGTTACAATTTATGGCTATGTAATAATGCCAAATCACTTACATATACTTTGGCAGATTCAAGATAAAATTGATAGCGCAATTTTTCAAAGAGATTTTTTAAAGTTTACTGCTCGTAGTATACTATGGCTTTTAAAAAGTACAAACAATCCGATACTTAGCAAGTTAATAGTTGATAAAAAAGATAGGAAATATCAAATTTGGAAAAGAGACAGCTTAAGTATTAATATATATTCTGAGAAAGTTTTTCTTCAAAAATTAAACTATATCCACAATAACCCTTTAAAAGGCAAGTGGAAATCTGTTAATAATTCTTACGAATATCAGTTTAGTAGTGCAAAGTATTATGATTATGGAATTGATGAATTTGAAATACTATCTCATTATAAGGGTTTAATAAATGTTGGTCAGGCGACCAACAACGGCGTTAGTCAGGCGACCAACAGTGGCAAGTGATATTTAATATTGACCAGTTCGTAGCAATACCAAAGTACAAGCTTCAATTGCTAGTATTCCTTTTGCTTTTGCAAGACTCGCTAACTCATCATTTTCTGTACCTGGATTAAAAATAATTCGTTTAGGATGAAGTGAAAAAATATAATCGTAATATTCTTTTTGTAAAATAGGATTTAAATAAAGTGTAACAGTATCCACTTCCTTTTCTGCAGGATGATTAGTAATAATATTAATTCCATTTATAAGCCCAGCTCTCTTCCCAATTGCAATAACTGGATGATTTTTGTTTGTTAAATTTTGTACTGCTAAATAGCTATAACGCTCGGGGTTATCGGAAGCTCCTAAAACAACTGTTTTTTTCATTATACAGTAGTTGCTTCCATATATTTTTTGTGTGACCCATCACAATATGGCTTATTTGCCGAATGGCCGCAACCACAAAACGAGGCTTTTTCTTTAACATCGATTGATCCATCAGCCTTGGTTACTATGCACTTAGATGCAATTACAATTGGTCCTGCAGCTTTAATCAATATTTCGGTTCCGGTATTTGTTTGTTCTTGTTCCATTGTATAAAGATACAGTAAAGCCTTTGATAGATTTTTACTTTACAGTAATTCTTACTCCAACAAAAAATCGTACGCCCTGATTAGGAGCATATACATAATTAGGATCGAATGTTAATGCATATGGATTATTAGGGGTGGATAGTACTTGACCATTTGCACCATATTGCACTTGCTTATCAAAAGGATCATTAGTTCTTGCAATAATAAAAGGATTGCTTTTGGTTGGCAAATAATTTAATATATTTTTTATTCCACCATATATTTCTAGTGAATGCCAACGATGAAAGCTGAATTGAATATTTTGTAAACTCCACCAAGGAGAATATTCTTTTCGCGGATCGAGCGGACCTAATAAAGGCAACCTCATTGGCCCATAACAATTTCCTGTATAATCAATATCTATATGCAATGCTCGTATTTTATAAGAAATAGCCCATGTACCTGTAAACCTTTCTGTTAATATTTGTTGTGTTTTTTTACCATTTTCATTTAATGAAACATCTAAATAAGTAGCACCTAATAAAATTTTCCAGTCTGATGGTAATGTAACATCTGCATTTACAGAAATGCCTTTACTTACAGCATATCCATCTAAATTATTATAAATAATTTGATTAGGATTTATATCAAAATTGCCAACTATCCTATTATTAAAATGAGTATAAAATGCGGTAGCTTCTAAATTAAAAGCGGTTCCATTTAATCCATAAACTTTATGAATATAATTTATGTTAGCATTAATAGAACGTTCTGGCTTTAACTCATTGGTTATTACTACTTGTCTTGCCCCTGTTAGTGCTGCATGATCTTCAGTAAATAGATTAACAACCCTGAAGCCTGCACCAATATTGAATCTCACTATATTTTTTTCATTAATAGCAAACTTATAAGCTAACCGCGGAGTAATAATATTTCCGTGAGTTGAATTATAGTCGTACCTAATTCCCAACAATAATTTATGCCGTTCATTCAATTTTATTTCATCTTGAGCAAAAATGCCCGGCAACCAAATTTTTTGAGGAGTTATACCAATTTGACTAGGATCTATAGCACCAGTTGCTGGTGTATTATCTGCATAATAAGTATAACGTAGTGCAACACCAATTAACCAATCGTGCTTACCTTTTGTTTTATCCCAAGTAAGTTGAGAAAATGCAATTCGTTGTTTACCCAAATAAGCAATATTGCCATATCTGCTATCCTGATCATGCTGATTGTAAGAAAAAGATAAAAATAGTTTTTCTTTTGTTGGTAATTGATAATTGCCAAGCATCTCCCAACGGTTGGTATATATACTTTCGCCATAAATACTATCACCACCTCTAAATTTTTCATTCCAATTTATTTCTCCACCCCACCTGTTTTCGGAATAATATCGAGCTGCCAAACTAAAAACACGATATTCTTTTCGATTAAAATTCCATTTCTGAAAAACGGATATTCTTTTTTGTAAGGTCATATCTGTAAAACCATCTTGATTATTGTCTTTTGGGTTACTATAATTAAAATAGTTAATACCTGTCAATACATCAACTTTTGATCCCGCTTTAACTGCAAAACCAAGATCCGTATTTAATTCTCCCCAACTAGTTGTCATCAATTCCGCGGAAAGTCTTGGACTATTTTGAGGATTTTTTGTGATAATATTAATTAAGCCTCCAATTGCTTCACTACCATATAAAGAAGATGCTGGACCTTTTACTATTTCTATCCTTTCAACTAATGAGTTAGGAATTCCTGAAAGTCCATAAACAGTAGAAAGACTACTTACAATTGGCATACCATCAATCAACACCATGGTATAGGGGCCAGGTAATCCATTTATTCTAATATCACCTGTATTACAAACATTGCAATTAATCTGCGGCCTCACCCCATTTATATTTTGCAAGCCTTCAAAAATATTAAATGTGGGGTTTTTCTTAAAGAAAACTGAGCTATACAATTCAACAGGAACTGGACTTTCCACTCTTTTAACCGCCTTCATTGTTCCAGTTACAACAATCTCGTTTAAGGTAGCATTCACTAAATTTTTATGAAGGGGTATCGTATCGGATTGAGCTAAAATATTCATAGCTACTATCAATAAAAATAAAAATATCAGCCCTTTTCTCATACAAGTCTCAAAATAGTTACACGGACAAAAATACATTTGTTAGGCTAGTCTAACAAATATTGTTTGATTAAATTTCTTATTTTTGAACCATGTTATCATTTACTGAGGAGAATTACCTTAAAACTGTTTTTCAAATTACCACAGAGTCGGCCATTAAACTAGAGGCAGGAACCAATGAAATTGCTGAACATCTTGGCGTTAAGCCTGCATCGGCAAATGATATGCTCAAAAGATTGAAGGAAAAAAAATTAATTAAATATGAGAAATATGGCAAATCAGCTTTAACCAAAGAAGGCAAAAAAATTGCAATTGAAATTGTTCGCAAACATCGGCTCTGGGAAACTTTTTTGTTCGAAAAATTGGCGTTTAGTTGGGATGAAGTACATGAAGTAGCTGAACAACTAGAGCATATCCAAAGTAAAAAATTGATAGATAGATTAGACCAGTTTCTAAACTACCCATCACATGATCCTCACGGAGATACCATACCTAATTCAAAAGGAGAATTGAACATACAAGTCCGTAAAACATTATTGGAAGAAACAGTGGGGCATCAATGTAAAATGGTGGGTGTAAAAGACAATAGTGCCGCCTTTCTTCAATATGTAGATAAACTAGGGTTAGCTATAAACAAAACCATAAAAATAAAATCCAAAGAGGTGTACGACGATTTGATAGAGATAGAAGTGAATGGAATAAAAAACAATGTTAGCCCAAAATTTGCAGAGAATATAATTATCACTTGTGATGAATGCAATAAGCAGTAACTTAAAAATCAATTTCTAAACGTAATTGTTCTTTTAATGTTTTCAATAAAGGATATTGCTCCGCAATTCTTTCAAATTTTTGTTTACTATTTAATCGCATGTGCAATGGGACGTCTTCTTTTTCTCCAGCTTCTACCAAAACAGAAAAATCAATAGAGCGGTTATTGAATAACTTATGTAATTGTTCTTTTAATTCTAATTTTTCTTGCTCTACAAATTTTTGAGCAGTAATTGCAGACACACGAACTGTAAAGTGAATATCTGAATCAATTTCTATGTCTGCAATTTTAAAAGTACCTGCTGCAGAATGTTTTAATTGTTTCTCTAGTACTACAGTATAGTCCTTCCAAAATTGGAGTAATTTATCAATATTCAAAACCTCAGCTTCTGTAACTTCTTGTATATCGTATTTAGCACCGGCTTTATCTCTAAGGGCATCTAGCAAGTTCTTTTTCCCTCCAATAGCATTAATTAGCTTTGACGTTTCATTGACATTAAAAACTGGATTTAATGGGGGCATACTATCGGTATTGATAGTATTTATTATAACAGGTTTTTCTATCAGTAATTTGGCTGAACTATTATCTTCAGCAATAAATGCTTTTTGCGTTAATGGCTTTATAGATTTTGTTCTAAATGCTATTGGCTCATCAACTCGTTTTTTTTTTACAACTGCATTTTTATCGAATGCCATATCTAAAGCCTGCTGCAAAAAATTTAACTTAATTAATGCAAGTTCTACATGCAGCCTTTTATTTCGGGCCATCTTAAAATTAATCTCTGTATCATTCAAAATATTGAGCGCACTTACCAAATAAGCGAAGCTTGTTTTAGCTGCAACTTCCATATATTTTGATTGCATTCCTTCAACTACTTCAAGTAATGAAGCAGATTTAGGATCTTTACAAACCAATAAATTTCTCATAAATTCTGCAAATCCATTCAATACCAAATCTCCTTCAAAACCTTTCTGATTAATTGTATCAAACAGCAACATAGCACCAGCCATATCTTCTTGTTGCATACATGCTAAAAGCTTAAAAAAATAATCTTCATCTAAAATATTTAAATGCTCTAGCGTATTTTTATAAGTAACTTCTCCATTCGTAAAACTTACGATCTTATCTAAAATGCTCAATGAATCTCGCATACAGCCTTCGCTTTTTTGAGCAATAACCTGTAATGCAGCCTTTTCTGCTTTAATGGATTCCTTATCTACAATTTCTTGTAAGTGTTCAACAGTATCATTATTGGTAATTCTTTTGAAATCAAAAATCTGACATCGACTTAAGATGGTAGGTATAATCTTATGCTTTTCCGTAGTTGCTAAAATAAAAATTGCATGGGCTGGTGGTTCTTCAAGCGTTTTTAAAAATGCATTAAATGCACTTGAGCTAAGCATATGTACCTCATCTACTATATAAACTTTGTATTTACCAGCTTGAGGTGCAAAACGTACCTGCTCTACTAAAATACGGATATCATCAACTGAGTTATTGCTTGCTGCATCTAGCTCATGAATATTCATTGAAGTGCCTGCATCAAATGAAACGCAACTATTACAAATGTTACAAGCTTCTCCTTCAGGAGTTTGATTGGTGCAATTAATTGTTTTTGCTAAAATTCTTGCACAAGTTGTTTTGCCCACTCCTCTTGGTCCACAAAACAAAAAAGCATGAGCTAACTGATTATTCTTAATAGCATTCTTCAGCGTAGTAGTAATATGCTGTTGCCCCACAACAGTATTAAAGTTTTGTGGGCGGTATTTACGAGCCGAAACAATGAAATTATCCATAGAAAGGATTGCAATTTAACTTATTTATATTCCATTTCAGGATGCCTTTCAAAAGAATATTTATCATCAAATATATTACGATATGTAATCATTCTTCTGCTTTGTTTTCCACCTAAACTTTTGTATATATTAATCATTTTAGGATTCCAATCACCTGCCCAACCCATTTCATATTGATTATACCATCCTTTACCTTGAATAGTAAGACTACAAGCATTAATCAAATAACTATCAATTCCTAAAGCCTGGTATTTAGGAACAACTCCAAATGCCAGTCCAGTTAATTGCTTATTGGTTCCTCTAAATTTCATCCATAACAAATGCAATTTCTGCAACCATCCAAATTTCCCATTAAAATACTTGAAATACTGATTTATATCTGGAATATTAACGAACATAGCAATTGGCTCTTCTTTATAATAAGCAAACCAAATAGTTCGCTCATCCATTATAGGTTTCATTTTATTAAACAACTTTATAACTTGTTCTTTCGAAATTTCCTTTGCCTCTCCATGTTGTGCCCAAGCTGCGTTATATACTGTTGCAAAATCACCAGCATATTTCTCTAATTTTTTTAATTCTACATGTTTAGCTTCATAACCAGGCTTTGAATTAAACTTAGCATACCGCTCTGGAAACCTAGCTGGCAATGGATCATCCACAACCATAGTATAATAAAACTGGGTATAATAATTTTTAAACCCATATTCTTCAAAAAGGTTTTGATAATAAGGAGGATTAAATGACATTCCATACATTGGCTCTTTTTCAAATCCCTCCACCATTAAGCCCCACCACTTATCTCTATCTCCAAAATTAATTGGGCCATCCATTGCTTCCATTCCTTTTTCTTGTAACCATTGCTTTGCAGTATCAAATAAAACATTAGCAGTAGCCTGATCATTAATGCAATCAAAAAATCCTACTCCTCCTGTTTTAAACTCTGTACCCTTATTGATGTATTTTTCGTTGGTAAATGCCGCAATTCTTCCTACTAAAACTCCATCCTCTGTTTTTGCTATCCATCTTTTTGCTTCACCGTATTTAAATAATTTATTTTTCAAATGATCAAACACCTCATTCACCTCATTATCTAAAGAACGGATATATGCTTTATTAGCTTTATTCATAATAGCATTAACTGCTAAAAATTCCTTCACACAGTTTATATCATCAACTTCAACTATTTGCATGCTTCCTTCTTTTATTGATTGAATAATTTATCGGCCATTTTTTTATCATGTCCATAAATATCTTTCCTAAAATTTAAAACCCCATCCTTATCAACCCAAGCAGTAAAATAAACCAAAAAAACTGGTACCGAATACTTTAAGGTAACCCATTTTTCTTTTTCCAAATTCATACTGCTATCTATTTTAGATTTAGTCCATATAAGCGAATCATCTCTTAACAAATATTGGGCAAACTTTGCAGGTTCAGCTATTCGTATACAACCATGACTTAATCCTCTTCCAGATTGACCAAATAAATTTCTATTAGGAGTATCATGCAAATAAATATTGAAATTATTAGGGAAAAGAAATTTTACTAACCCTAATGAATTAGTAGGTCCCGGCTTCTGCCTAATATTTGGCAAACTCCCACTATAACTTGTAATTTCCATATTGTGACTACTTATATAATTTTTGTCTTTATTCATTGCTGGAATAATCTCTTTACGTACAATGCTTTCTGGGAGATTCCAATATGGACTAAAAACAATGTATTTTAAATTGCCATTAAATATTACAGTATTGTTTACAGCAGACCCAACTATTACCCTCATTTCAAATACTTGCTTACCGCTATCAAACACATGCAATTTATATTCTGGAATATTCACTAAAACATAATTTTTTTCATTTTGAGGAGGCATCCATCTAATACGTTCCATGTTCACTAATATTTGCTGTACTCTGGCTTTTAAAGGAACATTTAATTCACCAATCATTAAATTGCCAATAGCTCCATCAACTGCCAAACCATACCTACGCTGAAAATTTTTTACAGATCGAAGCATAGCTGTATCATAAAACGCTGTGCTATCTAATAAAATATCGTCTTGTAACACATTTAACCGCTTTTTAATAATTGCTATTGATTCACTTGAATCGCGCAATTTGAATGGCTTCTTAACAAATACAATTGTATCCCTTATTTCTTTTTTTTCTAACTCTATAGTTTTAATTAAATATTTTTCTAGTCTTTTATATTCTGCATTCTGTTGAATAAACTGATCTGGATCCTTCCCATTTTTATCAATTACAGAATCGAGTAAGGCTGTTAAATTAATTTTTTTTCGAGGAATATACCAGCCTAATTCCGCAGCATCAATATCCGATCCTTTATACACTTTAGCAGCATACCTAAAAAACTGACCAGTTAATAGCAATTCTGTTCTAAGCATCAATATTCGATTTGTTGAAACAGTTACTTTTTTGCCATTCAATGAATCAAATAAATAATGCAACTGACTATTGTAAATACTGCTATCATTTAAATTATTGATATAATTATTCTGAAGATTAAAAAAATTGTGTGCTTGTTCGGAAAGCCCTGTTGAATCGAACCAAGCAAATTCAAAATTTCTTGAATTGTAAAAATCGTTGTACTGCTTAGCAAAAGAAGTAAGCTCCGGATGGTCTTCTAGAAACTTACTTACGTCTAGGCTATCAAAAAATAATTGATTAAAAGAAGTTATAGGAGTTATAGTAATATCTCTAACTACTGGCTTTTTTTTTAACTTAAGAAAATCGCAAGAAAAAAGAAAAAAACTACCAATAAATAAGCATTTTAAAAATACTTTTGTCATAGTATGAAGTTACAAATAGTTTATTAATCAATTTTGTAAAAGCACAGAAGCCACAATTCCTGCGGTTTCAGTTCTTAGTCGAGTATTTCCTAAACTTACTGGAATAAAATTTTTCGCAACTGCCACCTCAATCTCTTTGCTAGTAAAATCACCTTCAGGGCCAATTAAGATTAATTGATTGCCGTTTTTTTCTATTGAGTTGATCATTGATTTATTTATTTCTTCACAATGTGCAATCATTTTATTTCCTTTATAATTACTACAAACAATATGTTTAAATTCTGTTGGATCATGTAATTGGGGTTTCCAAACTTGTTTACTTTGCAACATTGCAGATACAATAATAGTTTCCCATCGATTTTTTTTAAAATTTATTTTCTCTGTTCTTTCTGTTATTAAAGGATAAATATGAGCAATGCCAATTTCTGTTGCCTTTTCTAAAAACCATTCCATGCGAGATGGATTTTTAACAAATGAAATAGCAATAGTATTAATCGGTTTTGTTTGTTCACTATATAATTTATTAGCAAGAGTTACAACTGTTTGTTTTTTATTGGGCGAAACAATTGTGGCGTTATAATAAATACCCTTACCGTTGGTTAACGCAATCACTGACCCCTCATTCATCCGCAATACTTGTACACAATGTTTACTTGTATCTTCCGACAAAGTGAAGATGCCAGATTGATCAGGTAAAATAGCTTCGTAAAAAAAAGGAGCTTGCATTTTTGTTCAAGTTTAACTAATTCAAAACCATTACCATTACTCCTTCTGAAGCTGATTTTCGTTTAGGGAGCAAATAATTTCTACCATTAAAATATATATGAATTGGCTCAATGTCTTTAGTATCTAATAAATAATCAATGCCATTCATGAATGGTACTGCTTTAAATGTTGGAATTAAATTACCACTACTTTTATTATCTCCATCATCAAAAATAAATTGAGCAATAGCTGTTTTAGAGGCTGGAGAAATTATAGAAGAAGATAAATTATATCCATTAACAGTTAAAGAATCTCTTCCTGCAATTACTGCGCCATTGCTACTAAAAATGGCTAGAACAGCTTGTTGATCGTTAGATGGCAATGTATTTAATAATAATGCAGTCATACCTGTTTTGGGCAATGCCCTTAAGTATACCAATTGATCATTGGAGGTAAAAGGTTCGTGGTAATAATAAACAGTTCTCTGTCCTCCCAATGGCTTTAAAACAAATTCGTATCCAATTGATGATTTAGCATTAAACGGCCCCCATTTGCCATTTCTATCTGAAACAAAATGAAAACTTGACAGTTCGCTTTTCCTAATTCCTTTTTCTAGATCAATTTCATAAATATCTATGATTGCATTTTCTAATGGAGTATTCTCGCCCATTAAACATGCTTTACCAGCAATAATTGATTGCTTAACTTTTTTAACTTCATTCTTATGTTGAATATTATGATTAAAAAAAGAATACATATTCCAAAATGATGCTTCACTAGTAGCAACCTGATAATGATCGTTGCCTTTTTGTTGAATATTTATTGCACCATTTATATCGCCTGCTTTAGCAACCTTATCATCTAAGGAATAAATATTCATTGTTGGTATTTCGCCATTTCTTCCTGCCGGTTTTGCATTTTTACTACTTCCAATATGAACATAATTTGCCACTTTTAATGCTCTTAAAGAATCATTTAAATAACTATAACCTAAACCGCCTCCAGCAGAATGACCAACCAGATTTACTTTTAAAGCATTGGTTTTATATAGAATAGTATTAATGAACGAATCGAGTTTTAAAGAATTATTTTCTCTTGCACTAATACTATTCCAATCAAACACAAATAATTGATCATTACAATACCCATTTGCAATAAATCGTTGAAATTGAGTTGCATAAGTATCTCCACTTCCTAAGAATCCATGAACAAATACAATAGGTAATTTAGATGGATCACATTGCTGAGCATTCACAAATGAATTCAAAATAATCAAACAAAAAAACAGATGGATTCTTTTCATCATTATTATTTGCTTTGAATTCTAAAACGGGGCATCTTGGTCAAGACCTTCATCAAATTCTCCGCCGTTCATTTTACTGCCTTTTTGAATATAAAATTTTGCTCCATCGCCTGAAGATCCTCCAGATGAAGAAAGGTTAGGTGTAACTTGTTTCCAACTACTTCCTTTTTTTTCATCAGCATCAATTTCTTCAAAACGCTGAATAGCCAAATTAGCCCTTAACTGAATAGTTTCAAGAGATCCATTTCGATGTTTCGCAATACGAATATGCGTTTCGCCAAATGTACTTTCGCCGTGTTCATTATTATTTATTTCATGGTATTCTGGTCTGTAAATAAACATTACCATATCTGCATCTTGCTCAATTGCACCCGATTCTCTCAAATCACTTAGTTGAGGCATTTTACTTTCCTTACGTGTTTCAACTGCTCGACTTAACTGACTCAATGCAATTATTGGAACACTTAATTCTTTAGCCAATGCTTTTAAATTACGGGAAATATTACTGATCTCTTGTTCACGATTTCCTCCTTTATCAGAAGTTCCACTCATCAATTGTAAATAATCTATAATAATTAAACCAACCTTGTGCTTATTTACAAGCCTTCTTGCTTTTGCTCTAAATTCAAAAATATTTAACGCTGCAGTATCATCAATAAAAATAGGTGCTATCTCTAATTTTTTTATCCCTTTACTATGCAATTGCTGGTACTCATGATCTTCTAATTTACCTCTACTTATTTTTTCCATTGGCACTTCACTCTCTGCACTTAAAATTCTTTGTACCAATTGTGCAGCGCTCATTTCTAAAGAAAAGAAACCAACAGGTGTAGGTTTAGTAGGATGCAAAGCAGCATTACGAGCAAGGTTTAATGCCAAAGCAGTTTTACCTACTGCTGGTCGTGCAGCTAGAATAATTAAATCGGTTGGTTGCCATCCGTAAGTAACTCTGTCTAGCTTGCTAAATCCACTTGGAACTCCAGAAATTTCATTTGTTTTTGTTCTTAGTTCATCAATTCGGTTAATGGTTTTAACCAATACATTACCAATATCTTCAAAATTCTTTTTTAGATAATTATTAGTGATGTTAAACATCAACGTTTCACTATGGTCTAGTAAATCAAAAACATCTGTGCTGTCTTCATATGCATCACCAATAATTTCACCACTAATACGTATCAATTCTCGTTGAATGAATTTTTGTAAAACAATTCTTGCATGCGCATCAATATTCGCAGTAGATACAACAGAATTGGTTAATTTAGTAACAAAATAAGGTCCACCAACGATATCCAATTTCTCCTGCATTTTTAATTCCTCTACAACAGTAAGAATATCTATTGGAACACTTTTTTGTTGTAAGGATTGCATTGCTTCAAATATGAATCTGTGCGCATCAACATAAAAACATTCTGGCTTAATAATTTCTGTAACAGTATCAAATGCACTTTTTTCAAGCATAATTGCACCTAAAACAGCTTCCTCTAATTCCTTGGCTTGAGGTGGTACTTTTCCATAGACCATTGTACTCAAATCAACAGATGTTTTTCTTCTTTTTCTATCTTTATTTAAACTGGTAATATCCATTATTCGATAAATGCTTTGCTGGTTAGTAAAACTCCTTCTAGTTGATTAGAAAAATGCTATGTTAAGAAATTGTTTCCTCATCCATAAGGGGGAGCGAATATAAACGGAACTATTTGGTAGTAGAAATAAAATATGAATCTATATTATTCCACAGCCTAATTAGTGGTTATTCACAGTAAATTCCACCTCATTCACACAATTTACAATGGTTATCCCCTATTTTCAAAAGTTTTGCGCTTTTATTTGGGGAAATTAACAAAGTGATGTGCAGAAAGATTTTTACAAAAAATAGACGCTTATTCCCAGACTTTGATTAACTACACTATCAACCTTCCACCATCATCCATCCAATTGAAAACCTTATTTTTGCCAACATACAAAGCAGCAACAGTATTATGACAATTAGTTACAATTGGTTAAGTGAATATTTACCTGAAGTAATAGAACCAGCTAAATTATCGAAAATACTGACTTCCATAGGTTTAGAAGTGGAGAGTTTAGAGCGATTCGAAAAAATTAAAGGCAGTTTAAACGGATTGGTTGTAGGGGAAGTAATGGAGTGTGAACCACATCCAAATGCTGATAAATTAAGGATTACTAAAGTAGCTATTGGTGGTAAAGATTTACTTAAAATAGTTTGTGGTGCTCCCAATGTGGCAAAAGGTCAGAAAGTAGTGGTAGCAACAATTGGCACAACTATTTATCCTTTAAATGGCGATCCGCTTACGATGAAACTCGCCAAAATTCGTGGAGAAGAGAGTATGGGAATGATTTGTGCCGAAGATGAAATAGGAATTGGAGAAAGCCACGAAGGAATTATCATTCTGCCAATTGATTCAAAAATTGGCACACCAGCAAATGATATATTTAGCGCCTATTCAGATTGGATTTTTGAAATTGGTTTAACGCCAAACAGAATGGATGCCATGAGCCACATGGGCGTTGCTCGTGATGTTTGTGCCTATTTAACCCATCATCAAAAAGAAACAAAGATAAAATCGCCTTTCAACAATAGTTTTAAAACGGACAATACCAATTTGCCAATTAAAGTTACAGTTGAAAATTCAATTGATTGTCCTCGTTATACAGGACTAACAATTAGTGGAGTAACAGTTAAACAATCTCCTGAATGGTTGGTAAATAAATTAACATCAATAGGAATAAGAAGCATTAATAATATAGTAGACATTACCAATTTTATTTTACATGAAACCGGTCAACCATTACATGCATTTGATACAAATGCTATTACAGGAAACGAAATCATTGTAAAAAATTGTCCAGATCAAACTGCTTTTATTACGTTAGATGATAAAGAAAGAAAATTGAATGCCGCAGATTTAATGATCTGTAATTCAACTGAAGCCATGTGCATTGCTGGAGTTTTTGGAGGTAGTAAAAGTGGGGTATCAATAACTACTTCATCCATCTTTTTAGAAAGTGCTTGTTTTAATTCTACTAGTATTAGAAAAACTTCTCTGCGTCATGGCTTAAGAACCGATGCTGCAACAAGATTCGAAAAAGGGATTGATATTTCAAATACGGTAAATGTGCTGAAACGCGCTGCCATATTAATTAAGGAAGTAGCCGGCGGTGAAATTTCGAGTGAAATAATTGATATCTATCCAGATCCAAAACCAAGAGTAACAGTAACAATTAAAAATCATTATCTTAAAAAATTAAGTGGTAAAAATTATCATGCCGATAAAGTAAAAAGAATTTTAACAGCACTTGGTTTTACAATTGCAAAAGAAGGTATGGACGAACTAACTGTAGAAGTTCCTTATAGCAAAACAGATATAAGCATTCCAGCAGATTTAGTAGAAGAAATATTAAGAATAGATGGGTTAGATAATGTAGAAATTCCTACAATGATTAGTATTAGTCCAGCTATAGAATCATTTGGTTTTAAAGAAAATTTGAGAGAAAAAATTGCTAATTTTTTAGTAGGAAAAGGATTCACTGAAATCATAACTAATTCAATTACCAATAGCAAATATTTTGACGAGGTTACTAGTGCTCACACGGTTAAAATGATGAATAACCTCAGTGCAGAATTAGATGTTTTAAGACCATCAATGTTAGAAAGTGGATTAGAAACAATTGCATACAACCTCAATCGTAGAAACAATCATCTTCAATTATTCGAATTTGGTAAAACTTATCAAACCAAAGAAGATGGGTTTATTGAAGAAGAAAATTTTAGTTTATTTGTTACGGGCAACAACCACCAACAAGGATGGAGAAATAAAGGAAGCCAAATGGATTTTTTTGCCATGAAAGGACTAGCCACTGCCATTTTACAATACTGTGGCATTGCTAATATTAAATACGAATTGCTACCTGAAGATGCAGCTGTAGTATCTATCTACTCAGACAAGCAGCTGCTTGGTTCTATCTGCTCGGTTAGTAACAAGAAACTACTCAGTTTTGATGTTAAGCAGCCTGTGTTTATGATTAACCTTCCATTTAAAAAATTAGTAAATACAGTTCAGAAAAAGAAAATTGTTTACAAAGAGGTAAATAAATATCCTACAGTTCAAAGAGACCTTTCATTGGTAGTTGATAAAGCAATTACATTTAGTGCCATTGAAAAGTCACTACAATCCATTAAATTGCCTAAGCTTCAGCATATGCAATTATTCGACGTATTTGAAAGCGAAAAATTAGGGCTTCATAAAAAGTCGATGGCCGTTAGCTTTGCTTTTTCGGATGATACTAAAACACTTACGGATAATGAGATTGATGGTATGATGAATAAATTAATACAATGTTTTGAAAAAGAAATTCAAGCAGAAATTAGAAAATAATGACTGACATTAATACCAATATTAGCCATCTTCAAGAAAAACTGCAAATGCTTATTAAAGAGTTTAAGCAGTTGCAAAAAGAAAATAACAGGTTATTAAAGGATATTGCCGTTGCAAAAACAGAAAAAGAAGCAAAAATAAATCAGTTAAATCAGCTAGAACAGAAAGTGGCTGCCATTCAACTTACCAGCGGAAACTGGAATGACACTGAAAAGGCTAGTCTTCAGAAAAAAATTGATGCATATTTAAAAGAAATCGATAAATGCCTGGCATTGCTGCATGCCTGATATTATGACAGAACTTATCCCAGTAAATATTATCATTGCCGATAGAAGTTACCGATTAAAAATTGAGCCTGCCGATGAAGAGATGGTACGTAAAACAGCCGCTTTAATCAACGAAAAGATCAATTCTTTTAAAACACAATTTGCCGGAAAAGACATGCAGGACTATATTTCCATGGTTTTATTATGGTTTGCTACTGAACAAAAAGATACGGGAACCCAACCTGTTCAATGGAACGACGCTTCGCAAAAAATCGAAGATCTGAGCAAAATGATCGATTCAGTTCTAAAATCTGAAATCTAAAATCACAATCCTCCTTACTTCTTATTATCTTCGTAGGGTATCATTACTTATTACTATTAAATGAGATGTGATCAGAAAAATAGGATTGTGAACTTTTTAAAACCTTGTCTAACAAATGGATCAAGCAATATTATCAATAATAGTTGGTGCAGTTACACTAATTATAGGAGTTGCAGCGGGTAGATTTATTTTTGCTAAAAACACCAAAAAACAAATCGAAGACGCTGAAAGTCAAGCGCAAAACATTTTAAAAGAAGCAGAGCTAAGAGCCGAAACAGTTAAGAAGGAAAAACAGTTAGAGGCTAAGGAGCGCTTTGTTCAGTTAAAGGCAGATCACGATAAAGAAATGCTGGAGAAAAACCGTAAAATCGGTGAAACTGAAAACCGTGTTAAGCAAAAAGAAATTACCATTAACCAGAAAGAAGCTTCTATCGATAAGCAAGTGAAGGAAAATGAAGTAATTAAAGAAAATCTCAATCGCCAGATTGAAATAGTCAATAACAAGCGTACGGAGTTAGAAAAACACCAAGAGGAACATATTCGTAGACTAGAAAAAATAGCTGGTTTAACTGCTGATGATGCAAGAAATCAATTAATTGAAAGTTTAAAGCAAGAAGCGCATACACAGGCTCTTTCTCTACAACAAGAGATTATTGAAGATGCTAAATTAAAGGCCAATAAAGAAGCACGTAAAATTGTTATCCAATCAATACAACGTACAGCTGCTGAAATAACTATAGAAAATACGGTAACCGTTTTTAACCTCGAAACAGATGAAATTAAAGGCCAAATTATTGGCAGAGAAGGCCGTAATATTCGCGCTATAGAAGCAGCTACAGGGGTAGATTTAATAGTAGATGATACTCCAGAAGCAATTATTTTATCTTCATTTGATCCGTTAAGAAGAGAAATCGCCAGATTGAGTTTACAGCGCCTAGTTTCAGACGGAAGAATTCACCCTGCACGTATTGAAGAAGTAGTAGAAAAAACCCGTCGTCAATTAGAGGAACAAGTGATGGAAATTGGAGAGCGCACAGTTATAGAAATGGGTATACATGGATTACACAAAGAACTAATAAGAATAGTGGGTAAAATGCGCTTTAGATCTTCCTATGGCCAAAACCTTTTAATGCATAGCAGAGAAACAGCTAATTTATGTGGAATCATGGCTTCAGAGCTAGGAATGAATCCTAAATTGGCTAAAAGAGCAGGATTATTACATGATATTGGAAAGGTTCCAGATGAAGAAACAGAATTAAGCCATGCTCTTTTAGGTGCTAAATTGGCGGAGAAATATGGAGAAAATCCAGCTGTGGTAAATGCAATCGGTGCTCACCATGATGAAATGGAAATGCTTTATGTTATTTCTCCAATAATTCAGGCTTGTGATGCTATTAGTGGAGCAAGACCGGGTGCTAGAAGGGAAATTATGCAGCAATACCTCCAAAGAATTAAGGATTTAGAGAATTTAGCATTGGCATATCAGGGAGTTGAAAAAGCATACGCAATTCAAGCTGGAAGAGAGTTAAGGGTAATAGTTGAAGCAGATAAAGTAACTGATATTGATAGCGATAAGCTAAGCTTTGAAATAGCCCAAAAAATTCAGACAGAAATGACTTATCCTGGTCAAATTAAAGTAACCGTAATTAGAGAAAAAAGAGCAGTAAACGTAGCTAGATAGAAAAAAACAGGTTTCATCCCTGAATTTTAAAATTATTTACCTACCTTCGCCGTCCGTAAAAATTAAAAGTTATGAACGCAGCAGTTCAGTTTGTACACGACCAGTTAACTACTAGTAAAGAGCATCCTAAGTTTAAAGCAGGTGATAATATCACTGTTAACTATAAAATAGTAGAGGGCGGTAAAGAGCGTATCCAAAGTTTTCGTGGAGATGTAATTAAATTACAAGGAAATGGAGCTACATCGTCTTTTACAGTTCGTAAAATCTCTGATGGAATAGGTGTTGAACGTTTGTTTCCCATACTTTCTCCAAATATCGATTCAATTTTATTGAACAAAGTTGGTAAAGTTCGTCGTGCTAAGTTATTTTACCTACGTGAGCGTAGTGGTAAAAGTGCTCGTATTAAAGAAAAACGTTTCTAGTATTAGTAATATATTTATAAAGCGTCCCGATAAATCGGGACGCTTTTTTATTGGTATAGTCTGGCCGTTTAGATGTTGGTCAGGCGACCAACATCGGCCATCGTTGGTCGCAGCCATCGTTGGTCGCAGCCATTGTTGGTCGCAGCCATCGTTGGTCGCCTGACCAACGATAAAAAATCATCACTAATGACTTATTTAACAGCAATTAATTGTATAGGCATGTTTTTGCCTTAACTTTACCGACTTAAATAAATAGTTATGGGTAATCTAGGTTTTCAAGAATTAATAATTATTGGATTAGTAGTATTGGTTCTATTCGGTGGTAGAAAAATACCTGAATTCATGAAAGGTTTGGGCAAAGGCATTCGTGAGTTCAATGATGCAAAGAACAATGTGAAGAAAGAATTAGAAGAAGGTATGAAAGAGAAAGACAGTACCCCACCAGTTAATCCTTAAATCACTAATTAGCAGCCTTTGTTTCGGTTTCATTCAATCAAAGACTTTCATAAAGCATTACAGAACGGCCAAACTACCTGTGTTGAGGCCGTTCGCTTTTATATAGCTGCAATAAAAGAACAAGCTTCTCTCAATGCATTTATTGAAGTATATGAAGAAGAAGCTTTAGCAAAAGCAACAGAACTAGATAAACTCTTTAAAGATGGCATTTCAATCTCACCTTTGTTTGGTGTAGTAGTTGGACTAAAAGATGTTATCTGTTTCAAAGGTCACAAAATAGCTGCAGCTTCAAAAATTTTAGAAAATTTTACTTCTATTTATAATGCAACTGCAACCCAGAAATTATTGGATGCAGGAGCAATAATTATCGGCCGACAAAATTGCGATGAATTTGCAATGGGTAGTAGTAACGAAAATTCTTACTATGGACCTGTAAAGAATGCCAAAGACCAAGAAAGAGTATCGGGAGGATCTTCTGGTGGCTCAGCAGTTTCTGTTCAAGCTGACTTATGTATGGTAAGCCTTGGAAGTGATACAGGTGGCTCTGTTCGTCAACCCGCTGATTTTTGTGGAATCATCGGCATAAAGCCTACATACGGAAGAATATCGCGCTATGGTTTAATTGCATACGCCTCATCATTTGATCAAATAGGTATTTTTTCAAAAACAATTGAAGATGCTGCATTAGTATTAGAAATTATTGCTGGAGAAGATGATTTTGATAGTACTGTTTCTACTAAGCCTGTTGAAAATTATTCGGCAACAATTATCAATACTCCCAAAAAATTTCGTGTTGCGTATTTTAAAGAATCAATTGAACATCCTGCATTAGATAAAAATATAAAAGAACAAATAACAACAACAATTGAGCAAATGAAAGCTGATGGCCATTCAGTAGATGCCATAAGTTTTGATTTATTAGATTATGTTGTTCCAACATATTATGTGTTAACCACAGCTGAAGCATCAAGTAATTTATCGAGGTTTGATGGCGTACGTTATGGACATAGAACTGCACAAAAAAATATTGACCTTACTACATTATACAAAGCTTCTAGAAGCGAAGGATTTGGAGAAGAAGTTAAAAGAAGAATTCTGCTTGGAACATTTGTTTTAAGTGAAGGATACTTTGATGCTTATTTTACCAAAGCACAACAGGTACGTCAATTATTAAAAATAAAAACAACATCAATTTTTGCCGAATACGATGCCATCATTTCTCCAACAGTTCCATCGCCTGCATTTAAAATTGGAGAAAAATCAGACGACCCGATAGAGATGTTTTTAGCAGATATTTATACAGTTTATCCAAATTTGGTGGGCATACCTGCAATATCTATTCCTTTGTATACACATATTAATGGCATGCCGTTTGGTTTACAAATTATGACCAATCATTTTGATGAAGCCACACTTTTTCAACTTTCCAAGCAATTAATCAACCTTAAATAATTATTATGTATGGGTTGTGCAATTTTAAAAAAATACTCTCCTCGCTATTCTTACTAATAGCTAGCTACCCAGTTTTTGCTACTATTTATCAAGATAGCAGTATAGACAAATACGGCTTCAAATCATTATTTAAAGGCAAATTTGATGCAAGCAAACCCTATGAAACTCAATTAAATCCTCGAGCTGTTTCGTTCGTTCAAGAATATATTCGGAAACAAGGAAAAGAATTACAAAAAATGAAAGGTTGGGGTAAACCTTATTTCGATTTATATGATCAAGTGCTTACACAGTATGGCATTCCAAAAGAAATGAAATATTTAAGTGTTATTGAAAGTCACTTAAGTTCTGGATTAATTTCGTGGGCTGGAGCAGTAGGTCCATGGCAAATTATGCCATATGAAGCAACTCGTTTTAGATTGAGTTTGCAACCCAAAGACGAAAGAATGGATTACTATAAAAGCACCGTAGTAGCTGCCAAATTAATGAAAGAACTTTATGCTGAATTTAATGATTGGTTATTAGTAGTTGCAGCTTACAATGGTGGTGCAGGAAGGGTTAGGCAATGTATTAGAAAAGCAAACAGTCGCAATTTTTGGGACTTACAATATTTCTTACCTGAAGAAACCCGTAATCATGTGAAAAAATTTATTGGCACCCACTATATTATGGAAGGTGGTGGTGGTTTTACAACCATGACCGCTGATGAAGTGAAAACGCAAAAAGCAAATACCCCAATTACATCTAACAATAACTTATCGGATGAAGATGCAGCTAATACTAGCACAACTGAAATCAGTGGTAGGTATAATTCAATGATTGTAGCTAATAAACTACTCATTAATATTATTCAATTTAATAAATTGAACCCTGGATTTGATAAAACATTAGCCGAAGGGAAAAAATACAATTTGCGCTTACCCAAAGATAAAATAGACGTTTTTGAGTCGGCAAAGAACCAATTACTCTCAGCATCGTTACGAGCATTAATAGAGGGCACAAATCCGATCAAATAAAATTATTTAATTCACTGCTTTATCAGCACAACAGCTACTAGCAAAGGCTTCTGGTTTAGCTTTGAATGCAAACCCCATACCTAAAATATAGCCCATGGCCTCACGTAATGCATCATTACTTTTAAACTGCGGGTTAGTATTAATGTCGGCATGAACTTCCATTTCCACTTTATAATCGATAAACAAATTGCATAGTTCGTACGCGATTTCTATACTTTTTGCAACTTCTACCAACATCCTTTCTTTAATATGGTATTTGGTTTTTGTTTTTTCATTGTGGATGTACATGAATCCACCATTGTGTTCGCGCAGAAAAACTATAACGGTAGCAAACTCAGTATCGGCGCCTTTAACCTGACTGTCGGTGCCAATACAAACTTTTAATTTTGTTCCTGCTGCTGTTTCTTTTTTGATGGCTTCCTCTACTGCATCTTTTATAGGTAAGATGATGTTTTCGCCATTGAATTTTCTCCAACGCATATGAATAAGGTTTTTGTAAGTTACTAAGTAATTGTACCATATTCATCAAACTCATGTGATCATATTATTAACAGCCGTGGAAAAACTTATTAAGAAGAAAATTTGTCAGTAAATAAAAAACAGCATGGAAATTGACTTTTATTAGCTTTGCGCAATAAAAAAACTGAATGAAACTACTGCTACAATACCTAAAACCTTATAAATGGCTCATTGGTTTGGCTTTGTTATTAGCCGCCACTAACCAGTCTTTTTCTATGTTGGATCCCTTCTTTTTTGGGAAACTACTCGACAAATATGGCATGCACCCATTAAATACGGGTTATTTTAATGAAAAAAAACAATTCATTATTACTGGAGAAAGAACAGAAACTGAATTCATTTGGGGGGTATTAGGCTTCTTAGGAATACTCGTAAGTGTTGCAATGATATCTAGAATAGCAAAAGCTTTTCAAGATTATTTTAGTAATGTAGTTGTACAAAAATTTGGAGCAAAAATTTTTACCGATGGCCTTGAGCATTCTATGCAAATGCCTTACCAAGAATTTGAAGATCAGCGAAGTGGAGAAACACTTTCAATATTATCAAAAGTAAGGACCGATACAGAAAAATTCATCATTGCTTTTATTAATGTGCTCTTTAGCATATTAGTTGGTATTGTGTTTATTTCCGTTTATTCATTCAGGTTGCATTGGTCTATTATGCCCATATATGCATCTGGAATTATTTTTTTATCCTTTCTTACCAACTTCTTGAGTAAAAAAATAAAAACTATTCAAAAAGTAATTGTAAAAGAAACAACAACACTTGCTGGAACAACAACAGAGAGTTTGAGAAATATTGAATTGGTAAAAAGTTTGGGGTTAACGGAACAGGAAATTAATCGACTCAACCAAAATACCTATAAAATATTGGGTTTAGAATTAAGAAAAGTAAAAAGTATTCGTTCTCTTAGTTTTGTTCAAGGAACTTTTGTGAATTTACTTAGGCAGATTATCATGTTTACGCTTTTGTGGTTAGTATTCAAGGGAAAGCTGACTGCAGGTGAAGTAATGACGCTTACATTTTATTCATTCTTTATTTTTGGACCACTTCAAGAAATTGGAAATATTATTCTTTCTTATAGAGAGGCAGAAGCATCACTCAATAATTTTCATAATTTAATGATGAAGCCTTCTGAGCCAAAACCAACAAACCCTCAGCATATTGGCAATATCAATTCATTGGCATTTGAGCAGATTACTTTTAAACACCAAACTTCTAAATACAATGCATTAGATGGAATTTCATTTGAGGCAAAAAAAGGTGAAACCATCGCATTTGTTGGACCATCAGGTGCTGGTAAAAGCACATTGGTAAAATTACTAGTGGGTTTATATCAACCACAAGTAGGCAATATTTTATACAATGGAGTTGATGGGCATGAAATAAATTTTGATGAATTAAGAAATCAGATAGGCTTTGTAACACAAGACACGCAATTATTTGCTGGAACAATAAGAGAGAATTTATTATTTGTTAAGCCCGGTGCAACAGCAACAGATGTTAAAGAAGCGCTGCATAAAGCAAGTTGTGATAATTTATTAGCAAAGGCCGATAATGGCATCGATTCAATGATAGGTGAAGGAGGGTTAAAATTAAGCGGTGGTGAGAAACAGCGTTTATCAATTGCAAGAGCTTTAATTCGCCAGCCTCAGTTGTTGATTTTTGATGAAGCAACTTCATCTTTAGATTCTATAACTGAAGAAGAAATTACCAATACCATCAGACATATTTCTGCTCAAAAAGAACAGATAACGGTAATGATTGCGCATCGCTTAAGCACCATCATGCATGCCGACAGAATATATGTTTTAGAAAAAGGACAGGTAGTAGAAACAGGCAGTCACCATGAGTTATTGGCTGATAAAGGTTTGTATTACGCCATGTGGAGACAGCAAATTGGAGAAAGAAAAGCGCTTGCAAACGCTTAATCTTTTTCAAATTTTTTCTTGATGTATTCTAATACAGAAGGATCTTCTAGTCCTTCTATATCACTTAATTCAATTTCAATTGATTTAGTACTTAATTGTATTTCAAGTAATGAAAGTGCTAAGGATGCTGCAAAAATAAACAGACTTATAGCAAAAAACCAATGTGCCATTACCATCCATTCATTGTAAATAAAATACATGCAAAGTATACTACTCAAAAAAGTTAATACGCCCAACGCCTGCATGTTTTTGATTAATTTTAAACGGTATCGAAGGTTTTTTATTTGTGCATGAATCATAGGAGGGTTTTCGTGGCCTTTGTATTTATCGTGAAGCGATCTCACTCTATTCGACAATGCTAAGAACCTATTGGTATAAGCCAACATAATTAAACTAATGGCTGGAAACAGTAATGCAGGGGTATTAATAGTGATATCCATAGAGAAGTAATTACATACAAGGTAATTAAAAACTCGTTGATATTAATTGAAGCAATGATTTCCTTTTTAATTACTTTTATATCCCTAATCATTGATACCATGATTACAATTCATCCTCAATTTATTAAAGATGCCAATGGTAATAAATCACTAGTAGTACTATCAACAAAGGAGTTTAATACCCTAATTGAGGAACTCGAAGAGTTAGTAGATATTAAACTTTATGATGAAGCTAAAGAAAGTGATGCTGGTGAACGTATTTTGTTTTCTGAATATTTAAAAAGCAGAAAAAGCAAAAATGCCTAAATACATTGTTGTACTATCTAATAAAGCTCAAAAACAATTAGATTAACTTTCTGATAAAATTGCCGAACCTATCCTTGAACTATTGGTAGTTTGGAAGAAAATCCAAGACCACAAGGATTTAAAAAATTAAAAGGCAGAAATGGATATCGTGTTAGAGTTGGCAACTACCGTATTATTTATAATATTTTCGATCACGAACTTATTATTGATATAATTACTTTCGGACATAGAAAAGATATTTATGAGTAATCGAAAATTATCAAAGCATTTCGATTTTAATTTTATATAAACAATAGTACAAATTACGGTTTATACCTATTTTACTCGTATTAAAAAC